>NZ_JBIWKH010000004.1:542701-563161 GCF_044765585.1 Streptomyces sp. NPDC102441
AACAACCCGCCGGGGCGCCCCCCCCCCGGGGGCCCCCCCGGGCCCCGGCCGGGGGGGGGTTGCCCCCCCCCCCCCCGGGGGGGCCCCCCCCCCGGGGGGGGGGGCCCCCCCCACATGTCTCTCTCCCCGTGGTCCTGAAGGTCACCAGGCCGTCGCGGCCGGGCTCTTCTCCGAAGGCAGCAGCACCCACAGCGCCAGGTAGAGCAGGAACTGGGGGCCGGGGAGCAGACACGAGACCAGGAAGATGACACGCATCGTCCCTGCGGAGGTGGAGAAGCGCTGTGCCAGCGCCGCGCACACTCCACCGATCATGCGTCCGTCACGGGGGCGGGCAAGTGCGGCCATGGTGAGCTCCTTCGCGAACCGTTTCGGGGAGCAGCTCCGTCGTGCTCCCGGTACCTCCATAGTGGCCCCGGGGCGGGGGACAAAGCATCGCTCTACGGTGCGATACCGACCCTGGAAATCGTCGGGGTAGATCCCTGAGGGGCCTCACCCCGGGACGACAGGGCCCCGATCCGGGCCAGGTCGCCGGCCCCCGCCCGGTTGCCCCGGCGCAGCCGTGACCGCGACAGGGGGACGACCAGCAGATGGGCCAGCGCGACGCCCGCGGTGTTCAGCAGCAGCGAGTCGACGTCGACGACCTGGCCGGGCACGCCCGTCTGCCCCAGCTCGATCGCCATCGAGGTCAGGGCGCCGGCCGCGACCGTACGGGCCAGTGAGGCCCACGGGGAGACCAGCAGCCTGCCGCCGGCCATCGGCAGCAGTATGCCCAGCGGGGCCAGGAGCAGCAGGCCCTCACCGATATGGCGTACCGCCTCGGCCGGGCCCAGGGCGAGGTCGGCCCTGATCCCGGCGAACGGCTGGAAGTTCGCGGCCGTCATCCAGGGCACGTCCAGCGGGCGCAGCGTCAGCCAGCAGACGAACAGAAGATGCACGAGAAGGAGGAGTCCCCCCGCCGCGCGGAAGCGGATGACGGCCGAGCCGTCCGAACTGTGACGCACGTGCACCAAGACGTCACCACCCGCAGGATCGGTTCCGCCCGCGGCGTCATTGGCAAGCCGGAGATCCCGATACGGGCCGAATCGGACGCGGAGTCGTCACCGGCATCCCGGTGACCGGCCGCTACAGGCCGAGCGCGCCCAGCGTGGGGACCTCGGCGGAGAGGCTCTTCGTCTCCGACGTGCACAGGTATCCACGCGGGGCGTAGTCGCCCGGCCCGCCGAGCACCACCGAACCCCCGGATCCGAGGGACTCGCTGTCCGCGTACGAACACACCACCTGCGCGAGCGCCTCCGCCGTGAGGTCGTCCGGCTGCTCGCTGAGGCGCAGCGTGCCCGCCGGGTCCCCCTTGTGGGCGGCGGTGACCCGCAGGGCCGCCGGGACATCGGTGGAGAAACCGGCGCGCCGCTCATCGGCGTCCGGATCCCGCTGGAGCTCGCTCAGGAGCGCCTGCGCGATCAGGAGGGGCTCGGACCGTGACTCGTCGACCTCGACCGTGCGCTCCACCGTCACCAGCTGCGAGGCGCAGACCAGATAGACCCGTGCGGGCACGGTCCCCGGCGGCGGCGCGGTCGTCTCCGCCGACGCGGTCCGGCACGGCATCCGGGACGGCGCCGCGCCGGCGTCGACCGGCACCGAGGTGCTGCGGATGCCGCAGCCCGCCGCCAGCGCCGCACAGGCCACGACGGCGGCCAGCGCGGCAACGGGCCGGGCGGGGCCCCGGCCGGGCCTGCGCGGTGCGCCGTACGTCCGCTCGCTGCGCATCACTTGGCGTCGCCCTTCTCGTTCCGGTCCGCGTCGTCCGGCTCGTCCGGCTCCGTGTCGCGCGGAAGGCGCAGCACGAACACCGCACCTTCGCCGTCCGGCAGGTTCGAGGCCGTGATGTCACCGCCGTGGATGTGCGCGTTCTCCACCGCGATGGACAGGCCGAGACCGCTGCCTTCGGAGCGTGGGCGAGAGGCGCTCGCCTTGTAGAAGCGGTCGAACACATGGGGCAGGACCTCTTCGGGGATGCCCGGGCCGTGGTCGCGTACCTCGATGACCAGCTCGTCCTCGTCGGTCCGTACCGACACCCGCACCGGTGACCCGCCGTGCTTGAGGGCGTTGCCGATCAGATTCGCCAGGATCACGTCGAGCCGGCGCGGATCCAGCCGCACCATGATGCCGCGCTCCGCGTCCAGATCGACCGCGTCCAGCCAGGCGCGGGCGTCGATGCAGGCGGTCACCTGGTCGGCGACGTCGACCGTGTCCAGGACGAGGCGGGCCGTACCGGCGTCGAAGCGGGTGACCTCCATGAGGTTCTCGACCAGGTCGTTGAGCCGCCGGGTCTCGCTCACCACCAGGTGCACGGCCGGAGCGATCATCGGGTCCAGGCTGTCCGCCTCGTCCTCCAGCACCTCCGCGACCGCCGTGATCGCGGTCAGCGGGGTGCGCAGCTCGTGCGACATGTCGGCGACGAACCTCCGGCTCGACTCCTCCCGCGCGCTCATGTCCGCGACCTTCTTCTCCAGGGAGCCCGCGGCCTTGTTGAACGTGTGGGACAGATCGGCGAGTTCATCGGTGCCGGAGACCACGAGCCGGGTGTCGAGCTTGCCCTCACCGAGTTTGCGGGCCGCGTCGCCGAGCCGCTGCACCGGCCGCAGCACGGTCGTCGCCGCGGCCTGGGCGAGGAGAGCCGAGCCGACCAGGGCCAGCGCCGTGGCGATGGCCAGGGACCACGCCAGCGAGTTGAGGTCCTGACGCTCCTGGTCGAGCGACTTCAGCATGTACCCGGCGGGACCACCACCGATGACCTTCGTCCCGGCCACCAGGTAGGGGGTGCCGCCCAGCGTCGTACGCTGCCAGAACAGGTGGTACTCAACGGTGTTGGCCGACGTCAGCGACTGCTTCTTGTTCACCTGTCTCTGCAGCGAGGCCGGCACGTCGGCCTTGGTGAAGGAGTCGAGGTCGGACGACCCGGCGACGGGTTTGCCGTCACGGGCGCCGATCAGCAGCACGTGGTAGCCCGGCCCGCTGGTGGCCATCTGCTCGGCGGCGTCCCGCAGATCGACGGCCGTGGGCTCCAGCGGGAGCGAGGCCGCGCGGTTCTGCATCTGACGGCGGAAGTCACCGAGCGCCGTGTCCTGCGTACGCGTCAGGACGGCCTCGCGGTTGAGCCAGTAGGCGATGCCCGAAGCGGACACCGCCGCCACCAGCGCCACCAGCGCGAACACGATCAGAAGCCGCAGCCGCAGGCTGGTCCAGCGAAGACCCGCGCGTATGGAACGCTTCGCGGAATCGCTCACTGAGGCGAATCCAGCCGGTAGCCCACACCCCGCACGGTACGGATCAGGGTCGGCGAGGACGGCACGTCCTCCACCTTCGCCCGCAACCGCTGCACACAGGCGTCCACCAGCCGCGAGTCACCGAGATAGTCGTGCTCCCACACCAGGCGGAGCAACTGCTGCCGGGACAGGGCCTGTCCCGGCCGGCGGCTCAGCTCGAGCAGAAGCCGCAGCTCGGTCGGCGTGAGCTGCAGGTCCTCCCCGTCCTTCGTGACGGTCATCGCGGAACGGTCGATGACGACACTTCCGAACGTGGCCGAGTCGGTGGACTCTCTCTCCCCGCGGCGCAGGACCGCGCGGATACGGGCATCGAGCACCCGGCCCTGTACGGGTTTCACGACATAGTCGTCCGCGCCGGACTCCAGTCCCACCACGACGTCGATATCGTCGCTGCGCGCGGTCAGCAGAATGATCGGCAGTTGGTCGGTACGCCGGATACGCCGGCACACCTCGAAACCGTCGATTCCGGGCAGCATCACATCCAGCACGACCAGGTCCGGCCGCTGCTCCCGGAGCAGCTCCAGGCCGTCCTCTCCCGTCGCCGCGGTGGCCACACGGTGGCCCTGGCGTGACAGTGAGAGTTCGAGGGCCGTGCGGATGGCGTCATCGTCCTCGATCAGCAACAGGAAAGGCACAGGGGCCATTCTGGCCCATGGTGGTGCCACGTTTCGACAATCCCCCCGACTTGATCCGTAGACGTGATCCCGGCTCGGTCTCCGACATGGCCTGTGACAGCTCTGTGACAGTCGGGGGACAGTGCCATGAAACTGCCCCGGCAAGCTCGTTGGAACACGGAACGAACGGACTCCACCGATGGGGGGCGCCAGATGAACGCACTGCACAGCACCACCTCAAGCGCAGTTGTCACGCGCCTTCACGACGTCGGGCGGAGCCCGGAGAAGTCCGGCGCCGGGGGGCGGGGGCGCGCATGTGGCGCCGGACGTCAGCACTCGTCGTACCTGACGATGATCGACGTGCCCACGGGGGAAAACGGGGGCAGCGCGCACGGAGAGGGTTCGGGGGAGCGGAAGCCCCTGGAACGGACGGAGGACGCCGAAGCGGCGTTCACCGCCTACGTCCAGGAGCGCCGCGCCTCCCTGTACGCGACCGCCTATCACCTGACCGGCGACCGGTTCGAGGCCGAGGACCTGCTGCAGAGCGCCCTCTTCTCGACGTACCGGGCGTGGGACAGGATCAGCGACAAGGCGGCCGTCGGCGGGTACCTCCGCCGCACCATGACCAACCTGCACATCAGCGCGTGGCGCAGGCGCAAGCTCAACGAATACCCGACCGAGGAGCTGCCGGAGACGGTGGGCGACACGGACGCGATGCGCGGCACGGAGCTGCGGGCGGTGCTCTGGCAGGCGCTCGCACGGCTGCCGGAACTCCAGCGCACGATGCTGGTCCTCCGCTACTACGAGGGCCGCACGGACCCGGAGATCGCGTCCATCCTCGACATCAGTGTCGGCACGGTGAAGTCGAGCATCTGGCGGTCACTCCGCCGGCTGCGCGAGGACGAGGTCCTCAGCTTCGGCCGTGACGAGGAGGAGTCCTTCGGCGAGCTGGTGGCCTGAGGTCTACGGGGGCGCGGGGGGAGCAACACCGGGGGAACACGGGGGAGCAACACCAGGGGGACACGGGGGAAAGGCCGCAGCTTCGGGGGAGGCGGCGGCACGGGGGTGGTACGCAGCAGGGGCGGACAGGCCGGGGGGTCCTGTCCGCCCCCGCCGCGTTTTCCGGGGCCCGGGCTCCGCGCTCAGTTGGGCACCCGGCTCCGCGGGGTGCTGCACCGTCCCGCCGCCGCGGCGGCCAGGCGGCCCAGGGCCTCCTGCTTGGCGCACGGGTAGGCGCCGAGCGCCGTCTGGCGGGCCACGATGCGGCGCTCGGCGCGCATCAGGCGCCAGCCGCGCCGCAGCAGGAACGGCACCGACTTGCGGCCCTCCCGCAGATCGCGCACCAGGCGCCGGCGGAACGTCGTCGACGGCCGGCCGCGCAGGCACAGCGCGTCCGCGAGCAGGCCCAGTTCCTGGCAGCGCTCCACGATGTCCGCCGCGAAGATGCCCTCCGCGACGAAGAGCGGCGTGCGTTCGATGTCGAGCGTCTCGCGGCCCGTCCGTGAGCTCGTGGCGATGTCGTACAGGGGTACGGACGTACGCCCCGCTCGGCACAGCTCCGCTATGGCCGCGACCGCGCCGTCCGCGTCCCAGGACAGGGCCGAGTCCCAGTCGATGTCCACGCTGCCGGTGACCCGCGGCAGTGTCGGATCGTTGGCCTCCTTGTAGAAGTCGTCCAGGCGTAGCACCGGGAGACCGCTGCGGGCCGCGAGGGACGACTTGCCGGAGCCGGACGGACCGGCGAGCAGCACGACGCGCGTGGGGATCGGTTGGGAACTCACAGGACAGAAGTGTGAGGCATTGACCCGCGTAGGGGATCCCCGGGAGGTCCTGTTGGTATCGAGCATCACACCTCAACTACTCTGCGCGCACGGATGATTACCCGACACGTCCCGATCAGGTGGGAAAACATGGCACGTCATGCACTGTCCAAGCCCCGGAAACGCACCTTGCTGCGCGCCGGTCTGACCCTCACCGCGCTGGGCGCGGCGCTCGGCGCGGGAGGTGCGGCGGCCCAGGCGGCGCCGCTGCCCGCCCCGCCCGCGACCGGCGCGGACACCGCGGACAGCACCCTGGGGGCGGTCAACGAAGCGGCGGAGCCCGCGCTGAGCAGCGTGCTCGGTTACGGGATCGTGGGCGCCGTCAAGCCCGTGACCGAACTCCAGCTGGATCCCCTGGCCGGTACGGGCGTGGACCCGCTGGACAACGCCGTGGGAACCCAGGTCGCCGACTTCAAGCCCGTGACCACCGCGATCGTCACGGACCCGGTGACCAGTGGTGCCGCGCTCGGTGATCTGCCCGTGGTCGGAGAGGTGACCGGTCTGATCACCGGCTGATCCGGCGTACGCATGCGTGTGGGGCCGCCGGGGAGACGGCCCCACACGTGCCTGCCGGGTCAGTACGAGGAGCCGGAGGCCCCCAGGGCACCCGTGGGGTGCCAGACCGTCTTGGTCTCCAGGAAGGCCGTCAGGCGGTGCGTGCCGGGATCGGCCGACCAGTCGTCACCGTCCACAGCCTGTGGACGCGACACCCGCTTCAGGTTGTCGGCCGCCGCGATCTCCAGCTCCTTCGCCAGAGCGGCGTCGGCCCCCGTGAGGTCGATGGCGTTGACGTCCTGGTGGGACGCCAGCGGGGCCGCGAGCTCCGCCGTCCTCCCCGACAGGATGTTCACCACACCGCCGGGCAGGTCGGAGGTCGCCAGGACCTCGCCCAGCGAGAGCGCGGGCAGCGGGGCGTCGGCCGAGGCGAGGACGACCGCCGTGTTCCCCGTGGCGATCACCGGGGCGACCACCGACACCAGGCCCAGGAACGACGACTCCTGCGGGGCCAGAACCGCGACCACGCCCGTCGGCTCCGGGGTGGACAGGTTGAGGAACGGGCCTGCGACCGGGTTCGCCCCGCCCACGACCTGGCCGATCTTGTCCGTCCAGCCCGCGTACCAGACCCAGCGGTCGACCGCAGCGTCCACGACGGCCGCCGCCTTGGACTTCGACAGCCCCTCGGCGTCCGCCACCTCCCGTACGAACTGCTCCCGGCGGCCCTCCAGCATCTCCGCGACGCGGTAGAGGACCTGGCCGCGGTTGTACGCGGTAGCGCCGGACCAGCCGCCGAACGCCTTGCGCGCGGCCACGACCGCGTCACGCGCGTCCTTGCGGGAGGACTGCGGGGCGTTCGCCAGCCACTTGCCCTTTGCGTCGCTCACCTCGTACACCCGGCCGCTCTCGGAGCGGGGGAACTTGCCCCCGACGTACAGCTTGTAGGTCTTGAAGACGCTCAGTCGCCCGTCAGACATCGAGGTAGGCCTCCAGACCGTGACGGCCGCCCTCGCGGCCGAAGCCCGACTCCTTGTATCCGCCGAACGGCGAGGTCGGGTCGAACTTGTTGAACGTGTTGGCCCAGATGACGCCCGCACGGAGCTTGTTCGCCACCGCGAGGATGCGGGAGCCCTTGTCGGTCCAGATGCCCGCCGAGAGGCCGTACTGGCTGTTGTTGGCCTTCGCGACGGCCTCGTCGGGCGTACGGAAGGTCAGCACCGACAGCACCGGGCCGAAGATCTCGTCGCGGGCGACGGTGTGCGCCTGGGTGACGTTCGTGAAGAGCGTCGGGGGGAACCAGTAACCGGCGGACGGGAGCTCGCACGGAGCGGACCACCGCTCGGCGCCCTCGGCCTCGCCCGTCTCGACGAGCGCGCTGATCCGGGAGAGCTGCTCCGCGGAGTTGATCGCGCCGATGTCGGTGTTCTTGTCCAGCGGGTCGCCGAGCCTGAGCGTGGACAGCCGGCGCTTGAGGGAGTGCAGCACCTCGTCGTGCACGGACTCCTGTACGAGGAGCCGCGAGCCCGCGCAGCAGACCTGGCCCTGGTTGAAGAAGATGCCGGTGACGATGCCCTCGACGGCCTGGTCGACGGGGGCGTCGTCGAAGACGATGTTGGCGCCCTTGCCGCCCAGTTCGAGCGTGGCCTTCTTGTCCGTGCCCGCGATCTGCCGGGCGATTGCCTTGCCGACGGCGGTCGAACCGGTGAAGGCGACCTTGTTGACGTCGGGGTGCTCGACGAGGGCCGAGCCCGCGTCGCCGTACCCGGTCAGGATGTTGACGACACCCTTGGGCAGGCCCGCCTGGCGGCAGATGTCGGCGAAGAACAGGGCCGACAGCGGAGTCGTCTCCGCCGGCTTGAGCACCACCGTGTTGCCGGTGGCGAGCGCCGGGGCGATCTTCCAGGCCAGCATCAGGAGCGGGAAGTTCCACGGGATGATCTGGCCGGCGACACCGAGCGGTCGCGGGTTCGCCCCGTACCCGGCGTGGTCGAGCTTGTCGGCCCAGCCCGCGTAGTAGAAGAAGTGCGCGGCGACCAGCGGGAGGTCCGCGTCGCGGGTCTCCTTGATCGGCTTGCCGTTGTCCAGGGTCTCCAGGACGGCGAGCTCGCGGGAGCGCTCCTGGATGATCCGGGCGATCCGGAAGAGGTACTTGGCGCGCTCGGAGCCGGGCAGCGCCGACCACTTCTCGAAGGCCCTGCGGGCCGCCTTCACGGCACGGTCCACGTCCTCGGCGCCTGCTCGCGCGACCTCGGAGAGCACCTCCTCGGTGGACGGGCTGACCGTCTTGAAGACCTTGCCGTCGGCCGCCTCGGTGAACTCGCCGTCGATGAACAGGCCGTACGAGGGGGCGATGTCGACGACGGAGCGGGACTCCGGGGCCGGTGCGTAATCGAATGCGGATGCCATGGCGTATCAGTCCACCGTCACGTAATCGGGGCCGGAGTAACGGCCGGTGCTGAGCTTCTGGCGCTGCATCAGCAGGTCGTTCAGCAGGCTGGAGGCGCCGAAGCGGAACCAGTGGCTGTCCAGCCAGTCCTCGCCCGCCGTCTCGTTGACCAGGACGAGGAACTTGATCGCGTCCTTGGAGGTGCGGATGCCGCCCGCGGGCTTCACGCCGATCTGTACGCCCGTCTGCTCCCGGAAGTCGCGTACGGCCTCCAGCATCAGCAGGGTGTTCGCCGGGGTGGCGTTCGTCCCGACCTTGCCGGTCGACGTCTTGATGAAGTCCGCCCCCGCCAGCATCCCGAGCCAGGAGGCCCGCCGGATGTTGTCGTACGTGGACAGCTCGCCGGTCTCGAAGATCACCTTGAGCCGCGCGGAGCCGCACTCGGCCTTCACGGCGGTGATCTCCTCGTAGACCTTGAGATAGCGGCCGGAGAGAAAGGCGCCGCGGTCGATCACCATGTCGATCTCGTCGGCCCCGGCCGCCACGGCGTCGCGTACGTCCGCGAGCTTGACGTCCAGCGCGGCGCGCCCGGCGGGGAAGGCGGTCGCGACGGAGGCGACCTTCACCCCGGAGCCGGCCAGCGCGGCGACGGCGGTCGCCGCCATGTCGGGATAGACACAGAGCGCCGCGGTGCGCGGAGTCGTGCGGTCGGTCGGGTCGGGATTGACGGCCTTGGCGGCGAGAGCCCGGACCTTGCCCGGGGTGTCCGCGCCTTCCAGCGTCGTCAGGTCGATCATCGAGATGGCGAGATCGATGGCGTACGCCTTGGCGGTCGTCTTGATCGATCGGGTGCCGAGGGAGGCCGCGCGCGCTTCGAGGCCGACGGTGTCGACGCCGGGCAGCCCGTGCAGGAAGCGGCGCAGCGCACTGTCGGACGCCGTCGCGTCGGCGAGTGGGGGTCCCCCCTGCTCGAACGGAGCTGAGAGCTTGGGGGAGGGAGCAGTGGTGGGCATGGTCACCACATGAGCATATCTACGCGCGTAGCGACCTGTACAGGGGCCTCCCCGTTTACGTGCCTTCCACGGCTGTACGAGGCCTCCGGGCACCCCGCCGCTCCCCGTCAGGCAGAATCGGTCCCATGACGAGCCCCACACCCCCCGCCGAGCCCGCCTACGCCGACCGGACCTTCCGGTCGGGCGCCGGGCTGGTCAGCGGCGTGCTGCTGATCCTGCTGGTCGGCTGGATCGGCGGCGACGCGGTGGTCCAGGGCAAGGGGTGGGTGCCGTGGCTGTCGCTGGCCGCGCTGCTGACGGTGATCCCGCTGATCGTGGCGTTCACGCTGCGGCCGGCCGTGTTCGCCGACGCGGAGCGGATCCGGATCCGCAACCCGTTCCGCACGATCGTGCTGCCCTGGACGGATGTCTCCACGGTGCGCGCCGCGTATTCGAGCGAGGTCTTCACCCACAGCGGCGACAAGTACCAGCTGTGGGCGGTCCCCGTCTCGCTGCGCGAGCGCAAGCGCGCCGCCAGGAAGGCCGGCCAGCAGGCGCACGACGACCCGTACGGCCGGACCTCCGTGCACGCCGACGTCCGCGACTCCGCCGCCCGCTCGGCGGCCGCCGACCAGACGGTGGGCGACCTGCGGGAGCTCGCCGAGGGCGCAGCCGCCCGCAAGGAGCAGGGCACGACCACGGCGTCGGTCCGCTGGGCCTACGAGGTGATCGCCCCGGCCGTGGTCGGCGCGGTACTGCTCGTGGTGCTGCTCGCGATCGGCTGAGGTGCTGGGGGCGGCGCTGATGGCCGTCGGCGCTGAGGCCGCGGAGGCCCGGGCCTGGGGTCACGTCCCGGCACGGGACGGATGGCGAGGCTGTGTGTGCTGGCCTTGGGCGTTCCGCTGGTGACGTGCAGTGGGTTGACGTGCTGACCATGCGGGCGACTGGCCTGATGGGCCTCGCCCGTGGGCAAGGGGGAGCGCAGGATTACTGACGACGGCAGACGGCGCTGCTGGTCAGGTGGTCTCTGTGCCCTGGGCTTGGGGTTCATCGCCGGATCTCGGTAATTGAGCTACGAAAAGATGCTGAAAAGCAAGGACGTGGCAGCACTCACGAGCATGGCAATCCTTATCCCCGGCATAGCAGGTTTTTCCCGCCTCCCCGCCCACTCGATAAGTGCGCCTGCCGCAATGAGCCCCACCAGACGACCGTAGCTGAAATTCGCAAAGTTCGTCGAACCTATCCTTCGAAAACTCGGCGCAACGAATCAAGAATAACAATCCTCTGCATTTACTTGAGAATGGCACTGCGTGCGTCATGCCTACCCGAAGCGTCTTGCGTGTAGGGGTGTCGACCGCCACGGTGAAGCGGCATGTCCGCGTACTGCGGGAACTCGGTGCGCTCGGGTGGGTGCGGCACGGGTCCCGGCGCAACCTGGGCCTGCCCGGCCGGGCGTACGCGGGCACGGCGACGATCTACGCGGCGACGATTCCTGTGGACTTCGACCAGGCGATGGGGCATCGGCTGAGTGGGGCCGGGTACGGGGCCCGGGTCGTCGGCGTGACCGAGGCAGGGCGTCGGACGACAGCGAGGGCCGCCCGCCCCGCCCGCAGCCCGGCTGTTTCGGCCGACGGTTCGGTCGGGCGTGCACCCCAATCCCCTGGGCTTTGCCCCCGCATACGGAAAGCCCGATCCAGGCCTGGTGCTCGCGGCCGTCGACGTGCTCGGCGAGGGCCAGGCGCGGCGGCTCTACACCCACAGCCTCGTCCATCAGGCGCTGAACCGCAGGGCTCAGTGATAGCCCAGCGTTCCCGGAGAGTCGATGTCCACGGTCACCACGCCGGGTGGGTAGAGGTTCTCGTGGCCGGTTAGCAGGATCGACATTCCGGTGAACTCGGCTCGGGGTGACGCGCAGTACAGTGCGTGACACGTGTCAGGCCTGCCGAAGCCGTCTCGCACCAGGGTTCCCACCGTCACCGAGGCGACAGTATCGAGTGTGTCGACGCTGACTGAGGAAAAGGCCAGGGCCGCTCTGCCCGCGTCGGCGTCGTCCGCTTCCGCCTGCATCAGACACAGTGCGGGCACCCAGAGGCGGTCTCCGGGAGTCTTCGCCATATTGGCGGCCAACTGGTTGAGTACTTTGTGCCCTTCGGCCAGTGCGGCCACGGCACTCGTGTCGAGGATGATCACGCGGCCGTGCCCCTGGCGGCCCTTACCTTTTCCGCCGCGATCCGGTAGATATTGCTCAGCACGTCGGGGCCCTGGTCGAATTCCTCGTCAGCCAGATCGACGCCCATGTTCCGGCGGGCCGCCGCACGGTCGGCTTCCAGTCGCTCGGCGATCTGCGTTTCGGTGAGTTCGTGTGCGGCGAGCTGCTGCACGAGCTGGCCCAGCGTGAGGCCGCGCTCGGCCGCCAGAGCCGCGAGATGGTCGCGGGTTTCTCGCGGAACCTGAATCGTGGTGTTAGCCATAGTGGAACTATAGCCATTCCATGGTGCCTGTGCGGCTGGTTGCCGGAGTAGCCCACCGCACAGGCAGACCTCAGATCCCCGCGGCCGTCGCCAGGTCGCGCTTGATGCCGGCCAGCAACTCCGCGCCCCTCGCGCGAGCCTCCGGGAGCCCGGCGGCGTCGGTGACCGGGACCACGACCTCCAGGTAGCACTTGAGCTTCGGCTCCGTGCCGCTCGGGCGGACGATCACCCTGGCGCCCGTGAGGTGGTAGCGCAGGCCGTCCGTGGGCGGCAGGGTGTCCGTGCCCTGCGAGAGGTCCTCGGCCGAGGTGACCGGGAGGCCCGCCAGGGCGGTCGGGGGTGTCTCGCGCAGGCGCCGCATGGCGTTCGCGATGACCGTCAGGTCCTCGACCCGGACCGACAGCTGGTCCGTGGCGTGCAGGCCGTGTTCGAGGGCGAGGTCGTCCAGCAGGTCGAGGAGGGTGCGGCCCTTCTCCTTGAGTGCGGAGGCGAGTTCGGCGATCAGCAGCGCGGCCGTGATGCCGTCCTTGTCGCGGACGCCCTCCGGGTCCACGCAGTAGCCCAGGGCCTCCTCGTAGCCGTAGCGCAGGCCCTCGACGCGGGCGATCCACTTGAAGCCCGTCAGCGTCTCCTCGTAGCCGAGGCCCGCCTTCTCGGCGATCCTGCCGAGCAGGGACGAGGAGACGATCGACTCGGCGAACACGCCCGTGACGCCCCTGGACACCAGGTGGGCGGCGAGCAGCGCGCCTACCTCGTCGCCGCGCAGCATCCGCCAGCCGCCGTCGGCCGCAGGGTCCGGGACGGCGACGGCGCAGCGGTCGGCGTCCGGGTCGTTGGCGATGATCAGGTCGGGCTGTGTCCGGCGCGCGGTCGCGAACGCGAGATCCATGGCGCCGGGCTCTTCCGGGTTGGGGAAGGCGACGGTGGGGAACGCGGGGTCGGGGTCCGCCTGTTCGGCCACGAGTACGGGCTCGGGGAAGCCTGCCCGCGCGAAGGCGGCCGTCAGGACGGAGGTGCCTACGCCGTGCATCGCGGTGTAGACCGTCCGCGCGGTGCGGGGGGAGCCGGGGTTCAGGACGGCGTCCGTACGTTCGAGGTAGGCGGCCAGGACCTCTTCGCCGAGGACCTCCCAGCCCGACTCCGGGCGCGGTACGCCGTCGAGGGGGCCGACCGCCGCGATGGCCGCCGCGATCTCCGCGTCGGCCGGGGGCACGATCTGTGAACCGTCGCCGAGGTAGACCTTGTAGCCGTTGTCGCGCGGCGGGTTGTGGCTGGCTGTGACCTCCACGCCCGCGACGGCCCCCAGGTGCCGTATGGCGTACGCGAGGACGGGGGTCGGCAGGGGGCGGGGGAGTACGGCCGCGCGCAGGCCGGCGCCGGTCATCACCGCGGCGGTGTCGCGGGCGAAGTCGGCGGACTTGTAGCGGGCGTCGTAGCCGATGACGACGAGTGCGCCGGACTGGCCCTGTGCCTTCAGGTACGCGGCCAGGCCGGCGGCCGCGCGGATGACTACGGACCGGTTCATGCGCATCGGGCCGGCGCCGATCTCGCCGCGCAGGCCGGCCGTGCCGAACTGGAGCGTGCCGGCGAAGCGGTCCTCCAGGGCGGTGAGGTCGCCGGCGTCGATGAGGCCGGCGAGCTCCGCGCGGGTCTCGGGGTCCGGGTCCTCGGCGAGCCAGGTCCTGGCCCGCGTGATGAGGTCGTCCTGCTGCACGGTGTCCGCCTTTCCGCGGTACGGGGGGGCTGGGATGGAGCCGCTGCGCGGGGCTGTCCGGGGGCTCTGCCCCCGGGCCCCCGCGCCTCAAACGCCGGCGGGGCTGATTTTGGTTGCCCTGTGCCTCAGGGGGCGGGGCGCCTGCGCGAGGTCGGCGGGGGCTCTGCCCCCGGGCCCCCGCGCCTCAAACGCCGGCGGGGCTGATTTTGGGTTGCCCTGTGCCTCAGGGAGGGCGCCTCAAACGCCGGCGGGGCTGGATTTGGTTGCCCTGTGCCTCAAGGGGGAGGCGGATATGCAAGTCGAGCCGGGCAGAATCAAGCCCCTCCGGCGTTTGAGGAGCGGGGGTGCGGGGGCGGAGCCCCTGCTAGACCCGGTCCAGCACCCGTGCCAGCAGCGCGCCCATCCGGGTTGCCGAGTCGCGGCCCGCCTGGAGGACCTCCTCGTGGTTGAGGGGTTCGCCGCTCAGGCCCGCCGCGAGGTTCGTGACCAGGGAGATGCCCAGCACCTCCGCCCCCGCCTCACGCGCCGCGATGGCCTCCAGGACCGTGGACATGCCGACCAGGTCGCCGCCCATGACCCGGACCATGCCGATCTCGGCCGGAGTCTCGTAGTGCGGGCCGGGGAACTGCACGTACACGCCCTCTTCGAGCGTCTCGTCGATCTCCTTGCACAGCGCGCGCAGCCGCGGCGAGTACAGGTTCGTCAGGTCGACGAAGTTGGCGCCGATGATCGGCGAAGCCGCCGTGAGGTTGATGTGGTCGCTGATGAGCACCGGCTGGCCGGGGCGCATGCCCTCGCGCAGGCCGCCGCAGCCGTTCGTCAGGATGATGGTCCCGCAGCCCGCCGCGACCGCCGTACGGACGCCGTGCGCGACCGCCGCCACGCCCTGGCCCTCGTAGTAGTGCGTACGGCCCAGGAAGACCAGGGCGCGCTTCTCCCCGATCCGGTACGAGCGGACCATGCCGCCGTGGCCCTCGACGGCCGGGGCCGGGAAGCCGGGCAGCGCGGTGACCGGGAACTCGGCCTCCGGGACGCCGAGCGCATCGCCCGCGGGGGCCCACCCGGAGCCCATCACGAGAGCGACGTCGTGGGTATCGGCGCCGGTCAGCTCGCGCAGGCGCGCTGCGGCGTCGGCAGCGGCGGCGCGGGGGTCGCCCTGGATGTGGTCCGGAATAACAGATGCGTTCACGCGGATGAGGGTAACCGCTGATTCCCTACGCGCGTAGATGTGTCCGGTGAGAGTCTGGCCGATCGCATTCGTACGTTCGTACAGAAGAGCCCCGGGAAGAGCCCCGGAGGGCGTCGCTCAGCAGGGTCGTTTGCGCAGGCTCATCACATAGTCGTGCGGCGCGCCCGCGGACTCCGCGGCGTCCGCCACCTCACCCAGATAGCGCGCGGAGGGCAGCCCGCCCTCGTAGCTGTTGAGGACGTACATCCAGGCGGGTTCCTCGCCGTCCAGGGTGTGCACCCGCACCCGCATGCGCCGGTAGATGTCGAGGCCGACACCCTCCCAGCGGTCCATGGAGTCCTCGTCCATCGGAGCCAGGTCGTACAGCGCGACGAACACCTGGGAACGGGGTGCCTCCACCACCGTGGCCAGCGCGCCCTCCCAGCCCATCTGCTCCCCGCCGAACGTCAGCCGCCAGCCGTTGAGCCAGCCCGTGCCGCGCAGCGGGGAGTGCGGTGCGCGGCGCGTCATCAGCCGCGCGTCGAGGTTGCCGGCGTACGCGGCGTAGAGCGACATGGGGTCGAGGGTACGGGAGGTGGCGGGGAGCGTGCCGGTTCCGGAGAGGAAAGGCCCGGTCGTGGGCGGTACGCCTGGGCCACGGGCCGTGGCCGGGGCCGGTCCGTTCCCGTATGGAGGGCCCCGGAGCGAAGCAGCTTGGCGCGTGCGGGACAATGAACTACGTACTGCATACGCCGGGGCGATCCCCCGGACCCCCGGCCGGGGCGGCAGACGGCCGTGGGATGACACCACGCGAGGCGGACTTTTCGTGACCCGGATCGTGATCATCGGCGGTGGCCCCGGCGGCTATGAAGCGGCACTGGTCGGCGCCCAGCTCGGCGCGGAGGTGACCGTCGTCGACTGCGACGGCCTCGGCGGCGCTTCGGTACTCACCGACTGCGTGCCCTCCAAGACCCTGATCGCGACGGCCGAGGTGATGACCACCTTCGACTCGTCCTACGAGGAACTCGGCATCATCGTCGCCGACGACACGCCGCACATGGAGCAGGCCGCCCGGGTCGTCGGGGTCGACCTCGGCAAGGTCAACCGGCGCGTCAAGCGCCTCGCGCTCGCCCAGTCCCACGACATCACCGCCTCCGTCACCCGCGCGGGTGCCAGGGTCATGCGCGGCCGGGGCCGGATGGAGGGCCTCCAGGCCGCCGACGGGTCCCGCCAGGTCGTGGTGACCGCCGCCGACGGCACCGAGGAGCGGCTCACCGCCGACGCGGTGCTGATCGCGACCGGCGGCCACCCCCGGGAGATCCCGGACGCCCTGCCCGACGGCGAGCGCATCCTGAACTGGACCCAGGTCTACGACCTGGACGAGCTCCCCGAGGAGCTCATCGTGGTCGGCTCGGGTGTGACGGGTGCCGAGTTCGCCGGCGCCTACCAGGCGCTCGGCTCCCGCGTGACGCTCGTCTCCTCCCGCGACCGGGTGCTCCCGGGCGAGGACCCGGACGCCGCCGCCGTCCTGGAGGACGTCTTCCGGCGCCGCGGGATGAACGTCATGGCCCGCTCCCGCGCCCAGTCGGCCAAGCGCGTCGGTGACCGTGTCGAGGTCACGCTGGCCGACGGCCGCGTCATCTCCGGCACGCACTGCCTCATGGCCGTCGGCGCGATCCCCAACACCGCGGGCATGGGCCTGGAGGAGTCCGGGGTGCAGCTGAAGGAGTCCGGGCACATCCGGACCGACCGGGTCTCGCGCACCAGCGCCCCCGGTGTCTACGCCGCCGGTGACGTCACCGGGATCTTCGCGCTGGCCTCCGTCGCGGCGATGCAGGGCCGGATCGCGATGTACCACTTCCTCGGGGACGCGGTGCAGCCGCTGAACCTCAAGACGGTCTCCGCGAACGTCTTCACCGACCCCGAGATCGCCACCGTCGGTTACAGCCAGGCCGACGTCGACTCCGGCAAGATCGACGCCCGTGTCGTGAAGCTGCCGCTGCTGCGCAACCCGCGCGCCAAGATGCAGGGCATCCGGGACGGCTTCGTCAAGATCCTCTGCCGGCCCGGCACCGGCATCGTCGTCGGCGGCTGTGTCGTCGCGCCGAGGGCCAGCGAGCTGATCCACCCGATCGCGCTCGCCGTGGACAACAACCTGACGGTGGAGCAGATCGCCAACGCGTTCACCGTCTACCCGTCGCTGTCCGGCTCGATCGCCGAAGTGGCACGGCAGTTGCACACCCGTAAGAGTGAGGGCGACGCGTAGCACGCACTGCTCGGAGCGACGACGGGGCCCCCTATACCACTAGGGGGCCCCGTCTATGTACAACTTCTGTTATTCGGCGCAAACTGCTGAAAAACAACCTACGGCCAGGTTACTGTCAGTTTCGTGTTCGCTGCAGAACGTCGTCAATTGATCCTCGAAATGGTGCGCGCCAACGGGGCGGTATCGCTCCGTGAGCTCGCCCGCGTCGTCCAGACCTCCGAAGTGACCGTACGGCGGGACGTGCGGGCACTGGAGGCAGAAGGACTCCTCGACCGCCGGCACGGCGGTGCGGTCTTGCCGGGCGGTTTTACGCGGGAGTCCGGCTTTCCGCAGAAATCCCATCTCTCCACCGCGGAGAAGACGGCCATCGCCGATCTGGCGGCCGGCCTGGTCGGTGAGGGCGAGGCCATCGTGGTCGGCGCCGGAACGACCACGCAGGAGCTGGCCCGCCGGCTCGCCCGGGTACCCGGTCTGACCGTGGTCACCAACTCGCTGCTCGTCGCCCAGGCGTTGGCCCATGCCAACCGGGTGGAAGTGGTGATGACCGGCGGCACCCTGCGCGGGAGCAACTACGCCCTCGTCGGCAGCGGTGCCGAGCAGTCCCTCCAGGGGCTGCGGGTGAGCCGGGCCTTCCTCTCCGGGAGCGGGCTGACCGCTGAACGCGGGCTGTCCACGTCCAACATGCTCTCGGCGAGCGTGGACCGGGCTCTGGTGCAGGCCGCGGCCGAGGTGGTGGTCCTCGCGGACCACACGAAGCTCGGTTCCGACACCATGTTCCAGACGGTGCCCACGGAGCTGATCACCCGTCTGGTGACGGACGAGCCGCCGGTCCACGACGAGCGTGCGGCCACCGAGCTCCAGGCCCTGGCCGACCAGGGTGTGGAGATCACCGTGGCGGGACCCGACTCGGAGTCCAGGGGCGGCGAGCCCGTGCCGCCGGGGCGGCAGCCGCGACAGGACATGCCGCTGCCGGGCCAGCGGCGTACGCAGGGCGGTCATGGGGGGCCTGGAGGTCTCGGTCCGCAGCTGCGGAGCGCCGCCACGATGGCGGACGGGCCGGTGGGCCGGGTCGCGGACCTGCGGCGCCGGTAGCCGGGGAGCTGAGACGGGGGCGCGGGGCCCGGGGCGGGCCCTCGGTCAGTCGCCCGCCGGGTCCGAGGGCGCACGGTCGGTCGGGCCTGCCTTCAGGCCGGTGAGCGTCAGCCTCAGCAGGCGGTCGGCCAGGGCGGGGTCGGCCGGGGTCTGTTCCGCGGCCAGCGCGATCGCGTTCGTCAGCTGGAGAAGGTCGTCGACGGACACGTCCGCCCGCACCGAGCCGCTCGACTTCGCCCGCGTCAGCAGCCGGTCACCCGCCTGACGCAGCGGCACATGGCAGGACGTCAGTGCCGAAGTCCTGTCTCCCGAAGCCGACATGAGTGCCTGTGCCAGGCCGCGGTACTCACCCGCGTGGGTGACGATCGCGCCCAGCCACTCCACCAGCGCGGCGCACGGCTGGTCGGCCCGTGCCAGTTCGCGGGAGCGGTCGAGCAGCGAGGTCAGGGCCTCCTGGAACACCGCGTTCATCAGGGCCTGACGGTTCGGGAAGTGCCGGTAGAGCGTGCCGATGCCCACACCGGCCCGCCGGGCGACGTCCTCCAGCGAGGCATCCGTGCCCTGGGCGGCGAAGGACGTACGGGCCTCGGCCAGCAGCCGGTCGTAGTTGCGGCGCGCGTCGGCGCGCATCGGCCGGGCCGGTGTCGGTGCCGTACTCATCGCCATCACCCTGTCCTCCTGGTGTCCGCTCCCGCGTCCCAAGGATGCCACTGAGGGCCCGGCGGTCGCCGGGCCCTCAGTGTGCAGCAAGGAGAACGCGTGTTCAGTCCTTGATTTCGCAGATCGTGGCGCCGGAGGAGACCGAGGTGCCGACTTCCGCGGCCAGGCCCTTCACGGTGCCGGAGCGGTGGGCGTTGAGGGGCTGTTCCATTTTCATGGCTTCGAGGACGACGACGAGGTCGCCTTCCTTGACTTCCTGGCCCTCTTCGACGGCGATCTTGACGATGGTGCCCTGCATCGGGGAGGCCAGGGTGTCGCCGGAGGCCGCCGAGCCGGACTTCTTCGCCGCACGGCGCTTGGGCTTCGCACCGGCCGCCAGACCCGTACGCGCCAGGCTCATCCCGAGGGAGGAGGGCAGGGAGACCTCCAGGCGCTTTCCGCCGACCTCGACGACGACGGTCTCGCGGCCGGCCTCGTCATCGGCGTCCTGATCGGCCGGGACCGTGAACGGCTTGATGTCGTTGACGAACTCCGTCTCGATCCACCGGGTGTGGATGGTGAACGGATCGGCGGTGAACGCCTCGTCAGCCACCACCGCACGGTGGAACGGGATCGCGGTGGCCATCCCCTCCACCTGGAACTCGGCCAGCGCACGCGCGGCCCGCTGCAACGCCTGCTCACGGGTCGCACCCGTCACGATCAGCTTGGCCAGCAGCGAGTCCCACGCCGGACCGATGACACTCCCGGACTCCACACCCGCGTCCAGACGGACACCGGGGCCGGTGGGCGGAGCGAACAGGGTGACCGTCCCCGGAGCCGGCAGGAAGCCACGGCCCGGGTCCTCACCGTTGATCCGGAACTCGAAGGAGTGCCCCCGCATCTCCGGGTCGCCGTAACCGAGCGCTTCACCGTCGGCGATACGGAACATCTCGCGCACCAGGTCGATACCGGTGACTTCCTCGGTGACCGGGTGCTCGACCTGGAGGCGGGTGTTGACCTCCAGGAAGCTGATCGTGCCGTCCGCACCGACCAGGAACTCCACCGTGCCGGCACCGACGTAGCCGGCTTCCTTCAGGATCGCCTTCGACGCCGCGTACAACTGCTCGTTCTGCGCCTGGGACAGGAAGGGGGCCGGGGCCTCCTCGACCAGCTTCTGATGCCGGCGCTGGAGCGAGCAGTCACGCGTGGACACGACCACGACGTTGCCGTGGGTGTCGGCCAGACACTGGGTCTCCACATGGCGGGGCTTGTCGAGGTAGCGCTCCACGAAGCACTCACCACGGCCGAACGCCGCCACCGCCTCACGCACCGCCGAGTCGTACAGCTCCGGAATCTCCTCCAGGGTGCGGGCGACCTTCAGCCCACGCCCCCCACCACCGAACGCGGCCTTGATCGCGATCGGCAGACCGTTCTCCTCCGCGAACTCCACGACCTCACCCGAACCCGACACCGGATCCGG
>NZ_JBIWKH010000005.1:0-47279 GCF_044765585.1 Streptomyces sp. NPDC102441
CACCGCAGCCAGCCGGCTCGCGGCACCCAAACCCGTGAACTGGTGCGGAAAACGACTCACGTGGTGCCAGAGCAACTCACAACCAGATCACTAGGGTGTCGTGTCAGGTGGTTCCATGATCGGGTTCCAGGCGAACCAGCCCAGGTTCTCGTCGCCCAGTTCCCACGGGGACTCCAGCAGCAGTTTCCGGGTTGTCCCGAGGTCTGCGGTGACGGGAGCAGGGGTGGGGCCGATGCGGGTCATCAGGCCACCCCATTCGTGCAGGAACTCCTCGTCCTCACCGCCCAGCCGCCGCATCGCCGCGTCCACGCAGGCAGGCCATTTCGGCATACCGTAATGGCCATCGTGAGTCCCGATGCGAGGAGCGCCAGCGAAGAGGAGGAAGTCATCCGGCGGCAGTCGCTTCTCGAAGTGCCTGAACATGTCTATGTACTGTTTCACCTGTTTCTTGATCCCTCCGAGGAATCCCCAGCCGAAGTCCGTCAGGGTCCCCTCGCATCCCGGCCAGACCATCTCCCGGTCCAGGATCAGGTCCTCCAGTGCGTACAGACGGAACGGGTCGTCAGAGCCCAGGAGATCGAACGCCTGCCGGGTGAGCCAGGTGTTGCGGGCGAACATCGTCCCGTCGCGCAATGCCTTGCGCCGGCTGGTCGGCTGGGAGGCGTGCGCGTCCTCGATCGGACCGTTGCGCCAGACGGACAGGACGAGCCCGTGGCCCGCTGCCCATCGCAGTCCGTCCTGCGTCTCGAAGACGCCCGTCTCCCGAAGGCGCTGCCGTGCCCAGTCCAGCGTGTCCTCGCCCACCGGCTGCCTCTCCCCTATGGTTTTCCGCACCCTCCGAATCTTCGGTGTTCCTGTACAGCCGCGCGGTGCAGCGCCTGCGGGACGTCAGCCCAGGCCGGGGCCCCTCGTCGTCACGCCGTCCGCCGGGCCGTTCTCAGGCGGGCCGGACCGGTGGAAGGCCGCGCTGAGCGCGTGCAGTTCGGCACGGCGAGCCCGTATGAGCTCCTCTGGCTGGCGCAGGGCGGTGTCCAGGAGCCACACGCCACGGCGAAACGGCTGGAAGCCGACGCTCTCCCACAGGGCAGCGATCTTCTTCTTCGCCTGGCGGCGGTAGGCCTCGGTGGCCTGCTCGCGGTCTTCGGGGTACTCGCCCATGGCCGGATAGACCGCGACCGCGCAGCAGCCGCCGGACAGGCGTCGGATCGCTTCGGCAGCCAGCGCCGGGCCCAGCCCGAAGCCCCTCCACGTCTTGTCGAGGCTGACGCGGTCGAGGAGCAGCAAGTCGCCGACGGGGTGGGTGACCGCTTTCTCGAACGCGGCGCTGTAGCCGTCATGTCCGGACCGGCCAAGGACCGCGGACGCTATGACCTCGAGATCGCCGGACTCGGCGTCCGCCGCCTCCCACCGGTTGTCGCCGGTGTAGACGCGCAGCCTCCACAAGATGAGGTGCCCGACCTCGGTACCCGCAGCCGGAGCACGGCTGTTCTCGTCCTCTTCGTCGTCCCACTCCTCGTCGCCCGCCTGCCCGTAGGTGACGGTGACGTACCAGGACTCCAGCGTGTCCTCGAAGTCGTAAGGCACCGCGGGATCCCGTGACCGTAGTGGAGGTGAAGCCGGGCGGGATCGCCCGGGAGCTCAGTGACCGGCCGTTTGGGCCTCGCTAATGCCATGACGCAAAGAGTAGAAGCAGGTACTGACAGCCCACCGGGAAACACGACGGTGTCCGCTGCTTCCCGGCGCTGTGCCGACTGGCGGACGTTGTACATGGCGCTGCCCGTCCGGCCCCGCATGCGGAACTTCGCAGCAAGCTGGCGGAAAGTGACCGAGGGGCGGAAAAGGGGTGTCTGCCGCCGCGTCTTCGTCGACGAGCTCGGCTGGAAGGTCGCCGTATACCTCGGCCGCGATCCAGCGTGCCCAGTCCACCAGCTTGTGCATCGCCCGCGGATCGTCCGCGACGCAGTTGAGCAGCATCGAGCAGCAGTCCTGGCGTCCGCCCACGGTTGCGTAGAACAGCTGATCCAGCAGGGCGTCGTCTGCCCGGTCCGGGATACAGGGCACGCTGCTGCACCACATCGGCATGGGCCACCAAGGACGCCGCGAGAAACTGCACGGCATCGACGACACCCGCATCCCGGTGATCTGCATCAACGCCCCGCCCACCCCGGGCACCCCGGCCGACTGGTCCGCCGCCCTTGCCACGTTCCTTGGCTGGGACCTCTACCGCTCCGGCACCGACAGCCGGCCCGTGCAGCGCATGAAGGACTTCACCGGGCCCGCCGTGCACGTGATGCGCACCCACCACGTAGAGGTGTGCCTGGTCGACGGGATCGACCGGCTGCGCACCGAGGACCTGCAGCCCACCTTCGACTTCCTCGACTACCTCGCGGACGAACTGAGCCTGACGATCTTTTGGAGCGGCATCGGCTCCAGCGACATCCTCCGCGAAGCACGCACCGCCCGCTTCCCCGCCCTGCGCCGGGCAAGCGACGCCGCACCGCTACGCCAGCGGTCCGTACCCACCTTGTGGGTCAACCGGCTACCGCCCCGCAGCCCCGAACACCCCGACGAATGGCCCCGAGCCCTGGCCAGTTTCGACGGAAGACTCCAGCTGTGCCACCACCGGCCCAACAGCCTCCTGGAGCTCGCCGAAGAGCTCTACGACATCACCGACGGGCTCATGGAAAACCTCACACCGCTACTCAGCACGGCCGCGCAGATCGCCATCCTCGACGGCACAGAGGCGATCACACCGGAGATCCTGCACGACGCAGCCCGATACCTCGATCTGCCCGCGGCAGGCACGATGGACGAGGCGTGGTGACGCAGAGCGCGGGTGCCGGGCTCTCACCACCGACGAGTACGCAGGCCGCTCGCACGCCGTGCCGGACACTCGCACGCGTAGCCCAGCGGGCCCGCAGCTGGCGGGCGCCCCTGAAATGCGACAGGGTCCAGATCCTCGAATGGATCCGGACCCTGCTCGGCAGTAGCGGGGACAGGATTTGAACCTGCGACCTCTGGGTTATGAGCCCAGCGAGCTACCGAGCTGCTCCACCCCGCGTCGGTGAAGCCAACCGTACGCCATCCCGCGAGGTCCGCAGACCACCTCCGGCCAGGGGCTATGCAGCGAAGCCGACGTTGGTGCAGTACTCGTACGCTCCGTACTGGGATCCCAGATCAGGCAGGATGTCGTCGGTCCAGGCCGCGTCCAAGCCGTGGTGGTCACCGGCCGCCCACGCGCCGACGATCCGGTCCCAGCGGCGCACGTTCATGTGCCGGAAGGGAACGTCGCGCTGCAGCGGGCGGGCGACGCCGGACTGGTTGAGGGGGTGGATCTCCACCCGGGTGCCGCCGTTCGCGTTGAGGCGCTTGAGCAGGTGCCGGGCCACGTTCTGCCGGCGCACCACCCGGTAGGCGTCGTCGATCTTCTTCAGGTTCTTCGCCGAGGGGCGGCGCTTGCCCTCCAGCCACGCCTTGAGCGTGCGGTCGGTCACCGTCAGCCCGACATCCCTGGCGGCCTGGCGGGCGTGTTCGGACCTCGTCAGATAGTTCAGGCGCGCCATCAGACCGCGCTTCGCGGTGACGGGGGTGGCGATGCCGCCGGCGAGGTCGTCGAGCTTTTGCCCGACGAGTTCGCTTCCCCTGACGCCGCTCGCGCCGAACCTTCCGAAGTCACTGTTCCTCTCCGGCATCTACTGCTCCTCCCCCATCGTGTCGGTGCCCGCGGTGTAGAGGTCTTTGACCTTGACCTCGGTAACCCCACGGCCTTCGGGAAAAACACGGCGCCAGTCGCCGATGACGTGGAGTTCGTCGGTGCCCATCGCGCGGACGACGGCGAGTCCTTCGTCGTGGGCTTTGAGCGCCTTCATCCAGAGGTTGGCGAAGGCCTGCGAGCGGATGATGTGCATCCAGTCCGGCCGATACAGCTCCCGGTTGTAGTTCGACTCCCCCATGGTGGACACGAACTTCGAGTACATCGCCTTCACGTACTCCAGGGTGACGGCGTCGCCATCGGCGATGGCGGTGTCGCGGACGTCCTTGAGCGTGATGCGGAACTTCTCCAGCAGGTTCTCCGTCGCCCCCGAAGTGTAGGACTCGTGGACTTCCGGCGCCTCGCACAGCCCGCACTTCGGACTGGACAGGCGCAGCAGGAGACGCAGGGTGGGCTCGGTGACCCACAGGGGTCCGGGTTCGTCGCGCTCGCCGATCGGGCTGGGCAAGTAGGCGTCGTGCTCCCAGACGGGTGGGGTGATCAGGTGGACTCCGGCCCGGCGGCGATCGTGCGGCATGCCGGTGGTGTGCTCGAGCTGCCCGAGCGGCAGATGAGTCTTGAGGGCGGACAGATAGGCGCCGTTGATGTCCAGTGCCGTCACCTCATGAACACCGGGCGGCAGTTCGGCGCGGGTCCACTTGGGGCGGGCCTCCCAGATCTGGTCCGCGCCCCGGGAGGTCTGCTTCTTCAGGATGTCGGGAATTGCGGGGTGGGCGATCACGTCGTACCGGGCGCCCTTGCGGGTCTCGTCCAGCAAACTCATCGCGTCCGGAATCGCCTTCTTCAACAGCGCCGCGGTGGCCGCTTCCACGTCACCCCGGTGCTCGGCGAGCGCTCCCTCAACCGCCGCACGGATCAAGCCCACCGGACCTGACAGCTCCTGGAACGCCCGGCGGGCCGGGCCCTTGGCGCGCTCCGACGGCTTCGAGGCCGGGGCGCGCCGGCCGGCGACCGGGGCTGGCCGCGCCTCGACTGTGCCGTCCTGGCATTCGGCTGGGTCCAGGTGCTGGGCGAAGCCCTCCACCCGCCGTCCGGCCGGACGCCCGCACAGCACACACGGCTCCGGCGCGGTGAGTACCTCCACTTCGCCCCCGCCCTCGAACTCAGAGGAAGCGGGCTCGGCCACAACGGACTCCACCGCCGGCTCGGTTTCAGGCGTGGTGTCGGTGGCGAACTTGGCGCTCAACCCGTCCAGGAGATAGGCGTACTTGACGCGCACCTCACCGACCGGATCCCGGCCGGCTTCCCAGGCACTGACCGTGGACGGGCTCACCCCGAGAGCACGGGCCACCTGTGCCTGGGACAGCTGAGCCTGCTCGCGCAAGGCACGGCGGGCCTCGGGGTCCGGGAGGTCGGTCTGCGGGCCGACGGAAGCGAGGAGCGAGTCGATCGCGTCGAAGTCACTCACCGGGGACGCTCCCTTCAGATGTAGGTGACGGGGTTGCGGGACAGGTGTGGGCTCTTGGTGGCGCGGCCGACACGGTCGTCGCCCCGCAGCAACTCCCCCTGGAGGGCGTAGCGGTCGCCGTGTTTGGAGATCCCGGTGATCTTCGCGACGGCGAGGACAGTGCCCCCGGTATTGATGATCTGCACCTCATCCTGGGCGAGAGCACGGTCGGCATTGAACTTCCAGATACCGCGACCAACCTCCCATGCCTCGTCCTCACTCATGCCGGGGCGCCATCCGATGGTCAACCGCCCGAGCATGTCACCGGGGTCCGCCTCGCGCTCGGATCCGATCTGGATCTGCAACACCCGCCCACCTCCTAGAGACCAAACTCTTCAACTTGTTGCAAAGTTACCACCCAAGCGTACAACTTTGCAACAAGTTCAAAAGTATTCACCTTGCCTGCCGACTTCACCGCTCCGACCCTCGACACGAAGGAGACCCACTCCATGACCAATGCGTACGGCGAAGCACCGCGCGGCATCCGCACCGTCACCTGCTCCACGACCGGCGCGGAGCTGACCCACATCCGGTTCACCGACGACTGGGACATCCGCCGCCGCAGCGAGTGCGGCAGCCAGAACAAGCTCGGAATCCGGGTGCATGCCCGGCCCGGCGAAGTAACACATTCTTCCCGCGCCCTGCGCACGAACTCCCGCCCTATCCGCGAACGCGAACGCTCAGTCCGCGCCACCCGCCGAGCGCTACGGATACCTCCGAACACAGCCAGTCCGGATCAACCTCCACCCGGCCCAGGAACCCTCACTCCAGATGGAGCCTTCTCCCACCTTGCAGGCCAAGCGCTATTGAACGTCCGCTTCAGCGTCTCTCAGCTGCCCACATCTACACAGGCCAGGCCGAGAACACAGCTTCATCATGAACGAGAAGGCACACTACGGCCCGGTGTCGGCGTAAAGAGTGATCTGGACCGCCAGAGCGGCGACGGCCGCGACCTCAAGCAGGGAAATGACAAGCGGGACGGCCGCGCCCGCTCCGTAGACCCAGAAGACAGTCAAAGCCGCCAGCGGTACCGCGGCAAAGGCCGTGAGATCCACCGCGCACTGGATTACCTTGCGCTGGGCCCGGCGGGTATCGCGTCGGTGCGCCGTCTCCCACCCGAAGAGGCTTTCTGGTTCCCCTGCGAGTGCGCTCAGCCGGGGTCCGAGATCGGTCCGTATGTAGCGGCCGATCGCGGTGATCTTCTCGTCGTTCACCAGGTATGTCCACCCCAGGACGGACGTGGCGGCGGGCAGTGCCAGCAGTAGTTCGGCGTGGCGTGTCTGGGCGGCGCCGATCAGTACCGTCACCATCGCGGCCAGGGTGACGTAGAGGAGGTTGTCCCGGAAACCGATCCGAGTCTTCTGTTCTTCCTTCACTCTGTCGTACTCAGCCAGGAGCAGCTTGGCAATGGTGATGTCATCCGTGGCTGTCACGCCTGGTCCTAGAGGTTCGGGGCGAAGGTGCGTAGACGGCCAATTCTGCACCCGTCAAGGGGTGGTGGGAAGGAGATCAGAGGGCTGTCCCGATCTGGTCGGGCTGATCAACTCGAGAGCGGCGCCGGGGGGTCGGACGGGACTGCGGTGAGGCGGCGGTAGGCTCAGCAGACGTTGCGGTTGTGAGGGGAACATCCTTTGCTCGTAGGTGAGTTCGGTCTACATAGTCCGGTCGTTGTGCTGACGGCTATCGGTCTGGAGTACGAGGCTGTGCGTGCGCACCTCATCAATCCGCGCCGAGTGGTGCACGAGGGGACATGGTTCGAAGCCGGTGAGGTCGCAGGCTCGGGTCGTCAGGTCGTTCTCGCGGAGGTGGGACCGGGGAACCGGCCGACGGCGGTGATGGCCGAGCAAGCCAGGATTCGGTTCACACCCCGGGCAATCATCTTCGTCGGGGTAGCAGGCAGCTTGAAGCCCGATGTGAGACTGGGCGATGTCGTGGTCGCGAGCAGGATTTATGCGTACGACGGGGTCAAGCACGTATCCGACGAGGTGTTCGCACGTCCAGCGGCCTGGGCGGCCTCGCACGATCTGCTGCAGGCCGCGAAGCATGCGCTGCGCGGAACCGAGTGGACAGGCCGTGTACGTGCAAAAGCCTTCGAGTCAGACGGTCCGCCTACGGTGCACTTCAAACCCGTCGCAGCTGGTGAGACCTTACTGAGTTCGATGGATTCCGAGCTGCGTGAGCGGCTCACCCGTGCTTTCAATGATGCGGTGGCCGTGGAGATGGAAAGCGCAGGGCTGGCCGAGGCGGCTGCTATCGGCGGAATCAAGACCCTGACGATCCGGGGCATCAGCGACTACGCTGACGGCGCGAAAGCGTCGGCCGATGCTCGCGGTATGCAGGAGGTCGCCGCGGCCCACGCCGCAGCAGCGGCGATGACTGCTCTCGCTGCCCTTCCCCTCGGCGTCGGTGAAGGCGGTGTCGACGGGCAGGGCTCCAGCACATCTGATGGTGCGGCGGTGCAAGGGCTGACACAGGTCAACACGGCGGACCGCAAGGGTGTGGTCAACGCCGTTCAGAACGGCTCGCTCACCATCAACCATCACGGGTCGCAAGCGACCGAGCGGTGAGCGGGGGCGACGAGCAGGCCGATGGTCTGCAGCCCAAAAATCCGCACCCCGTCGAAGACCTTTCGATGGCACAGACCAATAGCGCCGATACCGGCGGCACAGTCAACGCCGTCCAGCACGGCAACCAGATCATCAACAACTTCCTCGGACCTGATGCGCAGCGGCTCTTCACGCAATGGGAGAGAAGTCTGCGGCGCACTCCCGGCACGTTGAGCATCGCTCCGGGCCAGGTACTGGCAATGGAACGTGAGACTCCGCTGGCCTCCCTGACCGATGCCCTCAGCACGGCCCAGGCAGGTCATGTGCTCCTCGTCCGAGGGGAACCCGGTGTCGGCAAGACCGCCCTGGTCTTGCGGTCCATCGACGAACTGCGCACCCGGTCCGTACACGTCCTGGCGGCCGCTGTGCCGGCAATGTCCTCGTACGCGGGCGGCTTGGACGAACTCATCCACGCATTCGGGGCCCGGGACGGCACATCGAAAACATCTGCTCCTCACGGAATTCTGGTCCTGGACGGTGCTGAAGCCGCTCAGGAAGGGCTCGAAAGCCTCGTCGTGGAAGCCGTGGAGGCAGCGATGGGTGCCGGGCTCACCGCTGTTCTGGTCAGCCGGGACGACGCGGCGGACACTCTCCGGGACCTGCTGGACCGGGCTGGGTGCACAGATGTCGGCGAAGTCATCGTGCCGTGCTTGGACGACCGGGAGATCGCCGAGATCCTGGCCTCGGCGCCGGAGTTGGCACGGCTCGCCAGTGACCCCCGATCACGCTGGCTGCTGCGCCGGATCGCCCTCATCGATCTGCTGCTGCGCTCCGTAAGGCGGGGCGCAGCACTGCCACCTCAGCTGGCGAGTGAGGCCGAGGTCTACACCCATGTCTGGCTCGCGTTCGTGCTGAACAACCAGCGGATGGCCAACGGGGTAGTGCCCGAGGACCGCGGAGCGGCGCTCGTCTCTCTGGCAGAAGGACGGCTGACCGGCCGCCGCGCACCGTCCCTCCCCGGCCCCGCACTGGCTTCACTGCGCTCCGACGGCATCCTCGCTCCGCTCGGCGAGTCGTCGGCGACTTCGAACGAGGAGCACTCTTTCGCCCACGATGTACTGCGGGACTACGCCACCACCAAGCGTCTGCTGCTGGACGACGGCCTGTCCCTGCTGGACCTCCACGGGCCGCGGTGGGCCGTTCGCGCCGGCCGTATCTTCTGCCAGATCAGGCTGCGGTCCGGGACGGATGCGGCCGGAGGGTTCGTCACGCGGTGGAACCAGGTGCGCCAGCAGTTCAAGCAGCTGGCGGCCACGCACGGATCGCGGTGGACCGAGGTTCCCTGGGAGGCGGTGCTGTCCTCAGGGTGGTGCGCCGAGGCTCTCGCCGCTCTGACTGAGGACCTGGTGCGCCGCCCCGAGCTTCTGAGCGAGCTGCTGCGCTGCGTGACGTTGCGCTTTGGTGGGGACGGGAATTGCGATCCGCTCGTCGCGGCCCCGGTCGTCGCCTGGCTGGCAGAGCACACGGATGTCTTCACGGACTACCGCAGCGAGCCGTGCGACACGCTCGTGGTGACGTGGCTGCGTAGTGTCTCCGAACAAGAGATCCTGGGGGACGGCGTTCCGGACTACCGGCCGGTGCGGGTCCAACTGCGCGAGGCGATGTTTCGATCGGTGCCCGAGTTCCCCACACCCGCGTTCGTCGAGGCGCTGGCACTGCTCGGTGCGGATCGGGACGACGCCGCCGACACCCTGCTGCGGCGGATGGCCCGCGAACGCTCCCACACCTTGATGCCGGCAGTGGACCGTGGCGGGTCTGCCCGGTGCCTCGCCACGACGAACCCGGCGCTGCTCACGGAGCTCGCATCGGCCTACTACGCGCCGTCGGCGGACCTGCTCCGTCGGCGTGGTGAGGTGCGGGGCCGTTCAATGGGAAAGCATGAGTACCTCGGCATCCGCTCACGAGGGCAGGCTGCCTGGTGGCGGGGGCCGTTCTTCTCCCTGCTGCAGACGGATCCCGTGCGCTGCATGGAGCTGATCAGCACGCTTTTGGCTGCCGCCGTTCGGCCGGAGGACCGGTACAGGAGCGGAGACGAGCCGGATTCGGACAGCGCTTCTGCCCCGGCTCTGCGTGGCGACTTCCTGGGCACGGGAGACTGCGAGTATCCCGGCCGCGGCGACGCCTGGTCCTGGTATCAAGGCGCCCTGAACGGCCCGCAGCCGTGCATGAGCGCGCTCATGGCTCTCGACCGTTGGCTGGACCAGCTGGTCCAGGACCGTGTCATGCCAGCTCGCAGGGCTGCGGAACTGGTGCTCAGACGGGTGGGGACCGTGGCCGGGGCGGGCCTCGCCTACGGCATTTTGGTAAGACATCTGGACGAGACCAGCGACGAGTTGGACGGCTTCCTGGCCTCACCCCTGGTCTGGGAGCTTGAGAACGGTCGCACCGTCGCCAACATGATGTTCCGCAGGAGTAACGAGCTCCCGGGCGAAGAGCACCTGAAACTCTCCCCCACCCAGGTGGCGATGTCTCTGGTTATCGATGCCAAACGACGTCGGGACAAAGCGGCCGCAGCGCGATTGCAGGCCGTTGCAGGACGGCTTCGTTCAGCCGCGACCGATGTCATTGATGACCTGACACTCAGATTCTGGGCCGATCACCTGGACTGTGAACGTTTCGTTCTGGTGAGAGACGGCGGTCAGGCGGCCGTCGAGGTACAACCGTCCGAGGCCATCCGACAGGAGCTTGAGCGGCGCCGTGGCCGGTCGGACCTCACGTCCAAGCAGTATGAGTTGCTCAACCGATATGCGCTGCACCAGGATCTTCCCGGACGCATCGGTCCGCCAACGCTGACAGAACCGAGCCAGTTGGCGAGCGACCTCCAGACGGCACGGAGCCTTCTCGACCACGCGGATGGCAGCACACAGAGGCTCGGCGGCGTGTATGCGGTTGCTGCGGCCGCCGTGTGCGCGGCGGCAAATGGAACCCTGGGGGCGGTCGAGGAGCTCTGCTGGTCGGTCGATCTTCTGACGGAGGCCGTCCTCGACTGTCCTGCGCATCTCGATGCGGATGTGTCTGACACGATCCAGCCTTGGGAGGGCAGCCGTCAGGCGGCCCTCGCACTACCACGCAGCCTTCTGCCGACGGTCGCGTTGTTGGCCACGGCCCCTCTCGGCGCCGAGCGTGTCGGGCGTATCCGTGAAGCTGTCCTGCGGTGTAGCGCGCACCCGGTCCATGAGGTGCGGGCCTACGCCGCCGAAGGGCTGCGTCCGTTGTGGTCCGCCCCGTGCTCGGCCACAGTGCGCTCATGTCACCATGCCGTGGCGTGGGAGGCCGTGGAAGCCGGCCTCCGTCTCGTGGTCGAGGACGCCAACAGCCTCCTTGCCTCTCGCGCAGAGTCCTTGCGCCCGCCTGCGGCGGCGCTGGACCAGCTGACCGGCGACGAGCTGTCGCTCCCCGTCCTAGGCACTGCGCTGCCTGCGATCCTTGAGGCCGCCCTCCTACAGCATTGCAGGACGGCCCAGGCCCTGTCAGTACGAGCCCCGGTTCTGGACGCCTATGCGCGCGCGGCCTGCGTCTGGGGCGACGGTGGATACCACCGGCACTCGGAAGAGCATGGTGCGGTGGCGGAAGCGCTCCTTCGTAGCGGTGCCGAAGAGCCGACGGTGATGACCGGCTTCGTGGACACGCTCACCGTGTCCCCCGCGGCGCTCAGCCATCTCCTGCACGGCCTGAAGATTGCCGCCACTTACAGTCCCGAGCTGGCGAAAACTCTCGGCGCTGTCTGGCCTCACATCATGGAATCGGTTCTGACCCGCCCACTGCCTACCGAGCAGGTTGACCGCTTCGGAGACCAGGAACGGCTGATGGAAGAGCTGGTCCCCAACCCCACGCCGTCCGGCGCGGACTTGCATGTGGACAGCACGCTGGCCAGGGCCCGGCGCACGTGGCTGCCGTTGGACCCTTTGCGTGACCTGATCGACAGCTGGACCGCCTCCGCGGGCACGGAGAGGTACGCCATCGACAGTCTCGTCGGGTTCCTCAAGGCACAACCGATCCATGAACAGATCGAGCCAGGTATGCGGTGGGTCCGGCAACTCTGCGTCAGCAGCAACGGAGCAGTCGACTCGGCGGGGTTCTTGCTTGTCGAATGGCTGCAGGACCTCCGCTCTGAGGTGACCCCTTCTGCCCGCCCCCACTATCGGGCGGTGGTCGACGGCCTCGCCCTCGCACAACACCCGAGTGCCCCAGCACTGCAGCGGCTGGACGAATGACCCACACAGGCTCCAACCTCGCTCAGGCCCCGGCCACAGGCATTGCCCTGATGCGATGCTCAGCCGGGAAGTGCGATCTCCGGCCGCCGCCAGGCGTCCTCACCGACAACGACAAGGAATCTGCCTTGATCCAATCGAACAACCCCCGTGTGGTGGTCCTGACCGCACTTCCTCTGGAGTACCAGGCAGTGCGCGTGCACCTGACGAACCTGGAGAGCTCCGAGCACGAGGCGGGAACCCGGATCGAGGAGGGCTCGCTGCCGGGCACGCCCTGGCGGGTGGCGATCGCCGAGATCGGTGAGGGCAATACGAATGCCGCCGCCCTCACCGAGCGGATCAACTCATGGCTGCAGCCGACCGCCCTGTTCTTCGTCGGAGTCGCCGGAGGTCTCAAGGACGGCGTCGAGCTCGGTGACGTCGTGGTTGCGACCAAGATCTACGCCTATCAAGGCGGCAAACAGGACCCCGCCCAGTTCCTGGCCCGCCCGAACGCTTGGGACGCCTCCCACCGGCTTGAACAGGCCGCCCGTCATGCCCTGCGGTCCGACGAGTGGACCTCGCACATCCGCAGCCAGCGGCCACCGCGCCCGCCCGCCGTGCACCTCAAGCCCATCGCCTCCGGCGACGTCGTACTCAACTCAGCCGACAGTCCGCTCTCAGCCCAACTGCACCACACGTACAACGACGCGGTGGCGATCGAGATGGAGAGCGCCGGCTTCGCCCGTGCGGCACACCTCGCCGACCAACTGCAGGCCCTCACCATCCGCGGCATCAGCGACAAGGCCGACGGCCTCAAGCACACGGCGGACGTGGGAGGAAGCCAGCCCCAGGCAGCCGCTCACGCCGCCGCAGCCGCCATCACCGTGATCACGGCGCTCACACCCTCGACCTCGGCCGCCAACGCCTATCCCGCCGCCAATTCCGCGGAGGTCGGCACCGCGCGCACCCCGCACAACGGAGGTAGGCGGCCAACGGCCGACGGCTCGGGCCCCCAGTGGGAGCCGATGGCCGATGCCGTCGAGGTGAACTGGCGCACAACGGGCCACAACTCAACCTCCAGCACGAGTGCGGCCGCCCTGGAGATCCATCTCGTCCCGGTCCCTTCCGGCAGCCGTATTGAGGTACGTAGACTGGCCCAGCTCGGTGACCAACTCATCCGCACCGGCAGGGAAGACGGCTTCTTCACTCTCTCCGAGCTACTCGATACAGCTGCCGACGACCAGCACGCTCTGGTGACCACAGCGGGCGGCGGCCAAGGCACTACCGGACTGGCAGTCCTGCGCACAGGACAACGCTCCGCATGGCAGCCGCTCCCCCACGACGGCATGGGAGCCGTACTCGACCCGGTTGAGCTGCCCCAGCAGATCGCCCGGCTACTGGCTCTCCTCCTCAGGTTGCCACTGCCCGACCCGCTGTCCGTCGCCCTGGGTATCGGTATCGATCGAGCCACCATGGTCAGCGAAGACACCATGAGCCGCTTGCCCCGTAGCACGGCCCAGTTCCCGATGAGACACGACCTCTTGCGAGTCCACCCGGACGAATCGCTCACCATGAAGGAGCTGAACGCCAAGAGCGACAGCGTCGCCGAGGAGCTCGCTGCTCGCCTGCTCGCCAGCTTCCGTACCCCGCGCCGCAGTTTCTGACGTAGCCGAGAAGAAAGACGCACGATGGACATGAAGAGCGGGCCAGGCGGTACGTCTCCTGACGCTACGGGCTCTGGCACTCACGCTTCTGTTCAGACGAACTCAGCGACGCACGGCGGCACAGCAAACGCAGTACAAAACGGTAATTTGACGTTTAATCAGTATTTTCACGCGGATCCCAGCGCGCCTAATCCGTGGCTCACACCGCAGGAAGCGTTCAACGATCCGCAGGCTGCCGCATACTTCAGCCATCATTGGGACCTGGTCGGACGATCCGATCTCGTCGAACAACTGCTCTCCTTCGCCTTGGCTGATGACGACACCGAGGGCAGGATCGGTGTCCTCGTGGGCGCGGCGGGCGCCGGCAAGAGCCGTGTGCTGCAGACGCTCGCGGCAGAGTTCGCCCGCCGCTCTGAAGGCGTCGTGCAAGTGCTGCTCGCCACCGAGGGCGTACATCAGCATGCTGTTGAGCAACTGCTTCAACACGACAGCCTGCTCGTCATCATCGAGGACGCCCACCAACGTCCCGACGAGTTGGCGGCGATCATCCGGGCACTCCGCCGTGAACGGCCCGGGGCCGTCCTGGTCGTCTCCACCCGACCGTCCGGCACGACAGTACTCAGGGGGACGTTCAGGCAGTTGCGGGTGGACGACGCGCGGGTTTCTACGTGGGAACTCGGCGAACTCTCGACGCGAGATGCCTCCCGACTCGCAGAACAGGCGCTCGGCGAGGCAAAGCGGCACCTGGCTCGCCGGCTTGCCGCGACCGTGGGTGATTCACCGTTCCTACTGGTGTTCAGCGCGGTGGAGATCGCGCGCGGCAGGCTCGATCCCCAGCGGATGGAGAGCGATGCCCGCCTGCACCGGGAGGTAGTGGAAGCGTTCATCGAAACGGCCCTGACGGACCCGGCGACTCGCGACCAGGACCGAGCCGTGCTGCACACCGTCGCGGCTCTGCAGCCCGTGCGCACGGATGTCCCGTACTTCCTCAAGTCCATGGCGGCACTGCTCGGCACCCCTGACAGCGTCCTCCACGTCCAGCTGCGCCGACTGGTGAGCAACGGAGTGCTGGCACGCAGGGGTGCCTCGCACCGGATCCTTCCTGATCTCCTGGGCGATGTGCTGCTGGCCGAGGCCGCCATCAATCCGGACACCGGCGCCTCCACCGGCTTCCTCGAGCGCGTCCTGGCCGAGACCGACGGAGAACCGCTGACAAACGTACTGGTCAACGCTGGCCGAGTGGACTGGCAGTGGAGCCGGCTCAGGCCGACCGGCCGGTCCCCCTTCGAGCCGCTGTGGCACACCATCGAACAGGAGTACACCGACGGCGATGCCTCGACCCGCAGCCGGCTCCTGAAGGTCATACGCAACATCGCCCCGTTCCAGCCACGGCGCGTCCTCGGCCTCCTGCGTCCAGAGGTGGAGGCTGGCCCGGCCGATTCGCCTCGCCTGCTGGACGACGTTCCTCCAGTGCTGGCTGCGGTTGCGCAGGACCCCGAGCATCTCGGTGAGGCCCTCGACCTGCTGTGGAAACTCGGACAGCACGACATGCGCCCCCTCCGCTCGTCCTCCCAGTCGGCACTGGGGCTATTGCGCGACCTCGCCTCCTACTCACCCGACAAGCCCTTGCTCTACCAGGAAGCGGTGGTCGAAGCGGTCGCCCGATGGGCGCACCAAGGCCCGGTGCGCCCCGCCGACCGAATGCCATTCGCCCTGCTGCACCGGATCTTCGAACCCGTGGCGGAGGGCCACGAGTTCGACGGCCGGACGCTCACCATCTCGCGTCTGCCAGTGCTGGCTGAGCGTGTGGCGCCAGTGCGCGACCGGGCGTACCGGGTACTGCTCGAGGCGTACGGCTCGGCGGACCGTATGAGGGCGGGCGTGGCGGCACGGAGTTTCGCGGAGGCTCTCAGCGGCCAGGTCGGGCAGTTCGTAGACTGGCTGGTGCCCGCCCTGGAGGCGTTGGCCGCGCGCACACGTGAAGTCCGGCCCGGACCATTGGTGGCGCTGGCCGTGCGGCGGTCGGTCCACTGGCATGTGGCGTACGCTCTCCGGATGCTGCGGCCGCAGCACGCGTAGTGCTGGAAGCCCTGCCCGACTCGCTTCCGCACCGGCTTGCCGTACTGCTGCACAGCGACTGCCACGAATGGCCGGTAGGCGAGGACTACGACTACGAAGCGACCGAGAACAGCTGGAGCCGTCGCCTGGCCGAGGCATCCTCCCAGGCCGCAGTTTGGGACGACGCCACGGCCTGGGACGTCTTGCGCGACCTGCTGGAGCAAGGGATGCAGATATTCTCCGAGGGTCCGCCAGGTTGCACGGCCCTCATCGCCGGCATGGCCTCGGAACGACCTACGCGTGCGGCGGCAATCATCCGTGGGGCCCTGGAGTGCAGCGACATCACAGCGGAGCTCGTCCTTCCGCAGGCGTTGAAAGCCCTGTGGAAGGACGAGCCCGACGCCGCCTGGCAGATGGCAGCGGAACTTGCGGACGCCAGTCGCGCCGCACCGGTCCGCGCCGTGCTCCGGGCCAGCGCGGCACGGCTGGCGGCAGGGGACGTACTGCATCCGCACGAACTCGCGATTGCCCGTCAGCTGGCCACCCGTGCCGACAGCCCCGTGGGCACGGATGTCTTGCGCCTGGCCGTCTCGATGATCCGCAATGCGGCTTCGCGCGAAGACGCCATCGCGCTTGTCTGCTCAGTTCCGTTCTCCGGCCTGGCGCGCGGGGCGGCGGACTTCTGCTGGGCCTTCATCGGCCCGGCCGGCCTGTCGTGGTCCGAGTTCACTCCGGAGCAACGGAAATGGTGTCTGGCGGAGTTGGCCAAGACACGGACGATCGATGACCATCGAGTCAAGTCGGCCATCGCGGCCCTGTCGGAAAGTCACGAAGACGAAGCGTTGGACCTGCTGCTGGCACGGCTGGAGTCGTGGGAGCAGGATCCCAAGCCGGGCTTCGATCCGCTGCCCTTCGCCTGGCATGCTCGATCCCCCTTCACGAACAGCCCGCGCCGCGTCGAGCTGTTGCGAAGGGTGACGCGATGGTTCGAAGAAGAGCGTGAGCATCCCTGGCGGCGCGAGCTGTACGGCACCAAGCTCTTCGCGACCGTCACCGGAAACGTGTACGACAGTGCCGCACGTGACGTGCTGCTGGAGGTGTTCAGGTCGGGTGAGCACCAGCGGATAGACGCTGTTGCGCCACTGCTGAGCGGCGCACATCGCGGACTCCTCTGGGAGGAGCCCCAGTTCGTGGCCGAGGTGCTGAGCGCCGCCGTCCAGCTCTCGGAGGAGCTGTACCGCAAGGTCGGCGGCAGGCTGATGAGCTCCGTGACAGACGGATCAAAATCGACCTCCCCCGGCGAACCGTACCCGCAAGATCTCGAGATCCTGCAGCGCGCCACGGAAGTCCGGGCGACGCTGCGCGCCGGCTCTCCGGAGGAGCGGCTGTACGCCGCACTGCAGGACTACGCAAACACGCAGATCGACTCAGCCCGCAGAGAAGACCTCACTTTCGACGCCCGCCGAACTTGGTGAGCAGCGCCTCGTCTCATGACGTCATTGCCGTGGCCCGGCTACGGCCAGCAGATAGAGGGGCCCCAGCGATCAGAAACGGTCGCACGGTCAGGTGAGCTGGCCATTGCGACGCGTCCCCGGCCGGGCCGAAGGGCCGCTTGCGGTGCTGCTCCGCGGACATCGACGCGGAGCTGACCGTCTGGGACAACGACCGCGCGCCGTGGTCCGAGGAACTACTCCCCGTGGCCGAGCTGGCGTACTGGCTCACGCACTGGCCCCAGAGCCCCAAGGCCGGGGAACGGAATCTCGCACTCGACTCGATCTCCGCAGATCCGGGCTGATTCACAGCACAAGGACCGATAGCGGGTGAAGCGTCGGAACTCCTCCAGCCGAATGTGCGGACGTCTCCCGTTACCGGAGGTCCCCTGAAGGTCAAGATCAGGAAGTTGTGCGCTCCGTAAGCGAAGGCGTCGCCGGGCCAGTGATCGCCCCCACCTCTATCCCCGAGCCCTGGGCACGCTCCAGTACGGCCAACGCCGCAGGCAGGACTGAGCCAATTCCCGACTTCACCCAGCGAAGGCGCTCCCCGGTGGTCTGCGAGCTGCCCCCGCCCAGGCAGGACGGAGCCAGCTGCCTCCCGCGCGAGCGGCGAAGAATCCTCAGCTGGACCCCAGGATTCTCAATACATCTGCGGGTTCTTCATCCAACTTGCTGCAGCGCAGGTCAAACACCATTACGACACGAAAGAACTGCCCAAGACACCTCTCAGCCACCTGCCGCATCGCAGGTCAGAGACCTTTCTCTACTACAGCGAGAATGAGAACTCACACCTAGCCGTGTCTCCACTTCCTGGCCTGCCGAGGCGGCGTGGAGGCCGCCACGGCCGCGGCACTCACGCCGGAGCATTGGCGAATGCCGCGCGGATCTCCGCGCAGAAGACGTCGGGCACTTCGAGCATCGGGAAGTGCCCGCCGCGCTCGGCCACGCTCCAGTAACGCAGGTCGCGGTAGCGCTCCTCGACCCAGGAGCGGGGCAGCTTCTGAAGGTCGCGCGGGAAGACCGTCACGGCCGCCGGCACCGTCACGGGTGTATTCACGTCCGACATGCCCAGACCGCGGAAGCTCTCCCAGTACAGCCGGGCCGCCGACGCACCGGTGCGGGTGAACCAGTACAGCGAGACGTCGTCGAGGATACGGTCTCGGGACACCGCCTCCTCAGGGTTGTTCTCCGAGTCGGAGAACTCGAAGAACTTCTCCGCGATCCAGGCGAGCTGGGCGGTCGGCGAGTCGACAAGCGCGTACCCGATCGTCTGCGGGCGCGTGGACTGCTGAAGCGCGTAGCCGCGCCCCGAGCGCCCGAACTCGTCGTACTCCTCAAGCCAGCGCTTCTCGGTCGGCGTGAGAGTTTTGTCGTCGAATCCGTCGGGGCGCGGCGCCCATGGCACCGTCGTGTGCATCATGGCAACCCGCTCGGGGTGGCGCACGGCAATCGTGATCGTGACCATGGCGCCCCAGTCACCGCCCTGAAGGAGGAACCGGTCGTAGCCGATCCGGGCCATCAGCGCCACCCATGCGTCGGCGATGCGCTCGATGCCCCACCCGGCCTCAGCTGGCTTCTGGGAGTATCCGAATCCGGGCAGGGACGGGATGACGAGGTGGAAGGCGGTCTGGCCGTCGCCCGGTTCAGTGAGCGCGTCGATCACGTCGAGGGTCTCGATGACCGATCCGGGCCAGCCGTGCGTGATGAGCAGCGGGCGGGCATCCGGTCGCGAGGATCGAACGTGGAGGAAGTGGATGCCGAGGCCGTCGATGACCGTGTGCGACTGTCCGTGCGAGTCCAGTTCGCCTTCTACGCGCCGCCAGTCGTACTCCTCGCGCCAGTATCGGATGAGTTCGGTGAGGTAGTCGCGGGGGATGCCCTGTGCCCAGCCGGGTGCCGTCTCCTGTTCGGGGAGCCGGGCTCGGCTGAGGCGCTCTTTCAGGTCGGTGATTTCCTGTTCCGGCACAACGGACCGGAACGAGGTGATCTCCGCGGTCTGGGGGTCGTTCATGTCAGGTTGCTCTCTATCGTCGAGTTGATGTGGTCTGGCCTCACGGCGTCCTCAGCCGGTGACCGGGCGGATGGGCAGGAGGGTGCCGGACAGGTGCAATGGACTCGTCGCTGCACCCAGGGAGCGGACGAAGGGAACGAGGTCTTCGGGCTGGCCGACTCGTCCGCCCGGGTACGCCGATGCGACACGCTCGGCGTAGCCTTCGTCGACCGTGCCGCGCATGCCCGGTGTCGGTCAGCCCCGGAGCGGGGGCCACGGTCCTGATCTCCTGGTCAGCGAGTTCACGGTGAGCAACGTTCGCGAGCAGGTTGAGCCCGGCCTTCGATGCCCCGTACGGCGCGAGTCCGGGGCCCGCCTGGACGTCGATCATGCTGCTCATGTGAATGACCCGGCCGCCTCCGCCGTGGATCATGACCGGTGCTAATGCGTTCGTGACGATGAATCCCGCGACGAGATTGGTGTCGAGGACGCGGCGCACATCGCTGATGTCGACGTCCAGCAGCCGCAACTTCTCCGTGGGAGCATCAGTCCCGCATTTGCTGACGAGGGCATCGATCCGCCCCCGCGTGCGGTCGATGGCGCCGACCGTATCGGTGGCGGCCGCCTCGTCCGTGACGTCGCACTTCAAAGCCAGCGGTTCCTGCGCGTTCGGCACGCTCTGCTCGATCTCGCGGGCCCGTGATGACGATGACCTTCTGGGTGACACTCATACTCAAAATCCCATCCAACTGGTTGGTTGGTACGACCGTAACAGATGAATCCCAAGGAATACAAACGTCCAGTCGGGTCATGAGTCGGCAACCGTATAGTTGGCAGTGCTACGCTCGCCACATGGCACGTGACACACAGGAGACCCGTCGACGACTACTGAATGCCGCGAGGGATGAGTTCGCCGAGCATGGCCTTGAGGGCGCGCGCGTGGACCGCATCGCCAGAACCGCGGGAGTGAACAAGGAGCGGATCTACGGCCACTTCGGCAGCAAGGAGCAACTGTTCGAAGCGGTCCTCTCGGCGGCGCTGACCGAGGCGGCGGAATTCAAGCCGGGAGCCGGCCTCACCGATCCCGCCAGCTATGCAGCCGCGACATTCGACTTCCACCGCTCGAACCCGCAGTTGATCCGGCTGATGATGTGGGAATCACTGCAGCGGCAGCGGCTCTCACCGGAGGCGGCGGGACGACGCGCACGCTTCTACATCGAAGAGGCACAACGCCTCGCGGGGCCGGACATGGACAGCGAAGACGCCCGGTTCATCCTTTATGGCATCCTGGCCCTGGCGACGTGGGCGCACGCGCTGCCTGTCGCCAGCTCGATGGTGTTCGGGGGCACCCCCGACTCACAGGATCTGCGGGAACGTATCGAGAAGGCTGTCACGGCGCTCACCGCATCCCGCTAGTGACCTGAGTCAGAGATTCGGTGGCAGTAGGCGGCGACTTTGTCGAGGATTTCGTCGGCCGTCTTGGTCCAGATGAAGGGCCTGGGTTGGTCGTTCCAGTCGGCCAGCCAGGCCCGGACGTCGCGTTCGAGGGCCTGGACGGAGCGGTGCACTCCGCGCTTGAGCTTCTTCTGCGTGAGTTCGGCGAACCACCGCTCGACCAGGTTCAGCCACGACGCGCTGGTAGGTGTGAAGTGCAGGTGGAAGCGCGGGTGTGCCAGCAGCCACTTCTTGATCTCGGGCGTCTTGTGCGTCGCGTAGTTGTCGAGGATCAGGTGGACCTGGAGGCCGGCCGGGACTTCCCTGTCGAGCTTGGCCAGGAACTTCTTGAACTCGACGGCCCGGTGGCGGCGGTGGAGCGATCCGATCACCTTGCCCGTCGCGACTTCCAGGGCGGCGAAGAGAGTGGTGGTGCTGGCGCGGATGTAGTCGTGACTTCGGCGCTCGGGAACCCCAGGCATCATCGGCAGGACCGGCTGGGACCGGTCCAGGGCCTGGATCTGCGACTTCTCGTCCACGCAGAGAACCAGAGCCTTCTCCGGCGGGTCGAGATAGAGGCCGACGACATCGCGGACCTTGTCGATGAAGAACGGATCGGTGGAGAGCTTGAAGGTCTGCGAGCGGTGCGGGGCCAGAGCGAATGCCCGCCAGATCCTGGATACCGTCGACTGCGACATGCCCGTCGCGGCGGCCATCGAGCGCGTCGACCAGTGCGTCGCGTTCTTCGGTTTCTCCTCGAGCGTTCTGACGATCACTCGTTCCACATCCGCGTCGGTAATCTTCCGCGGGACACCCGGCCTGGGCTCGTCACACAAGCCGTCCAAGCCGTTCTCCAGGAAGCGCCGCCGCCAGGTGCGGACGGTGTCCGGCGCAACCCGCAGCCGACGGGACACCTCCATGATCGAGTGGCCGTCCGCGCACTCCAGCACGATCCGTGACCGCTGAGCCAGCGCCTGCGCGGTCGTCCGCCGACGCACCCAGCCCTCCAGCACAGCCCGTTGCGCAGCGGTCAGTGACAACGGCGGAATCTTCGGCCCCGGACGACTCATAACCAACTAACGCCAAACCTCTGACTCAGGTCACTAGCGGTGCTTCGTCGGCCGGGACGCCGGCGGCGGCGCGGACGCTCAGCGTGTCCAGCGTGACCAGGCTCCGGGCCGGCTCATCGCCGCCGCTCCCCCATCGCTGTCGCAGTAGATCGTGGACGGTCCGGTCGGTGCCCTCGTTCCTCCCAGAGGCAGAAGTGGTACGTCAGCGCCGGGTGGTGGCATGTTGCGAGGCGGACACTCCCGCTGAGCGCCCGTCCGGTTCTGGTAGCAGGATCGTGTCCACGATCTCCCGCATCGCGCACGTGCCCTGGTGGCGCTGACCCGGGGCGCCCGGTCTTCCTCGCCGTGACCGCCCTGTCCGCTCTGATCGCCGGGACCACCCGCCGCTCCCCCGACAACCGCACACAGAGCGGCTCCGACACCCAGGCACGCACCGCCGTCATGTGAGAACGACACCTTGGAGACCTCCATGACCCACCGCGCGCCCGCGATCGCCGTCCCCGACGCCGAACTGAACGAGCTGCGCTCACGACTGCTCAATACACGCTGGCCGACCCCCTGGCCCACCACCGGCCGGGAGGCCGGCACCGACCCCGGCGAACTGCGAAGCCTCGTCACCTACTGGGCCTCCGCATATGACTGGCGTGCCCACGAAGCCACCATCAACGCCCTGCCGTCCCATCTCGCAGATATCGGCGGAACCCCGTCCACTACTTCCGCTTCGACGGCGAACACCCCGGCACCCTCCCGATCGTCCTGACCAACGGGTGGCCCATTTCCTCCGAACTGACCACCCTCGCCCGCCGGCTGGCCACGCCGTCGGGGTACAGCGGTGACGCCGCCGACGCGTTCACCGTTATCGTCCCCTCGCTGCCCGGATTCGCCTTCTCTCCTCAGCGGCCCTCGCTCACTCAGCCGCCGCAGACACATGAGATCCGGCACCGGCTCATGCACGACGAACTCGGTGTTGAGCGCTACGCCGCGCACGGGGGCGACCTGGGTGCCGGCATCACCTCCCGGCTCGGCGAGGCCCACCCCGAGGCCGTGGTGGGCATCCATCTGATGGCGATAGCCAGCCCAGTCTCTTATGACGCAGCCGGTGTCACCCCCGAGGAGCAGGAGTACCTCGATTCCGTCACGGTGTGGTCCGCGGAAGAGGGCGGGTACATGCACCAACAGATGAACACCGAAACCCGTGAGAGTTCTTGAGCCTCACCACCAACGCGCCCGGAGCCGGATCGACTTACCGGTCGTCGTCGGTGTCCGGATCCCGCAGCTGCCGCAGCCCCCCGGGCAGCTCCGGCAGCTGGAAGGAGTACCGGCCCAGCATGTTGACATGGTGCCGCACGAACGGCGACACACGGCGTCCGGGGCCAGGCGGCGAAAGCGGGTGTGCACCGTCCTCCGCCCGTACCGTCCGGCGGTCCCGCCACGACATACCACTTTGGGTCTTGTGGATCATCTGCGTTGGTGACCTGCCGGTCGTGCGCACTCGGCCGCCCTGTCGCAGCGCGCGGGATCGGCGGGGCCGGCAAAGCTTCCTTGACGATGCGAAAAAATAGGCTAAAATAGACAATTAGGTTGTAACCTCACACGGTAGGCTGTCCATGAACACCGTAGACCGCCGGAACCAGGCTCTGACTGATGCACTGCAGCAGTTGCAGCGTCTCGTCAACCCCAGTGTGGCCACGGCCTACCTTCCCACCGCTGCCAGGGTGCTCACTCCCGCCGTGATCGCGGACACTCCCCTGAGTTTCACCTCGCTGGCCGACATCCCCATCGACGACCCAGTCTTCTACGCCTCGTCCCGCGCTTACCAGACAGGGCTGCCGGTAGCGGTCGAGAAGCAGGAACTGGCCGAGCTGCTGCGCGCACACCCGTCCCTGATCCACCAGGTCTCCAACGATGTCACCGTCGCCGCCGTCCCCCTGCTCGCCGCCGACCAGCGCATCTTCGGCGTGCTGGCCTGCCGTTGGATCCCTGCCGCCGCCTGGTCACCCAGCTACCTGGACACCATGGCCCGCACCGCCCGGCACGCCGCTGCCGAACTCGCGGACATCCCCGGCATCGACCGACCCGCCGACGTCGGCGCCCAGCCCGTGTTCACCCCTGACCAGACCCCCGCCGTCAGGCAGCTGCCCACCCATACGGACCACGCCTTCCTGCACCAGATGCACTGGCTCGGCAGCAGTCTCGTCGCCGCCGGATTCATAGCCGACATCGTACGCATCACCCGCCGCACCATCGCCCAGCCCGTCGGTGGCACCGCGGTCCTGCTGTGTGCCCCCGAGACGGGCCGGCTGCGCGTGTTGGGATCCGCCGAATTCCACCGCGACGACAGCCGTCAGATCGACGGCACACCTCTGACCGCGCACAGCCCGGAAACCCTCGCCATCCAGCGCGTGCTCCCCCAGCACTACCCCACCCCGGATGCCCTCCAGGCCGCGTTTCCCGGCATCGACCGCTACGCCACGGCCCACCAGAGCGTCTTCCTCCCCCTCATCGCCAACGACCGCCCGATAGGCTGCTGCGTCATCCTGACCAATCGGCTCGCCCCCCTCCACCCTCACGAACTCGCCTACATGACCATCCTGGCCGGCCAGGTAGCCCAATGCCTTGACCGCGTCCGGTCCCACGAAGCCGAACACGCTCTGGTCGAGGAGATACAGCGCAGTCTTCTGCCCTCCGCCTTCCACACTCTCCCCGGCATGGAGTTCACGGCCCGCTACCTGCCCGCCGACGGCACCTCCCAACTCGGCGGCGACTGGTACGACATCGTCGAACTCCCCGACGCCCGCCTGGGCATCGTCATCGGCGACGTCGAAGGCCATACCCCCCACGCCGTCGCGACCATGGCCCACATCGTGACCGCCATGCGCGCCTACGCCGCTGAAGGCCACACCCCGGCGGGGGTGCTCACCCGTACCAATCACCTGCTGGCCGAGCTGCACACCGACCTGTACGCCACCTGTTGCTGCCTCTGGCTCGACCCCAACCGTGACACCGCCGTCCTCGCCAACGCCGGCCACCTGCCACCCGTCCTGATCACCCCCGGCCATCATCCGGCCACATCCACCATGCCTCCGGACCCCCCTTTGGGCATCCACCCCGACATCACGTACCACGACAACGTCCGTTCCGTTCCCCCTGGCACCCTCCTCGCCCTGTTCACCAACGGACTCCTCCCCCTTCGCACCACAGACGCCCATACGGCCCTCCAGCGCATTCGCCACTATCTGAGCACCCACGTCACCGAGCACCTCGACGCCCTCGCCGACGACCTCACCGCGACGGCACGCTCGGCCGGCCATCCCGACGACCTCGCCCTGGTCCTCCTGCGTGCTCGCGGCAAAATCGGTCCGCACGACCGGACCGCCCACCTCACCCTCGGCAGCAACGACCTTCGCCAAGTAGCACACGTCCGCGACTGCATCCGCCGTCTTCTCCCCGCTTGGCGCCTCGCCCCACTCATCGACATCACCGAACTCCTGGTCACCGAGGTAGTCACCAACGCACTGATCCACGCCCGCACGGACGTCGACCTCCAACTCCACGCCAACCCCAACCGCATCCGCGTCGAAGTACACGACAACGATCCAAGACCACCCCGCCCCGCCGTACACCTCGACGCCCGGATCACCCCCGATGATCAAGCCGAATCCGGACGGGGACTCCTCATCGTCGACGTCATGTCATCCGCCTGGGGTACCAGCCCTACCGGCCGCGGCAAAACCATCTGGTTCGAAATCTCGGTCGCGCCCCATTGAAGCGCCGATGGCGGTGAGGCCGTCCCGGCCCACTACCGGGCGCGAGGCGGGACAGGCGCCGATGGCGGGCAGCCAGCGGCGAATATCGGCGGCCCGGTACCGGATCGGCCTCGTTCCGGTCGCGCAAGGCGGCGCTGGCACGGCATGTCCGAGCCGAAGCCGAGGCCCTGGTCAAACGCCCCTTCCGCCGCGTTGCCGGGTCCCGCGGGAGGCCGCCTCTGTCCGAGGCGTCCGCCGACGCGCCTGCTCCCGCGCGATGGGCCCTGCGCAGCGAGGCGGCCGCCTGGCGCATACCCCGGTGGTTACGAAGTGCCAAAGGATCAGCTGATGTCACTCCCCTGCCGGCTCAACGGGCAGCTCAGCAGTCCCTGCCGGCGCGCCACCGGCTCAGCTCGGCCCGCACCCCGCTCGGCTGCGGGCTTGTCGGTGGTTCGGCTGGTGTGCGCGAGAAGTGCGGCGCGGGCGCGGGCTGGGCGACCCCGTCGAGTTCGACGTAGGTGCCGCGGGCGCGCATGTGCGGGTGGTCGAGCGCTTCGTCATACGTCAAGACGGGGGTGACGCACGCGTCCTGACCGTCGAACAGCTCAGTCCATTCGTCCCGTGTCCGGGTGGCGAACGCGGCTGTCAGCGCCTCGCGCAGTTCGTCCCAGCGGTCGGTGTCGAGCTGGCCCGGCAGTGTCGCGGGATCGAGGTCAAGTATGTCGAGCATGCGCGCGTAGAACTGGGGCTCGATCGCCCCGACCGCGACGTGCCGGCCGTCGGCGCACACATAGGTGTCGTAGAACGGGGCGCTGCCGTCGAGCAGGTTGTGTCCCCGGCCGCTGAACCATTGACCGGCCCCGCGCATCGACCACATCAGTTGAGCCAGCACGCTCGTGCCGTCGCACATGGCGGCGTCGACGACTTGGCCGTGGCCGGAGTGCTCTCGTTCCACCAGCGCGGCGAGGACGCCGACGATCAGGAACATGGCGCCGCCACCGTCGCCCACCAGATTGAGCGGCGGCACAGGCCGTTGCCCCGCGCGGCCCATGTTGTCGAGGACACCGGTCACCGAGATGTAGTTGATGTCGTGCCCGGCCATGTGGGCGAAGGGCCCGGTCTGGCCCCAGCCGGTGATCCGGGCGTAGACGAGGCGGGGGTTGCGTGCCAGGCACATGTCCGGCCCGAAGCCCAACCGCTCGGCAACACCTGGCCGGAATCCCTCGGCCAGCACATCCGCGGCATCCACCAGGTCGGCGACCGCGGCGAAATCCTCACGGTTCTTCAGATCCGCGTGCACGATGCGCCGGTTGCGCAGCATCGCACCGTCGTCGAAGGTGGTCAGGCCGCGCGGCGCGTTCCGGCGTTCGACGCGGATCACGTCCGCACCGAGGTCGGCCAGGATCATGCACGCGTGGGGCGCGGGGCCGATGCCGGCGAGTTCGACCACCCGCAGGCCGTCCAGAGGTCCTGCCATCGTCGTCCTGCCTTTCGTCGAGGGGTGCCGGAGGGGTTCTGCGCGCCGGTGCGCCCAGCGGATCGCGCGGGGGGCCGGGCTCGCGGTACGGGATGGAGCTGGTCGCTGGGCGGTAAGGGGTGCTCGCTCAGCAGACGGTCGCGGGGCGCACGCCACGGGGTCCTTCCTGGCGGCCGGGTCCCTCGTGGCGGCCATCACACCGCTGAGGGGCTGCGGATCGGTGCCTGCGCCGGTCCCCGCCATCGCCACGGCGGGAGGCGCCCTGTTCCGGAGCTGAGAACATCCGCAGGCCGGACTGCCGGAGGCGGCAAGGAAGCGGGGGCAAACACCTACTGAACGGATTCGTGCAGGGTGCGCAGCTCGGTCTTACGGATCTTGCCGACGCTCGTTCGTGGGAGGCTGTCGATGAACTTGACCACCGTGGGGACCTTGTAGGTGGCCAGCCGTTCGCGGCACCACGTGCGAAGGTCTTCTTCGATGTCCGCGGCGTATCCCGCCCGGAGCACCGCGATGAGCATGACGGCCTCGTCGTAGACGGGATCCGAGATTCCGACTACGGCGCATTCCGCGACCGCCGGGTGTGTGGCCGCGACGCCTTCCACTTCGCTTGCCGAGATGTTCTCGCCGGATCGTTTGATCATGTCCTTGGCGCGGTCGGCGAAGTAGAGGAAGCCGTTGGCGTCTCGCCGCGCTAGGTCGCCGGTGCGCAGCAGGCCGTTGTCGAACGTCTCGGCCGTTGCCTGCGGGTGGTGCCAGTATCCGGCTGCGATGGTCTGGCCGAGTGTGCCGCAGACTATGATCTCGCCGGTCTGACCGTCCGGTACCGGGTTTCCGTCGGGGTCCGCGAGGATGAGGTCGACGCTGTCGAGCGCGGGGCCGATGCTGTCCCACTTCCGCTCGGGTGAGTCGGGGTTCATGGTCGGTGGCAGGACGGTCTCGGTCATGCCGTACAGCTGCAGGAGCCTTGTATTGAAGCGCGCCTCGAATTCGGCGGCTGCGGGGGCGGAGACGTTCTGGGCGAAGAGCACTGCGCGCAGGCTGGCCTCGTCCCCGGTTGCCGGTCGGGCCAGGATCATCCGGATCGGTGCCGCGAAGAGGCTGCCCAGGGTTGCGCCCAGGTGTGCTGCCTGGGTTCCCCACCGTGAGGCGGAGAAGCGTTCGGTCACCGCTAGTGAAGCGCCTCGGGTCAGCGCTGACATGGTGCAGTAGTACTGCGCGTTGGCATGGAACATCGGCAGCGAGATGAACCAGCGGTCGTCCGCCGTGACGGACAGGTGCTCGGCGACCGCGTGGCCGACGGCGAGATAGTTGGCGTGTGTGACGATGACGCCTTTGGGCCGGCTCGTGGTTCCGGAGGTGTAGAGGATGGCGGCCGGGTCGCCGGGGGTGACCGGGGCTTCGGGCACGGAGGCGCCTGCTGTGAGATTCAGGCCGTGATGCTCCGGGCCGATGATGACCGGGTCACTGGCGCCGGCTGCCCGCACGGCGTCGGCGTTGTCCGCGCTGGCGATGGTGATCGCTGGGGTCGCGTCAGCCAGTACGTGGCGGAATTCCTCCACGGACGAGCGTGGGTTGGTGGGCACCAGGATGGCCCCCAAGTGGGCAGTGGCGAACCAGATGGTCAGGAAGTCCTGGCCGTTGGGGAGGCTGACGTGCACCCGGTCGCCTTGGTGAACCCCCAGGTCTTGCAGTGCGGCGCTGGTAGCGCGCAGCCGGGCGAGTTGCTCGCCGTAAGTGATGCGGACGACTCGGCCGTTGTCCTCGAAGACCGAGAAGATCGCCTCTGGTGGGGCGGCTGCGACGAGAGCTGCGGTGGTCTCAGCTGTCATGGCGGCGGTGAACCTCCGGAGCTCCTCGATAGGTGGACAGGCCCGAGCCGGTTGGGGGGGTCGCGCGGGCAGCGACCGGGTTGCGCAGGACTCCGAGTCCGCTGGCCTCGAGCGAGACGACGTCGCCGGGTTGTATCCATCGGTCCAGTTCCAGACCGCAGCCGCCGCCCACCGTCCCGACGGCGAAGAATTCACCGGGGTAGACCGTCTCGTCAAGAGACGCCCAGGCCAGCACTTCGGCGAAGGAGAACTGGCGGTTATGGGTCGTGCCTGAGGCCCAGACTGCTCCGTTGACACTCGCCGTCATTTCCACGGACCATTCGTCTACTTCGTCCATGGTCAGCACGCAGGGGCCCATGACGTTGCAGAAATCCTTTCCCTTGGAAGGCCCAATGCCCATCTCCATCTCATAGAATTGGATGTCGCGGGCACTGACGTCGTTGAAGATCGTCACACCCGCGATTCGGTTCGCGGCCTCCGCCGGTGTCAGGTCGCGCCCTCCCACTGACGTGAAGAAGCCGAGTTCGAGCTCGAAGTCGAGTTGATCGGTGTAGGAGGGCCACGGCAGTGGTTCCTCGGGTCCGATGATGCTTTCGACGTTGCACTTGTAGCAGATGGGCATGGAGGCGAACGCCGGGGAGACGTTCAGTCCCGACCCCGTGGCGTGGTCGGAATAGGTGAGGTAGTCGCGGATTCGACGCGGCCGGGGCACCGGCGCGAGCAGTTTCACCTCGTCAAGGTCGAACGTCGCCTGACGCCCGTCGGTATCGGTCAGCAGGTCGCCCTGCTCTGTGGCCCGCGCGACCACCTCCAAGGCCCGTTCGGCCAGCCGCTGTACCGGTTTCCCGCCTTCGAAGAAGGCCACCATCTCGGTCGGCACTTCAGGCGCCCGGGCGAGCGCTGCTTCGCCGGAGCTCATGTACTGCTCGGCGCGCAGGACACGCATCGGGTCGACAACCGTCGTACCCGTCAGCGCGCCCAGCCGGGCGGCAGAGCTCGCGGACGAACGGGGGGTGTAGGTAACAAGGCGCACCATCAGCTCCAAGTGCAGTCAGGCTTTGAATAGTTATTCCTTTCCGGACGTAGCGTCTGGTGTGGGTGCATTCATCGCGACGACGCCGAGGTCCGGCTTAAATTTCTATTCGGTTGGTGTTCGTTCTTGCGGGATAGCGGATTTCCTCACCTGCGGTGATGGTGACGCATGCGAGATATCACTCCTCGCATCGCTCGCTGCCGAGTCGAGGGCTTCCGACGGTTTGGCCGGCTTCGAGTGGGTCGTAGGGTTCTCCCTCACCCGGCTTGTCGGTTGCCGCCGGCCGCACTACCGGTATGCACGCGAGGTCGTACGCTCTCTGGCCTTCACCGCGATGGCGGCCGCAGTCTTCTGCTATCCCGGACTTTCCGCATGAACGGGTTCGTTTATGGACGGGTAGCGGCGGAGGGTGAGCAGCAGAGCGGCGGAGACGATCAGGAGGGTCGCCGTGGTGTACAACGCAGGCTGATAGGATCCCGCCGCATCCTGGACTGCTCCGTAGAACACTCCGGAAAGGGCAGCTCCCATCGTGCTCACCAAGTAGAAGGAACCATAGATTCGACCATAAGAACGCTGGCCGAAATACCGGGAGGTGAGATAACCGGTGAGGTCGAACTCGGCTCCGGTCGCCAAGCCGATCGCCAGTGCGGCAAGCGGAGCGGCGCTCGGCCCGAGGCAAGCAACCGTGAGGACACAGCCGGTGGCAACCACCAAGATCGCGGCAGCGGTGTGCGGTGCGTAGGAGCGGTCGAAGAGCCAGCCGCTGAGCGGCCGGAAGATGATCACTCCGGCACCTGCCAGGCTCGCGACCTGCGCCGCGCTCGCCACGTCGACTCCGGAGTCCTCGAGATAGGACAGCAGGTGCAGTTGCAGGCCGGCCATGGCGAACATCACCAGGGTGAAGCACGCGGCCAGCTTCCAGAAGGTGCGGCCCTTGAGCGCCTCTTGCAAAGTGACCCCGGCCTGGGGGTCGGCAGCCTCGGCGAGCCGGGCGACGCGCGGTGGACGAGTCGCCAGGGACGACCGCGACATCAGTGCCGCGACGACCACGGCCCCGGCCGCGACGGCGATACTCAGGGCCACGAAGCCGGCTCGCCAGCCGACTCGTGCCGCGTAGGGCGCTAGCACCTGGGGTATCGCGAGGGCGGCAATGCCTGTTCCGATGGTGGAGAGTCCGAGGGCGAATCCCCGGACGCGCACAAAAGCGGTACTCACCACTCGCGCGTAGGGGACGGTCGCCGATCCCGCTCCCGCGATGCCCAGCAGCACGCACCCGACGTAGTAGATGCCGACGTTGGTATTGAGCCGGCTGAAGAGCAGGAGCGAGAGGGATAGCCCCAGGAGACCGACCACGACGATCCAGATGGTGGGGACCCGGTCGGCCACCCAGCCCAGCAGCGGGGAGACTCCCGCGACAACGAGTAGGACGATGGTGCCTCCCAGGGAGATCTGGGTGCGCGACCAGCCCAGATCCTGCTGCATCGCCCGGAGGAAGACGGCCAGGCCGTTTCCCGGGACCGCGGCGATACCGACGGAGATGCCGAGCACTGCCGCCAGCAGCAAAGGCCAGTGGAGTCGCATCTCCTCACGACCGGACTGCGCGTTGCTGTCTGCGCTCATTGCGCTTTTGGTTGGAACTTGGGAGTCGGGGGCTGGTCTCATAGATCTCGACCTCTTTGCCGTTCGGATGGATAGGATCCGCAGCGCCAGCAGCCAATAAATTATGTACTTGAGTACATTTCTGGTAGATGGTAGCCCGCGCTTCCGGGCTGTCAACACCTGCAACGCAACGAGTACGGGCACCCGCGCCCTCATTGCGAAATCCCCGGCGCCCTAGGTGGCCACCAGCGCGATGTGGCATCGCCGCAGCACCTTCCCGTCCGGCCCCAAGCGGGGAAGACCGGGCACGGCGCCGGGACGGCAGGCGGAGATGCAGCCAGACCATGCATGTACTAGAGTATATTTACATGCTGTGCGGCGTCTGGTCTGGCGCCGGGTAGTGGCCCTGCATGGAGGTGCGAAAAGTGACGGTGGACAACCACGCGGAGGAGTCGCCGGCCGGCGATCGCCGCGGCCTCAAGGGGCCTGCACCCGATCCGGCCGTGCGGCGGCGCATCGTCGATACCCATGTGCATGTCTGGGAACAGCGCCGTCCCTGGATGGCCTGGCTCGACGAACGACCCGCGTCCTGGGACCCGGTGCGGGATGATTTCAGCTGGTCCCGTCTTCGCACCGAGCTGGACGACGCCGGTGTGTCCGATCTCGTGCTCGTGCAGGCCGGTACCTCCACGGAGGAGACTCGCCTGCTCCTGGAGCTGGCCAAGCGCGAGCAGTCGATCATCGGAGTCGTCGGGTGGGTCGGCATGAGCTCCCCGGGCACGACCGAGAACGACCTCGCCGCGATCAGCGAGGCCGGCGGCAAGCTGGTGGGCGTGCGCTCACTGCACCGGTGGCAGCCGGACGGCGAGATCCTGGCCGATCCGCGCGTGGTCGATTCCTGCCGCATACTCACCGACCGGGGTCTGACGATCGACCTGTTCGTGAACGACCACACCGAGCTGCCGCTCCTGCTGCCGATCATCGAGGCGGTACCGGATGGCCGTTACGTCATCAATCACCTGGGCCGCCCGCCGGTCGGTCAGGACGCCACGGCCCAGCGCCTGTGGAGCCTCGCCATGACGCGGCTGGCCGCCCTGGCGGATGTGTACGTCAAGTTCTCCGGATGGGGCACGGTCGTTCAGCGTGCCACGGCCGCGGATGTCGCCCGGTACGCCGAGCATGTCTTCGCGACCTTCGGCCCGGCCAGGACGATGTACGCGAGCAACTGGCCCGTCGCGCTGGTCGCAGCCGACTACCGCGACACGTTCGCCGCGACCCTGGAAGCGCTCTCGGGCCTCTCCCCCACCGAACTCGACGACGTACTCGGCGGGACGGCACGCGCTTGTTACCTGGCCAAGTAGCCCGGTCTCACCACCCTCCCGAGCAGCCTGACCCACAACCATCCCAGGAGGCCGACGTGTCCGCGGTAGTCGAGACCACGTACGGCCCGGTACGCGGTGAGATCGATTCCGACACCGGTGTGCGTGTCTTCCGAGGCATCCCCTACGCCGCGTCACCGGCAGGAGCGTTGCGTTGGCGCCCGCCGGAGCCGCCCGCTCCGTGGCGTGAGACGCGCGACGCATCCGCGTACGGGCCGATCGCCCTGCAGAACCCGCCGGCGGACACCTCACTGTTCGCGACTGCGGGACAGATCCAGAGCGAGGACTGCCTGAACCTCAACCTGTGGGCCCCGCCGGACGCCTCCGCCCGGCCTGTCCTGGTGTGGCTCCATCTCGGTGCCTACCAGTTCGGATCCGGCTCCTCACCGCTGTTCGACGGCTGGCGGTGGGCGCGGGAGGGCGTCGTCCTGGTCACGGTCAACTACCGGCTGTCCAGGACCGGTTTCCTCGCGCATCCCGATCTGGTCGAGGAGGGCGCGGGTACGGCAGGCAACTACGGGCTGCACGACCAGATCGCCGCTCTGCGCTGGGTGCGCGACAATGCCGCCGCCTTTGGCGGGGACCCCGGCTGTGTCACGGTCTGTGGCGTCTCGTCCGGGGCGTCGAGTGTTGCGCTGCTGATGGCGGCTCCCGGCGCCCGCGGTCTGTTCCACCGCGCGATCGCCGAAAGCGGTGGGGCGTTCGGCCCTGTCGCGAGTACGACGGGTATCGGCGACGCATGGCAGGACCTGGCGTCCGCGGCCGAAAGCGGCCGTGTGTGGTCGTCGGCGCTCGGAGCACCGCGTCTGGACGAGCTGCGTCGCATGAGCGCGGACGACCTGCGTGCGGCCAGTGCACCGCCCCGCGGGGCGACCACCGGCATCTTCGACGCGGCCCGGCCCGTCATCGACGGGAGGCTCCTGACCGCGTCCGCGCACACGGTGTTCGCGGACGGCGCGCAAAGCCCGGTGCCCCTGCTCGTCGGATCGGCCGCCGACGAGGACCTCTCGATGTTCAACTATCCAAGAGACCGGGCCGCCTTCCGCGCCCAGGCCAAGGCCGAGCACGGTGCGCTCAGCGATGCCTTCCTCGACCTCTACCCTGCGCAAAGCGACGATCAGGCGGTCGCGGCGGGACTACGGTCCAACGGACACCGCCTGTTCACCTGGCAGAACTGGCGATGGGCCAACCTCCACAGCGGTGCCGGCCACCCCGTCTTCTACTACCGTTTCGCCCAGCCCCCGCCCGTCCCGCCCGGGTGCTACCACGAACAGACGCTGCCCAGGCCCCTGGGGGCGTTCCACGGTGCGTCGCTGTTCTCCACCTTCGGCGGCGCATCCGCTCCAGCTCACTGGAACTGGACCGCGCGAGACCTTCGATTGGCAGCCACGGTCAGATCCGCCTGGGTGCACTTCGCCCAGCACGGCCGCCCCGCTGCTGAGAGCCTGCCGGCCTGGCCCCAGTTCGAGTGTGCCTCCCCCTCGGTGATGATGCTGCGGGCGGACGGGTGCGTCATGGACGACGTTCCCGAGCGCACCTACCTCGCCTACTGGGACCTGTTCTACGGCCGGACCCCGCAGAGCCGCTGAGTGCCCGGCGGCCGGTGTCCGGGCCCGGGACCCGGACAGCGCTCAGCTCACCGAGTCCCCTGGCCCTCACCTCGTCAGCCGTTTCCACCGCGATACTGTGACCGGCAGGTCAAACGCCGCTTGGCCCCCACGCGTGTCAGGCAGAAAGGCACCCCTCACCATGACGCAGCAGCCGCTCAGCGACGGTCAGCCGTCCCCGAACCAGGCGCGTGGCCCGGCTTCCTCCGGTGCTGTCCCACAGCCGGGCGGGCGGCCGCCGACCCGGCGGGAGGTGCGCAAGCAGCAGACCCGGCAGCGCCTGCTGACGGCGGCCCGGGAGCTGTTCGTCAGTCAGGGTTTCGACGAGACGAGCTTCGATGACATCGCGCGGGCCGCTGGTGTGTCCCGCCAGACGGCGTTCAACCACTTCCCGCGAAAAGACGACTTCGTGGCGGCATGGGTCTCGGAGCGTCGGGAGGAGCTGCAGGCGGCGATGGGGGCACACGACGCGGATGCGTCTGCCCAGCGGACCGATGCTGCCACTCGCCTTCTGATCATCATGCGCGTGATGGCCAACGCGTACGAGGACCGGCCCGAAGAGGGCCGCGTTTTCATGATCGCGTGGGTGAATTCCGGCGGGCCCTTCGAAGCACCGGTCGCTGCGCGTCTGTTCGCCACCGTCGTGCGTGATGGGCAGCGCGACGGCGAGTTCGCCGAAGACATCGACGCCCAGATCAGCGGCGAGGTCATCCGTGCCGTGTACTTCGACGTACTGTGGCGCTGGGCCAGTCCGGACAACGAGATTCCTCGCGGCGGATTGTTCGAGGCACTGATGTCCCACCTCCAGCCGGTGCTGACCGGACTGTGCATTGATGCGGACCGCCACCGGTTGAGGCAGTCCGTCACCCTGGCCCGATCACTGGAGGCCGCGCGTCTGGTCGCTCCGGGATCGCTCCCGACGCAACCAGACGCCTAGCTCCCGCCGTCACTAACGGGCGATCTCTCTCCAGTCGCCCCGGTCGTCGCCGTACACGACGTCGAGGGTGGTGCGGACATCCGCCTCATGCCGCTGCGGATCCAGCTCGCGATAGACCAACCGGATGTTCTGGTAGGTCCGCGAGGCGTGCGGCCAGTGCGCGTACCGGCTCAGATCGATCTGCTGGTACGCCTCCAGCGGACTCTTGCCGGCGTGGTAGGACTCGGTGGCGTATTCGAGCACGAAGGCCAGGTACTGGCGTACCGTGAGGATTCCTGAAGCGTCGATGATCGGTCCGTGGCCGGGCACGACCACGCGTGGCTCCAGCGCCGTGATCCGATCGCATGCCTCGATGCACCTGCTGAGCGGGCCGGCCCACATGATCGGCGTGGATGCGGTGAACAAAAGATCGCCGCTGTACAGCACCCCTGCGTGAGGCACCCACGCGACCGTGTCCCCGGAGGTATGCGCGGGCCCGAGCTGCTGCAGTTCGACGGTCGCCCCGACATCGAGTCGTAGCTCGCCCTCGTAGGTGCGCGTCGGGTGGACCGGTGTCCATCCGTCGTAGTCGAAGATGCCCTGACGCCAGCGCATGAACTCGGCGAACGCGGTGTCGCCGGCAGCGTATGCGTCGATCCTGCTCGGGTCCAGCCAGTGTCCGCGGATGTCCTTCAGCGTGGCCTCGGACGAGATGATCTCCGCGTCACGGAAGAGGACATTGCCGTTCCAGTGGTCGCCGTCGCCGTGCGTGTTGACCACACTGTCGACCGAAGGGCTGCTGGGCAGACCATCAATCGCGTCCCGCAATGCCCGGGCCATGGGCATGTCGTTCTGAGTGTCGACGACCAGTGCACCGCCGCCATCCCCCACGATAATTCCCGAGTTGGCGAATCCCCAGCACCCGGGCGCCTGGGTGAACGCGTAGCAGCCGTCGCCGAGGTCCGTCAGCTTCCCCGTGTCGGTTCGGCTCATCACTGTGCCTCCTTGGTGAAACATTCCCGAAGTTCCGATACGAAGACATCCGGCACCTCCAGCATGGCGAAGTGACCGCCCCGCTCCAGTGCACGCCAATGGCGCAGGTCCTTGAACCTCTCGGCGGTCCAGGCCCGCGGCAGCTTCATCAGGTCGCGCGGGAAGACCGACACCCCCGCGGGAACCGTCACCGGCGCCGTCATGTCCATCCGGCGGTGGCTCTCCCAGTACAGCCGGGCAGCCGAGGCGGCCGTCGCGGTGAACCAGTAGACCGAGACGTTGTCGAGAATCCGGTGCATCGGAACGGCACTCTCGGGACCACCGTCATTGTCCGTAAATTCGAAAAATTTCTCGACTATCCACGCCAGCTGGCCGGCCGGGGAGTCCGTGAGGCCGTAGCCGACCGTCTGCGGCTTGGTGGCCTGCTCAGCGGCGTACCCGGTACCCGTGGCCGCGAACTCCTCTCGCTCCGCCAGCCACTGGCGCTCCAGGTCCGTGAGGTCCTTGTCCTCGAACCAGGCGGGACGCAGCACCCACGGCACGGTCGTGTGCATCATCGCGACGCGGTCCGGGTGGCGCAGGGCGAGCGTGGTGGTGATCATCGCGCCCCAGTCGCCGCCCTGGGCGAGGAAGAGGTCGTACCCGAGGCGTCCCATGAGCTGCGCCCATGCGTCCGCGATCCGATCGAGGTTCCATCCGGGCCCACTGGGTTTGCCGGAGAACCCGTAGCCGGGCAGGGAAGGGATGACCAGATGGAAGGCCGGCTGGTCGGCGGGAGGGTCGACCAGGCGGTCGATGACGTCGAGTGCTTCGACGACCGATCCCGGCCAGCCATGGGTGATCAGCAAAGGGCGCGCGTCCGGGCGGGCCGAGCGGACGTGGAGGAAGTGGATGTCAAGGCCGTCGATGCGGGTGATCCACTGCTCACGGCGGTTTATCTCGGCCTCGACCGTGCGCCAGTCGTACTCATCGCGCCAGATGCGGCAGAGCTCTTGGGTGTAGTCGAGCGGTATTCCCTGCGACCAGTCCGCCACCGTCTCCTTCTCGGGGAAGCGAGTTCTGGCGAGCCTCTCCTTGAGGTCGTCGACATCAGACCCAGGTATGCGGATCTCGAACGGGCGGACCTCGGTGTCGCCCGGTGTCCTGCTGGACGTGCCCGTCGTCATGTTGTCCCTTTCAGCCGGTGACCGGTCGAATCGGAAGCAGCGTGCCGGAGAGGTGCTGGGCGGCGTCACTGCACAGGAAGGCGACGAACTCGACCACATCATCGGGCTGTCCGATGCGCCCTCCGGGGTACGCCGAGGCGACCCGCTCGATGTACTCGTCACTCGCGATCGCGCGCATCCCCGGGGTGTCGGTCAGGCCCGGCGCCAGCGCGACCGTGCGGATCCCCTGGTCGGCCATTTCGCGGTGTACGACGTTGGTGAGGATGTTGACGCCGGCCTTGCTGGCGGCGTAGGCGCTCTGCCCGGGGTTGGCCTGCACTCCGATCATGCTGCTGATGTTGACGATCCGGCCTCCGCCGCCGCGGACCATCAGCGGCGCGAAGTACTTCGTGGTGATGAAGTACCCGATCAGGTTGACGTCGATGACCTTCCGCACCAGTGCGATGTCGACGTCCACGACCGGTGTCATCGCCGGCATGAAGGCCGCGTTGTTGACGAGGGCGTCGACCCGGCCCCACCTCTGGTCCAGGGCGGCCACGGCATCCCGCACCTGCTCTTCGTCGGCGACATCCACGCACGCGGTGTGCACATGATCGGCGTCGGTGACGGCGGCGAGTTCGGCCGCGGTCTCCTCGGCCTGGTCCTGCTCGAGGGTCAGTACAGCCACCCGGGCCCCGTGCCGGGCCAGCCCGAGCGCGAGCGCCCTGCCGAGCCCGCGACCGGCACCGGTAATCGCGACGATTTTGTCTGAGATGTCGTACTCCATGCGCTGTGCCCTTCACACGTTCCTGCCCAACCAGTTCCCGACTGACTGTACTCCAGTACAGAAATTTTGTGTACCATCTCCCCGTCGCTGGATCTACGCGAAGGAGCAAGCCATGGAAGACACCACCGCCGCCGACACCCTGTTGCAGCGGGTGGCGGATGAGCTCGCTGTCAGAAGGACGCTCGCGCGGCTGTCACGGGCACAGGATGATGAAGACCGCCAGGCGTACAAGACGTGCTTCACTTCCAAGGTACGGCTGACCCGGTCGGTGGTCATTCCGGACTGGCAGCCGCGCGAGTTGGCCGTCGACGAGCTCGCCGACCTGTACTTCGAGCAGATCGGCAAGTACACATTCGGCCACCACCTGGTAACGAACCACATCATCGACGTGGACGGCGACGAGGCGACCTGCCTGGCCGACCTGTACTGCGTCTGGGCCGAACGCAACGATCCCGAGGGGCGCTCCTCGAGCCTCGGCGGCCGGTACGACCTGAAACTGCGCCGGGTCGACGGCGAGTGGCTGATCAGCGAGCGCTCCATCGCCGAGCTGTACGCCATCGACTCCGGGCGGGTTCTGCGGACCCGGTGACGTTCCGCCGTCCGCGCCCGCACGCGGCGCGACTCCGTCCGCAGGGCGGCGACATCGCTGCCCTACGGACGGAGTCTATTAGACTTAAGTACATTGATGTACCGGTGAACGGATCATGAAAGGGTACAGAGCCGTGGACCGTCCGGATGTCTTTCCGACGATGACCCGTGATCTCCGCAATCGGTCGGCCGAACTGGACTGGCCGCCCGAGTTCGAGCCAGAGCAGGCCGACTGGTTCTCCCACAACGAGGCCTTCGTCAACGCTCCGGTCTCCCGGGTGTGGGACGAGCTGACCGCCACTCCCAACTGGCCCACGTGGTATCCCCTGTGTGATGCGTTCGAGATCGACGAAGGTGCGCGGTACCTGCACTCCACAGCGCACTTCCGATGGACGACCTTCGGCTTGACCATCGAGGGTGATGTCGTGCTGTTCGAACCGATGAGACGCATCAGCTGGAACGGCTACGCCGCAGGGACCGATCCCACTTTCTTTCACCAGTGGCTGCTGACACCAGTAGAGGGAGGGTGTCACGCGGTGTACGACGAGGCGGGTAACGGGACCGTCGCGCTAGCCATGCGCAACGCCGACGAGGCCGATATGCATCGCGGACACGAGCTTCTCCTGGCGGGTTTGCGCTGGGCTTCGGAACGGCCGAAGGCGCTCAGTGACTAGCGGGTCGGCACCGTGCAGCGATTCGGCGGCACAGCGCCTGGACGAGCTGGTGGCGGTGCTGCCGCCGAAGTCGGTCGTGATCGACGTCGACCTGCTGGAGAAGTACCGGTACGACTGCGCCCGCGACCCTGACGGCAGCGTGCCGACCGCGGTGGTCCGCGCCCGGTCGACGGCCGACGTGCAGGCAACACTGCGCTGGGCCGGCGAGCACCGCGTCCCCGTCGTACCGCGCGGGGCCGGATCGAGCCTGTCCGGCGGATCCACAGGCCTTGCCGGGGGCATCACCCTCTCGACCGAACGGATGCGCGAGATCACCATCGACCCGGCGGCGCGGGTGGCGATCGCACAGCCCGGCGCACTCAACGCGGAGGTCAAGGCGGCCGCGGCCGAGCACGGCCTGTGGTACCCGCCGGACCCGTCGTCATCCGAGATCTCCTCCATCGGCGGCAACGCGGCCACCAACGCCGGCGGACTGTGCTGCGTCAAGTACGGCGTCACTGCCGACTACGTGCTCGGCATGCAGGTGGTGCTGGCCGACGGAACGGCTGTCCGTCTGGGCGGACAGTGGCTGAAGAACGCCGCGGGCCTGTCGCTGACCAAGCTGTTCGTCGGCTCCGAGGGCACGCTGGGCATCATCACCGAACTCACCCTGCGGCTGCTGCCCGCTCCGCCGCCCGAGCACACCCTGGTCGCCATGTTCGACACCATCGACGCGGCGGCCCGTGCCGTCGTGACGATCACCGCCCGGGTGCGGCCCTCGATGCTCGAGCTGATGGACCGAAGCTCCGTCAACGCCGTCGAGGACAAGTTGCGCATGGGGCTGAACCGAAACGCCGGCGCGCTGCTGCTGGCACGCTCGGACGCGCCAGCCGGGGCGGCCGGGACGGAGATGGAACTGCTCCGCGCCGCATGCGAGGAGCAGGGCGCGCACGACATCTTCACCACCGACGACCCCGACGAGGGTGCGGCGTTCTGCGAGGCCCGCCGCGCCGCCGTCCCCGCCATGGAAGCCTTCGGCACACTGCTGCTCGAAGACGTCGGCGTGCCCGTGGCAAAGTTGCCCGCGCTCGTCCTGGGCATCGAGCAGATCGCCGCCGCCCGCGACACCCGGATCTTCCTCATCGCCCACGCCGGTGACGGCAACACCCACCCGGTCATCGCCTACGACCCCACCAGCACCGCCGCCGAGCAGCGCGCCCGTCAGGCATTCGGTGAGGTCATGGACCTCGCGTTGCGGCTCGGCGGCACGATCACCGGCGAGCACGGAGTCGGCCGCCTGAAAGCCGCGTGGCTGCCGGATCAGCTCGGCTCGGACGCCATGGAGCTGACGAGGCGAATCAAAGACGCACTCGACCCGGCCAGCATCCTCAACCCCGGGGTCATGCTGCCGACACCGAACTCCCCCGCGTGACTCCTCTGGGCCGGCCGTGTACGCGCGACGGCCCATCCAGGGCATGGCGAACGGCTTGGGCGGTGTGGTCCATCACCCTTGGCGACATCGGTCCGAAGCGGCACGAGGGCCGCCCCTTGGGACGTCCGGCAGGGACCTGCCGGACGCGGCTTCGTATCCGGCGGCTCACCGATGAAGCCGCCGCGCGGTGCGCGTGGTCACCGAAGGCGCGCAACGACCGCCCGAACGAGAAGGCCGCCGCGCTGGCGGTAGCCGGCAAGCTCGGCGTCGGCTCCCGAAAGACATTGCGGAACTGGCTGAAGCGGCACGAGACCGACGCGGGGACACGGCCGGGGACGACGACGGAAGGTGTCCGTCCGGATCAAGGCGTTGAAGAGACAGACGCCGAAGACGAGATCCTGAGGGGCCGCGGAAAGTTCCGGCGCGGGCGCCATCGTCGTCTTCGGACCGTTCGCCGCATTCGCCTTCCCCACTGCCGCGGTGAACCAGAAGTTCGTCTGTCCACCGGAGTTGTTCCCCACCGGTCCACGAGCCTCGGGCGTGGGCTTCGCGGATGGCTGCCGGCCGCCGGGCAAGGCATCAACGCCGCTCTCATCGGGCGTTTGGTGACGCGCAATAGTGACCGGGAGCCACATTTCGCGGACGGCGGCAGCTCGGGTCGGCGGCTTGGTCATCTCGCGTTGGTGCGGGAGGACCAGGCCGGACTGCGGGCCTGGGACGAGGCGAGCCGGTTCCGGCGGATCCTCAACCCCACAGACCGAGGGTGAACTCGGCGATCGGCGTGGACAGCAGGAACGAGGCGTGATCGCGGCCAGGCCGACCGGCACGCCCTTCCAGCCGATACGCCGCAGCGCAGCCACTTCGACAGCGTGATCGGGTGGACGCCGAAGTCGGCGGCGATCTGTTCCAGCGTGACGCCGGACTCGCGATTACGCGCGACCCGCACGACGTCATCGCGGAACTCCTTGGGATACGGCTTGGACACTGCAACATCCTTCCAGGCCGCCTCTCAGCAAGCCAGGTCAAGGTGTCACCTATCCGTGCAGCAGTCCCAACACCATCCCCACAACGGCGACACAGGCAAGAATGAACAACCCCATGACAGCCACGACACCAGCAAACTGGCGCATCGCATGCGCCGACCGTCGGGAAACCGGCGGCGAAAACCCCGGGCTCCGCGGCGTGACGTGCGGGGCCCGGGGGTACGGCCCTGGCTGTGAGCAGGCGTGCGGCCTCAGTCCAGGTAGATGTCGTACTGCTCGACGTCACCGGGCTCGAGCTGCATCTCCGGGTCGGTCTTGATGCTGGAGAGCTCCGTGCCCAGGATGCGTCCGGTGCGCCCGTCGAGAATGATCGTCCACCGCACCGTCCCCTTGAAGTCCGCGGCGTACGCCTGACCTTGGCGCCCGGCACGGTCCTTGACCGGACCGATGGCACGCAGGCCGGACTCGGCGAGCAGGCCGTCGATCGCGGCCGTCTGGGCGGGGCCGGGCGTCCACTCACGCAGCAGCGCCTCCACGGAGTCCATCGTCCAGTACGCACTGCCCCGGGTGTCGGGGTTCTCCTTCGCCAGGTAGCCGGCAAGGCCGTCGACAGTGGTCGGGGGCGTGCCCGGGTAGTCGGCGAACTTCTCCCACGAGCCCGCCGGCAGGGTCGTACGGTGGATGACCCTGCCGTCCTTGATGTCCTGCGCCTCACCGCTGCCGTCGGCGTTGTAGCGGGCGCGGGACTCGGTCACCGGCATCTGCTCCGGCTTGTGCTTGCCGTCGTCCCACATTCCCAGTGCCCACTCCCGGCGGTGGGTCCCGCGGTGCGCGGCGCCATGGGAGCCGGCGAGGGCGGCGGCCCGCTTCGCGACGGTGGCGAGCGGCACGGTGGCCCGGGAGCTCTCCACCTTGAGCGGGGCGGGCGCGGCGACGGCCGTCTGACCGCTGCTGCCCGTGACGGCGAACCCCGCCACGGTCGCCGCGACGACGGCGGCAGCCACCCCGAGGGACATCGACCGGCCGGGCGTCAGCCAGCCGGAGGCCGAGGGACGGCCTGCGGCGGAGCGGGACTTGGAGGAGTCCGCGGCGTCGGACGTGGCGGCCCTGTCGTTGATCTCGTTCATCAGGTGTGCTTCAAGCTCCGCGTGACGGGTGGGCGAAAGCCCGGGGGCGGCAGGCCGCGGGACCATCTCACGCAGTGCGGCGAGCTCGGTGCGGTCGCGGGCCTCCTGCCACTCCCGGCCCCCCTCCTCGCGGGCCGGGTCCGCCGGACCGGACGACGGGACGGCGGCACCAGAACGGTTCCGGAACAAGGCGTTCATGCGAGATTCTCCTGGGTGGTTCGAGCCGGAATGCTGCCTACACGCTGTATCTGTCCGCCGCCTCCGGGCAGTTCCCGACCGGGTGCGCCCGGTGTGCCGTCGCGCCGGGCGGCCGGGTGCCCTACGGAGTCGCGCAGCCTGGCGCGGGCGCGGGACAGCCGGGAGCGCACGGTGCCGACGGGTATGCCCAGGGCCTCGGCAGCGGACGCGTAGTCCAGCCCGCCCCAGACGCACAGGGTGAACACCTCGCGCTCGGTGCGCCGCAGCCCCTCCAGCGCCGCCTTGGCTGCCGCCAGCTGTTCGGCGTCCGCCAGCCGCCCGGTCACCTCTTCGGCGAAGTCCGGGACGGTGTCCGGCCGTGGCATCCGGGCGAGGGCTCTCTGGTGCCGCCGGGCCGAGCGGGCCGTGTTACGCAGAACGTTGGTGGCGATGCCCAGCAGCCACGGGCGCAGACTGCCGGTCTCCTCCGGGCGCAGCCGCTCGCGCGAGCGCCACGCCTCCAGATAGGTGAGGGAGACGACGTCCTCGGCCGTGGCCCAGTTGCCCGTGGACCACAGGGCATGGCGGTACACGGCGTGCGCGTGCTCCCGGAACGCCTCGGCAAGCGCGGCCGGGTCACCTTCGCGCAGACGGGTGGGGGTTGAGTGAGTCACGTAGATTAATGTCCGACCAGTCTGGCGGGTTCCTGTGACGTGCGTCATGGTCGCTGGGGGTGAGGTGAGATCCTCCCCGCCCCACGAAGCGTGATCGTTCACAGCCAAGATGCACTTTCGACACGCGGCCCAGGGCGCGTATCGGGTCGTGATCAATGAGCATCACAGGTTCCGGCGCGGGTGACGTGAAGCCGTACCGCAGGCAGGCGGCGGGGTTCGAGGACTCCGGCTGCGCGCCCACCCGGGCGATGCGTCAGACCACGGCGAGCCGGTCCACCAGCAGCTCCACCCTCGGCCCGGCGTCCTGCGGCAGCAGCCGTCCCGCCCGGGTCAGGGTGGCCAGCCCGTGCAGGGACGCCCAGAACACCTCGGTGAACACTTCCGGATGGACAGCGTCCCCAGCGACCTCACCAAGGGTCTCCAGCAGCGCGGCGAAGGCGTCCTTCAGCGGCTCCGGGGTGTCCTCCCGCGCGTAGGCGAGACCACCGTCGAGCTGGAACATGGCGTCGTAGACCGCCGGGTTACGTACCGCGAAGTCGAGGTAGGCGCGGGCGAGAGCGGCCACCCGGATACGAGGGCCGTCCGCGGCGGCGGTCGCGGCCCGCACCACTGCGGCCATCTCGGCGGCGCCCTCGAGGGCGACGGCGCCGATGATCTCGCGTTTGCCGCGGAAGTGGCTGTAGAGGACGGGCTGGCTGTACTCGATGCGCTCGGCGAGCCGACGCGTGGTGACCGCGTCCCAGCCCTGCTGCTCGGCGAGTTCGCGGGCCGTCGCCACGATGAGGCCCTCACGTTCCGCCCGTTCGCGCTGTTTGCGTTCCTGTACCGACATAACCCGATCCTAGCACCGCTAGACAACCAAGCGGCAGCAGTACTAGCGTTGCATTGCCAGCTAGCAATACTAGATTCGGAGAGAGCCGTCATGCTCAACGCACTTGAGGTCATCACCACCGTGATCGTCGGCGTGATGGTGGGGGTGGAGTTCTCCGTCGCCTTCGTCATGAACCCGATCTTCAACGCACTCCCCGAGGACAGCGGCCAACTCGCCCGCGCCCACGGAGGCCGCATGCTCGGCGCCGTCATGCCGCTCTGGTACACCGGCTCGCTCACCCTCGCCGCCATCTGGGCCGTCACCGGATGGCACCACCACGGCACCTGCCTCGTCATCACCGCAGGCGCACTCCTGCTCCTCAGCGTGATCATGTCGATCCTGCTGCTCGTCCCGATCAACAACCAGAGCAAGACCTGGACCCCCGAGAACCGGCCCGCCGACTGGAAGGAGCAGATGAACCGCTGGGACCGCTTCCACTACATCCGCGTCGCCGTCATCATCGCCGCCTTCACCCTGCTCGTCACCGCCCTCACCTGACACCTCTGAGCCCGGAGACGACGGCGCCCACCTTCGGCCTGCCGAGCCGGCCCTCCGGTGACGCCGACGGCTTCCTGATCATCAAGGGAATCCGCGACGTCGTCCTGGCCCTGGTCCTGGGCATCCTGCTGGTGACCGGCCACCGCCGGGCGCTGGGCTGGGTGATACTCGTGGAAGCCCTCGCCGCCTGCGGCGATACAGCCACCGTGCTGGCCCACCACGGCTCCGTGGCCACCGCGCTCGGCGTCCACGCCCCGACCGCGACACTGATGGTGGTCAACGGCCTGCTGATCATGCGCGAAACCCGCAGGATCGCGGCCACTGCGGCAACCCCTGCCCCACAACCCGCCTAGGTTACGTATCGGGTTGTGATCAGCATGTGCGATTTTCCTCCGCAACACGGCTCGGCCAGTGGACCCCCGCGTGTGACACGAGCACAACCGGGCGAAGAGGAGCGGGAATTCACCGAGCCGTACATGCCAATCGGCTCGTACGGCCCCTACCCCGCACGCTTGGGCAGCAGTTCAAAGGGCGTGATCTGACGGTTTCGGACCAGCAGCAAGCGGCGGAGATGCCGACCGGGTCCAGAGCCCGGCCCACCGTGCACGACCGCTTCCGGCAACGGCGCGACACCGGCGCCTCCGAAGCCCTACCGGAAGAGGCGACCGCGGACGCGGAGAACGCCAGGCCAAAGAGGACAGCCCGGAAGCACAGAACACGCAACGCGCGCCCGAGATCGACCCCGAGCGCCTCAACACACCCGCCCCCAACACCGGCCCATACCGCCTTGACCTCAAGCATGATCGAGGTCCTACCGTCACGTCATGTTGATCCTCACCCGATGACAGGAGAAGACCTCATGATCCTCGTGACCGGTGCCACCGGAAACATAGGAAGCACCCTCCTCCAAGAGCTCCAGACACTCGACGCCGGGCCGCTGAGAGGCCTCACCCGTGACCCCGCACGCGCCGTGTTCCCCGAAGGAGTCGAAGCCGTTGCGGGCGACCTCACCGACCCACCCTCACTGAAGCGGGCACTGGAGAAGGCCCGATCCCTGTTCCTCGTCTCACGCATAGGCCCGGACGCCGAGATCATCGAAGCGGCCCGGCGAGCAGGCGTGGAACACGTGGTACTGGTCTCCTCCATCACCGTCCAGACCCACCCGCATCTGGGCCCCGCCGGCGAGAACCTGGCCGTCGAGCAACTGCTGCAGAACAGCGGCATGGCCTGGACAGTCCTGCGCCCGACACAGTTCGCCTCCAACGCCCTGTGGTGGACAGAAACAATCCGCAAACATGAAACGGTCCGCGTGCCCTACGCAGACATCGGCCTCCCCACAATCCACCCCGCCGACATCGCATCGGCAGCCCGGGTCGCACTGACCGAACCCGGCCACCAAGAACAGACCTACGCGCTGACCGGACCGCAAAGAATCACAGCCCGACAGCAAGTCACAGCCATCGGAGCAGCACTGCGACGCACACTGCCGTTCGCCGAGATCAGCCGAGCACAAGCCCACCAACAGATGACACCCTTCCTGGGCACGGAAGCCGCCGACGCCGTACTGGACCTGACAGGCGGCGACATCAACGACGAACTGCTCACCGTTCGCGACACAGTTACCCAGATCACCGGAAACCCAGCCAGAACCTTCCAACAATGGGCCACGGACAACACCGCCGCCTACCGCTGAACCACCCGGCCCACAACACGCCCCACCACAGTCCGGCAAGCCCCCTGCCTCTCACGGCAAGTGCAGGCTCCAGGACCCAAGGCCGCGGAAGGCGCGTCGCAGGTCGCTCACCCAGGCACCGGGGTCTCCCAGGGAATGAAGTGGCCTCCGAGGCCGTGGGCGCTGACGTTGACGTGGTTGAACCACCCGGCCTGCGAGCCCGCCCTGAACGCGCGGACGCGCTCGACGGCGGTGTGGATGCCAGGCGGGTTCTCGTACGTGACGAAGGTGAGGCCTACGAGGACCTGCACCACCGGGGTGCGGTCGCGGGCACGGACCCAGGGGTAGCAGTTGACGTTGACGTTC
>NZ_JBIWKH010000005.1:47378-509656 GCF_044765585.1 Streptomyces sp. NPDC102441
CGCGTTCGCGTTCGCGTTCGCGTTCGCGTTCGCGTTCGCGTTCGCGTTCGCGTTCGCGTTCGCGTTCGCGTTCGCGTTCGCGTTCGCGTTCGCGTTCGCGTTGGCGTTGGCGTTGGCGTTGGCGTAGTAACGCATGGCCGTGGCAATGGAGTTGTTCACCCAGCAGATCGTGGTGTGCGTGAGCAGATCATCCCTGGTGAAGACCGACTCGACATCGCCACCGTTGTCGCTCCAACGCTCCAGCAGCCATGCGAGCAGTCCGGCAGGTGCATCGCTCAGCCCGCGGGCCAGAATGGCACCGCCGAGCATGTGCACGGTGAGGCGGGGGACACCGAGCGGTGGTCCAGCTCGATGACACGGGCACGGACACCGCCGGGCCCGTCGTCGCCGAGGGGCCGGTCCCCGGGCGAAGTCCCAGGCACGGGGACCGGCGAAGAAATCGGGCGACAGCCCGGAGCCGATGTGAATGCCACAGCTCATCAGCGCACTTGTGACCGAGCCGGGCCAGGCGTTGGTGGCAGCCTCGGCCTCACACCAGTCGTAGCCGTTGTGCCGGTGGGAGACCAGCTCACGGAGATAGCTGGTCGGAACGCCGTAGAACCAGTCCCCGTTCCCCTCGCCCAGCGGCGGACGGGTCGCTGCGAGACGGGCACGCAGATCATCGAGGCCCTTGGACACATGGATCGGGGGCGGACATGGCGCGGTTCCTCCCGGGCAGAGGGAAAGCTGTCTGCCGTCGGGCTGTCGGCCGGACAGGCCGCTTCTCTACGCGCTCGGCCGGTAAGCCCGCGCCTCCTGCACGACGTGTGGCAGCAGCCGTTCCCCGACGCCAACACCCTGTTCGTGAACGGGTGGCTGACAGGTGCCGACAGTCGTGCGGACCCGCCGTTGACCCGGTGAGTGGAGTCGGACCATGTCGGACAAGGGGTACATTGCACCTGTGTCAGGGCACTGGCAACTGTGGAGACCAGGGCCCTGCCACAGACGGCGGAGCCATCCGTAGCCCAGCAGACCTAGCCGTCGGGACGAAAGAGCAGAACGGCGGCACCCACCTCGTCGGCGCATACGGCACGGACCAAGTCGATTCGTACCGGAAGCCGGAGATCAGCCGGGACGGTACCGGCCAGATCGAGCAGGACGGCGTACCCTGAGCCGAACAGAGTCGACAGCCGGGTGAGGCCGGCCCGGGCGACCAGGCCGACGTCCCGCATACGCCGCCCGGTGAGTGGATGGTCGCCGGACAGTTCCCAGCACAGCGACAGGCCGGACACAAGGCCTGCGACATAGCGGTTGGCGTCGGGCAGTCTCAGCAGGTCGATGAAGATGCCACACAGGGCAGCCAGGTCCTCACTCGGGTGCGGATCGGCCAGGAAACCCTGCGCAGAGGTGTGGTGGAGCACCTGGGCCCCGACCGGATGCCGTTCAACGTGATAACCCTCCAGGACGCCCCCCGGCGCCCGGCCCTGGACAGCCACGGCCAGCTTCCAGCCGAAATTGAACGCGTCCCGGACACCGAGGCCCAGTCCCCGGCCGCCCACCGGCGCATGGATGTGCGCGGCATCCCCGGCGAACAGGACACGACCCACACGGCAACGCTCCAACTACCGCATGGCACCCCCGAACCACGAAACGTTGCCCACCACACCGAGGACAACCACCTCCCCACACAGAACCCACACCACATCAACGATCCCCTCACACCCGACCAGAACACCAGAAGTACTACCACCCTGACGCTCACACCGGGCCAGCAGGACGACACCCCGCAGATAATCGACGCCCTGGACCCGATCAGAGCGCCCCGCCCGGCAGACAAACAACCTCAGCCCGACCACGTCAGCAGCGACAAGGCATACAGCTCCCGCCGAAACCGCCGCTACCTACGAAGACGCCAGATCAAGTACACGATTCCCGAGCCCAAGGACCAGCGCGCCAACCGTCGACGCCGCGGCAGCAAGGGCGGCAGGCCCACCGGCTTCGACCGCGAGCGCTACCGGCGCCGCAACGAGGTCGAACGGACGATTGACCGGCTGAAGAACTCCCGGGCCGTCACGACCCGATACGACAAGCGGGCCTACGTCTTCCACGGCACAGTCACCCTCGCCGCAGTTCGACTCTGGCTCTGCAGGTGATCCCCCCTGACAACCCTAGAGCCAGCGTTGTGCCGTCTCGACGCTGTCCCCACCACTGGTGTTGAACGCAATAGCAGCCTGCGGAGCATGACGGCCAATCAGGTTCACGATCTCCTCGAACAACGGAAGCAGCTGCTCCGTCTTACGGATTCCGGCACCGACAACCACCACGTCCCAGGCACGCTCGGCCAGCGACGCGACGAGCGTGGGCTTGGCCGACGTGCCGAACACGATCAGCGTCATGGCCGCTTCGATGCCATGCTCTGCGAACCGGCCCAGCTCCTTGTCCAGAGCCGCGCGAAGGCCCTCCGCGTCGACGCCGGGTATTGCCTGCGGGTCATAACCAACAACAAGTACGGAAGACATGCAGCCAACCTACTCGCGCCTCCCCGAGCATGATCCGCCGGACAGGGCCTAGTCCCCCTCAATGCTGACGCCGTCTACCACCGGTACGGGTCGGCTCGCCGTGCCAGGAGCGCCACAGGGCGGCGTAGGCGCCGTCGGCAGCGACGAGGTCTTCGTGGGTGCCCAGTTCGGTGAGACGGCCGTCCTCCATCACAGCAACCCGGTCGGCGTCGTACGCCGTCTGCAAGCGGTGTGCGATCGCGATGACGGTCCTGCCTTCGAGGACAGCGGCCAGCGCCCGCTCCGCGTGCCGGGCGGTTCTCGGGTCCAGGAGCGCGGTCGCCTCGTCGAGGATCAGCGTGTGCGGGTCGGCCAGCACCACGCGCGCCAGAGCGAGTTGCTGAGCCTGGGCACCGTCCGGCCGGTGCCCCTCGTGGCCCAGGTCTGTGTCCAGCCCGTCCGGCAGTTCGCTGGTCCACTCGGCGCCGACAGCAGTGAGTGCCGCATGCAGCTCGGCGTCGGTGGCGCCGGCTGAGGCGATCTGCAGGTTGTCACGGACCGTGCCGAGGAACACGTGATGTTCCTGGGTGACGAGGACGACGTGTCGGCGCAGCTGGTCGGGGTCCAGGCGGGCGACCGGGACCTGCCCCACTGTCACCGAGCCGGTGTGCGGAGTACCCGTGCCGGCCAGGAGTCTGCCCAGGGTGGTCTTGCCCGCACCGGAGGGGCCGACGATCACGAGCCGCTCGCCGGGCCGGACGGTCAGGTCGACGCCGTGCAGGACGTCGCCTCCTTCGTCGTAGGCGTAGTGCACATCGGCCACTTCGATCCGGTCGTCGACCGGTGTGGCGGCCGGTACTGACGGTGCGTGCGTGGCCAGGCCGAGGCCTTCGACCCTGGCGAAGGAGGCGCGGCTACTCTGCAGTTGCTCCATCTGCTGGAGGATGGTGTCCAGGGGCTGGGAGAGCTGCATCAGGTAGAGGGCCGAGGAGACGACCGCGCCGAGGCTCATCGTGCCGTGGGAGTACAGTACGCCGCCGATCAGCAGGACGCCGGCCACGGGAATGACGTACGAGATGTCCACGGCCGGGAAGAGCACACTGCGCAGGAACAGCGTGCGGTTCCTGGTGGTCCGGCACTCTTCGATCTGCTTCTGGCATGCCGTCATGCGGTGCTGCTGCAGCCCGAGGGCTTCGACGGTGCGAGCGCCGGCGGCAGTGGCCGCGAGCTGCTCCGCGAGAGCGGAGTTGGCCGCCCCCTCGGCGAGGTATGCGGTGAGCGCCCGGCGAAGGTACCAGCGGGCGGCGAACCAGATGCCGAGCAGGCCCACCACTGCACACACGCCGAGCAGCGGGTGGAGCGCGAAGACCGCCCCGAGGATGAACACCGCCTGGACTCCGGCGATGAGGACCTGGGGACCGGCGTCCCGGAGGGTGGCGCCGACCGCAGCGACATCGGCGGTTCCGCGGGTCATCAGGTCGCCCGTTCCCGCACGTTCGACCGCTGCGGCGGGCAGGGCGAGTGCCCGGTCGGCGAACTGTTCGCGGATACGTGCCAGGGTCCGCTCGCCGAAGCGGTGTCCGACGTAGCCGGCGTATCGGGCCAGAACGAGCTGCGTCACCGCGAAGACGAGGATGACGAGAGCGAGACGGTCCACCGAGGCTACCGGGGCCCCGGCCCTGACCTCGTCGATAATGCGACCGAGCAGCCACGGGCCGACGAGTCCGGCGCCGGCGGCCAGCGCGTTGAGGCCGGTCATGGCAGCGAAGGCTCGGCCGTCCTGACGGACCAGCCGGAGCGCTGCCCGGCGTATCCGGGGCAGTTCGGCGACGGGCAGAGCCCGGGCCGTGGGTGCCGTGGGCGGGGATGTGGCAGTCATCGCACGCCCTCCCTGTCTGTCGGAGCGATTCCTTCGTCCGAGCGGTCGGGGCCTTCGCCGTCCTCGTCGTGGGGGCCGTCCTCGTCGGGCGCGCCGCGGGAGACCAGGCGACGGTAGCCGGGCTGCCGGGCCAGGAGTTCTCGATGGCTGCCCGAGTCCGCGACGGAGCCGTCGACCAGGAAGTACACGGTGTCCGCCTGGTCCAGCAGGAGCGGTGATGTGCTGGTGACCACCGTGGTGCGGTCTGCCCGTGCGGCGTACAGCCGGGTCGCGATGGCCGCCTCGGTGTGCGCGTCGACCGCCGAGGTGGGCTCGACCGCCAGGAGTATCTCGGGATCCGCCAGGAGGGCCCGGGCCAGGCGGATGCGCTGCCGCTGACCGCCGGAGAGGTTGCGGCCCTGCGCGTCGACGGGCGAGTCGAGGCCGTCCGGCAGGGCGCGGACGATGTCCTGTGCCATGGCCGCGCGGAGGCCCCGGCCGATGGTCTCCTCGTCGCGGTCCCACGGGGCACTGATCACCTCGCGCAGCGGGCCGGCGAACAGGTCGGCCTCGTTGTCCGCGACGACGATCCGTCGGCGGACCTGTGTCAGATCGATCTCGGCGAGCTGTATCTCACCCCAGGTCACGGCCGATTCGGCGAAGCGGCCGAGACGGTCGACCACCGTCGCCGATTCCGCGGGCCGGGCGCTGACCACTGCGGTCAGCCTGCCGGGCGTCACCTCGACGCCGGATGCGGGATCACGCAGCGCGGCCGGATGCCCGGGCTCGTCCGAAACCGCGTCCCCGGTGGGGGAACAGGGCTCCATTGCAAGGAAGCGTACGACCCTGCGGGCGGCGACCAGTCCGCGGCTGAGGTCGTAGCCGCCTTCGATGAGGGCCGAGACGGGCACCACCAGCACCGCCGCGTAGCCGTAGACCGCGACCAGCTCACCGACGGTGATGACACCCTGCGCCGCCATACGGGCCGCCAGCCAGGTCACCGCCCCGAGAAACAGGGTGGGGAGGCCTATGCCCAGGGCCTGGATCCAGCTGGTGACCGCGCCGACGCGGTACCCCTGTGCCTGCAGCGTCCGTGAGCCGCGCCGGTAGCGTTCGGCGTACACCTCCTTGCCGCCGATGCCGTTGAGGACGCGCAGCCCTCCGACGATGTCCGTGAAGCGGGCGGCGAGCCCGCCCTGGTGTTCCCGGTACGTCGCCTCGACACCTTGCAGCCGCCCCAGCAGCGGGCCGACCAGCAAAGCGAGCAGCGGCACACCGAGCAGTACCACCACGGCGAGCAACGGCGAGACGGTCAACAGCAGTGCGGCCACGACGACATAGGCCAGGACCGCGCCGACACCGGGGCCGGTGATGGTCAGCGTGCTCGCGATCACCGCGACGTCGCCGAACCCGATCGTGACGACTTCCCCGGCCGTGAGCCGGCGCGGCAGCGCCCCGCCCAGCCTGGTCGCCTGGCGGACCACCACCTGGGCGGAACGGAAGGCGGCGTCCATCCGCACCTTGGTCATGGTGCGGTGTCGCATGATGGCCAGCCACGCGTTCAGCACCCCCACGCCCAGCAACGCCGCGACCCAGCCGACGAGCACGGACCACTGTCCCTGCTCCAGCCCGTCATCGATGGCACGTGACAGCAGGTACGGCGGCAGAGCCAGGCAGGCCATCCAGGCGCTGCCCAGCAGTGCGCCGGCGGCGACGCGGCGGCGTTGACTGGTGATCAGCCACCACAGGTATCGCGCTGCGCTACGACAGTCCGGGGTCCCCGGATCCATTATCGAGTCTTTCACCTTCCGTACATTAGTGATCGCTGGTCGATTCGTTCGGGAGACCTGAGTGCCCCGGGGAAGTCACCTGGTTCACCGCTTGTCGACGTGGTTCCTCCGCGGGGGGAGCTGCCAGATCTCGTCGATCGCGTCTACGGTCAGCACCTCCTGGGGCGCCCCCTCTCCCCACAGCCGCCCGTCCTGGAGCAGCAGGAGATGCCCCGCCGAACCGGCGACCTCGAAGTCATGGGTCGCCTGGACGACCGTCACCCCCTCCCCCACCACCTCGGCCAGCACATCGGCGACGATTCGCTGAGCGGCGGCGTCGACCCCGCTGGTGGGCTCATCGAGCAGGAGCAGTTCCGCCTCCTGTGCCAACCCCTGCGCGACGAGCGCGCGCTGGCGCTGGCCGCCCGAGAGTTCCCCCAGCTGCCGATGGGCGAGGGCACCGATGCCCAGCCGGCTCATGGTCGCCTCCACGACGTCCCAGTCCTGCCGGGACAGCCGCCGCCACAGCCCGCTGCGCCCCCACCTCCCCATCGCCACTGCGTCCCGCACCGTCAGCGGCAGCACATCGGCCGCCCTGCTGCGCTGCGTCACGAACGCCACGCGGCTGTCCGTCCGGTGCTCCACCTTCCCCGCTGTTACCTGGATCACTCCGGCGATCACTCCGAGCAGGGTGGACTTGCCCGAGCCGTTCGGCCCGACGACGGCAGTGCTGGTCAACGCCGGTATCCGGAGGGTCAGTCGATCCAGGACCGCACGGTTCGGATATCCGGCCGACACGCCGTCGAGCCTCACCTGATGCATCTGTCTCAGCCTCTTCCCGTCACGCTTCTTTGTAGTGATAATCATTTTCATTGTAGTGTCCGGTCGCATGGAATGGTTGATGGGCCCCTTCGAGGTGGCCTTTGTCCAACGGGCCCTGTGGGGCGGCATACTCGTGTCGCTGATCTGCGCCCTGGCCGGTACGTGGGTCGTTCTGCGCGGTATGGCGTTCTTCGGGGACGCGATGTCGCACGGCATGCTTCCCGGGATAGCGCTCGCCTCACTACTGGGAGGCAGTCCGCTCATCGGGGCCGCCATGAGCGCGGCCGTCATGGCGCTCGGGGTCAGCGCCGTCAGCCGGTCCCCCCGGCTGTCGCAGGACACCAGCATCGGCCTGCTGTTCGTGGGGATGCTGTCGCTGGGCGTGATCATCGTCTCGCGCTCGCAGTCGTTCGCGGTGGACCTGACCGGGTTCCTCTTCGGCGATGTGCTCGCCGTGCGTGCGACCGACCTGACCGTTCTCGGGGGTGCGCTGGTCATCGCAGTGGTGATCTCCGCACTCGGCTACCGGCCGTTCGTCGCGCTGGCGTTCGATGAGCGCAAGGCGCAGACGCTGGGGCTCCGGCCACGCCTCGCGCAGGCGGCTCTGCTGGCCCTGCTCACGCTGGCCATCGTCGCTTCGTTCCACGTGGTGGGGACTCTGCTGGTTTTCGGTCTGCTGATCGCGCCGCCCGCGGCCATGCTGCCGTGGGCGCGGCGGATCCCGATGATCATGATCGGCGCTGCCGGTCTTGGCGCGGGCGCGACGTTCGTCGGCCTGCTGCTCTCGTGGCACCTCCACACGGCTGCGGGGGCGAGCATCGCGGCAACAGCGGTCGTCCAGTTCCTGCTCTCCACCACTGCCTCCGGCCTCCGCACCCGGTGGGCGCGGTCCATTCCGCCCGCCGTACCGACCGACCGCCCACACATGGAATACGGACATCCGTCATGACACCGAGGAAGACCCGCACCGCCGCGGCCCTCTCCTGCGCAGCCCTTGTCGGCTCCGGGCTGCTGGCCGGCTGCCAGAGCGGCCACGACGACGCGAAGGCACCCTCGTCGGCGAAACCCCACGGCTACGTCGAGGGGGCCGAAGAAGCCTCCGAGCAGCAGTCCCGGCTCATTCTCGCCGACGCGGACACCGGGGCCGTGAGGGTCCTGGACCTGATCACCGAGGACATCACGTCGCTCAAGGGCAGGGACGACGTACAAGGTCTTCGCACCGACGGACGGTTCGCCTACCTGAGCGCCGCAGGCGGCACAGGCGTCGTCGACTCCGGTGCCTGGACGGTTGATCACGGCGACCACGTCCACTACTACCGCACCGCGATTCGCGACGTGGGACTCATCGCCGGGACCGGCATCGCCCACATCCACAGCGATCAGGCCGTCACCGCGGTCTCCTCCGCGTCAGGCGGCACCCAGCTGCTCGACCGGAAGCGGCTGGAGGGCGGCACCGTGCCCCGTGGCACCGAGCTGACCGGCGCGGGCGGCGGGTCGGTCGTCCCCTACAAGGAGCATCTGCTGGTCCCAGCGGTGGGCGCCGGGAAGGACTCCGTCGAGGTGCGCGGCCGGGACGGTGCACGGGTCACCGCGCTCGACGAGCCGTGTGCCAAGGCGCGCGGCGAGGCCGTCACCCGCCGCGGGGTGGTGTTCGGATGCGCCGACGGCGCCCTGCTGGTCAGCGAGGACGACGGCACGTTCGACGCCGAGAAGATCCCGTACAGCACAGAGGTGAAGGCCTCGGAGCGGGCGGTCGAGTTCCGCCACCGGGCGGGCAGCACCACGCTGGCGGCCAGGTCGGGCGACAACGCCGTCTGGGTCCTCGATGTCACCGACCGCTCCTGGACACGCGTCCGAACCGGTCCGGTCGTGACCGTCAACACCGCAGGAGAGGGAGCTCCGTTGCTCGCGCTCGGCAAGGACGGTTCGCTCAGCGCGTACGACATCACCACGGGGAAGAGCGTCGCGCGTAAGGAGCTCCTCCCGGAGGGGGCCGGGTCCGCGGCCATCGAGGTCGACACCGCCCGCGCGTACGTGAACGACGCCACGGCGCAGAAGGTCTACGAGATCGACTACAGCGACCGGCTCCGGCTCGCCCGGACCTTCCCGCTCGACATCGCCCCGACGTACATGGTGGAGACCGGCCGATGAGTACCCGTCCCGCCTCCGTGAACAGGCGTCGGGTGCCCGCGCTTCTCCTCCTCGTCCTCCTGGCCGGCGCACCGCTCCTGGGCTTGAGCGGTTGCGGAAGCAAGCAGGGCCGCCCCTCGGTGGTCGTCACCACGAACATCCTCGGTGACATCACCCGCAACATCGTGGGCGGCGAAGCCGAGGTGACCGTGCTGATGCGGACCGACGCGGATCCCCACTCCTTCGGTGTCTCGGCTCCGCAGGCGGCGTCCCTCGAGCAGGCCGATCTGGTCGTCTACAACGGCCTCGGACTGGAGGAGAACGTCCTGCGTCATGTGGAGGCCGCCGAGGAGGCCGGTGTCCCCACCCTGGCGGTCGGGGACACCGTCGATCCGGTCACCTACGCGGCTGGCGAATCGGCCGGCGAGTCCGACCCCCACTTCTGGACCGACCCCGAGCGGATCCGCAAGGCCGTCGGGCTCATCGCGGACCAGGTCACCGAGCACGTGAGGGGCGCCGACGGGGCCGTGGTCGCGGAGAACGCCACCGCCTACGGGGCGCAGGTCACCGAGCTCACCGCGTGGATGCGGAAGCAGTTCGGCTCCATCCCTTCCGAGCGGCGCCAGTTGGTGACCAACCACCACGTCTTCGGTTATCTGGCGCAGCGTTTCGGGTTCCGGATCGTGGGCGCGGTGATCCCTGGCGGTACCACCCTCGCGTCTCCGAGCGCCTCCGACCTCAAGTCCCTGGCGACGGCGATCGAGACGGCAGGCGTGAGGACGGTCTTCGCGGACTCCTCGCAACCCGACCGGCTGGCCCAGGTGCTGAAACGCGAGAGCGACATCGAGGTCGACGTCGTGCCGCTGTTCTCCGAATCCCTCACGGCGAAGGGAAAGGGGGCGGCCACCTACCTGGAAATGATGCGCGCCAACACCAGGGCCATATCCAAGGGCCTGGGCACCGAATAGCACGTTGTCGCCGGTCAAGGGCGACAGCCATGGAGAGGAATGCACGCAATGAATCATGTAGCACGCCCGAGGACGGCGGCAGCCGTCAGCACGCTTCTCGCGGCTTCCGTCGCGCTCACCGCCTGCGGGAGCACCGGCGAGGAGTCCACCGCGAAGACGTCGGACAAGGCGTCGGAGAAGGCGTCGGGCACGCCGGCCGCCCAGGTCGCGAACCCGATTGTCACCACGTACGACGGGGGCCTGTACGTACTGGACGGGACGACCCTGGAGCTTGCCGAGGACATACCGCTGGAGGGGTTCAACCGGGTCAACCCCGCGGGCAGCAACCGCCATGTGATGGTCTCGACCGCGTCCGGTTTCCAGGTGCTCGACGCAGCGGGCCGGAAGCTCACCGACATCGAGTTCGAAGGCAGCAAGCCGGGCCACGTCGTACGTCACGCGGGCAGGACCATTCTCTTCGCCGACGGCACCGGCGTGGTCACGGTCTTCGATCCGAAGGATCTCGGCGACACGAAGCCGAAGTCTGAGACGTACACCTCCGCCGCCCCGCACCACGGGGTCGCCATCCAGCTCGCCGACGGCAAGCTGGTGACCACTCTGGGCACGGAGGAGAAGCGCGTCGGTATCGCCGTGCTGGACAAGGACCGCAAGGAGATCACCCGCAGTGAGGAGTGCCCCGGCGTCCACGGGGAGGCGGCCGCGCGGGGCGAGGCGGTCGTCATCGGCTGCGAGGACGGCGTCCTGATCTACAAGGACGGCGCCATCAAGAAGGTGGGGAGCCCAGCGGAGTACGGGCGGATCGGCAACCAGGCCGGTTCCGACGAGTCGCGCGTGGTTCTCGGCGACTACAAGAAGGACAAGGACGCGGAGCTGGAACGGCCGGAGGAGGTGTCTCTCATCAACACCGGGACAGGGAAGATGCGGCTCGTCGATATCGGTACGAGCTACACCTTCCGTTCGCTGGCGCGCGGTCCGCACGGTGAAGGACTCGTCCTCGGTACCGACGGCAAGATCCATGTCATCGACCCGGAAACGGGCAAGGTGACCAGAAGGATCTCCGCCCTCGGTCCGTGGCAGGAGCCGCTGGACTGGCAGCAGCCCCGTCCGGCGCTGTTCGTGCGCGACCACACGGCCTATGTCTCGGACCCGTCGAGCAAGAAGCTCATGGCCATCGACATCGAGTCGGGCAAGCAACTGGTCGCGACGGAACTGCCGAAGGCCCCGAACGAGCTGAGCGGCGTCAAGGAGCACTGAACTCTCTCCTGAGGCAGGGGGAGCGCGTTCCCACAGAACGGGAGCGCGCTACTCGTCGCCGCTCGAAGCCGAGCAGGCGGCACCTGGCGGAAGCCGCCGCAGCCCGGTGGCCCCCTCCGTGCCGGGCTGCCGCCCGGGCCTGGTGGCAGTAGTCCACGCTCGACTCGGAGGGTCCGCGCCGGGGTCAGGCGAGCCCTGCCCCGATTGCGCGGCGGACGGCGTCGGCCCGGTCCCGGATTCCCGCTTTGGCGAACAGGTTGTTGATGTGGGACTTGACCGTGGCCTCGCTGATGAAGAGCTTCTCTGCGATGCCGCGGTTGGGCATGCCCTGGCCGATCAGGGTGAGTACCTCGCGTTCGCGGGGTGTGAGGTTTCCGGGCAGGGGCTGTCCTGGCGCCGGTGCCCTGGTCCTGGCTGTGGCGAGCAGCCGGTCCTGGACCTCGCGGTCGAGCACGGACTGACCGGCGGCAGCGGCTCGGATCGCCCGGGTGATGTCCTGGCGTCCCGCGTTCTTGGTCAGGTAGCCGCGGGCCCCCGCGCCCAGCGCGCCCAGGATCGAGTCGTCGTCGGCGAAGGTGGTCAGCACGACCACCGCCACCTCCGGATGCTCCTCGCCCAGCCGACGGGTTGCCTCGATCCCGTCCATCACGGGCATCCTCAGGTCCATCAGCACCACGTCCACCGGCCCGGCGGCGACCGCCGTCAGCACCTCGCTGCCATCGGCGGCGGCAGCGACGACGTCGATGTCCTCGGTCAGCCCGAGCACCGCGGCGAGCGGCTCCCGGACTGCGGCCTGATCGTCGGCGACGACCACCCTCAACCGCCGGTGCTTCTCGGTAGGTTCACTCATCCCGGGATCACTGCCTCCACCTGCCAGCCGCCGTCGTACGGTCCCTCGGTGACCGGGCACGCGGTGACACTTCCGCCCAGCAGAGCGACACGTTCACGCATTCCGATCAACCCCATTCCACTGCCGATGCCCGCGTTCGCCTCACGGGTGCCGGGGCGGTTGCGGATCCTCAGTGTGGTCGATGAGGCCGTGAACGTCAGCTCCACGCCGACATCTCCCCCGGGAGCGTGCCGGGCTGCGTTGGTCAGCGCCTCCTGTGCGATCCGCAGGAGATTCTGGGTCACTTGGACAGGCAGTTCCCGGGTGGTCCCGGTGACGGTGAGAACGTCACCGTGGGCGGAGGATTCGAGCATCGCGGTGAGGCTCTCCAGCAGCGGCAGCGAGTCCTCGCGCAGGGCGTGCACGGTCCACTGCGCCTGTTCGAGGCTCGCTCTGACCAGGCCGCGGGCCTTGTCGTTGGCCTCCCGGACCCTCTCCAGGTCACCGATGTCGAGCAAGGCGTCGACCAGTTCCAACTGCATGTTGATCCCGGCCAGCGAGTGCGCCAGGACGTCGTGCACATCGCGGGCGATCCGGCTGCGTTCGGTCAGGACGGCGGTCCGTGCCTCGGCCCGGGCGGCACGTTCGGACGATTCGGCCGCCGCGAACGCTGCCAGCACGGCCCGGCGCCGGCTGCGGTTGGCGATGCCGACCAGGACCGGGACGCCGGTGGCGAGACCGACTGCCCAGGGCACCGTGTGGTGCCCCGGCCCGAGTCGGAAGTACAGGACAGCGCCGCAGAGCAGACTGCAGCTCCCCGCGAGAACGAGGGCCGGCTTGACCTCGAGCCGGTATCCGATGTGACCGGCGAGGAAGAAGGCGAACAGGTAGCCCGTTCCGCTGCGGCTGACGCCGATCAGGGCGGCCGCCGCGACGACGCCGAGCGTCAGCCAGAGGAGAGTGAGGTGCCTGGGAATCCTTTTCTCCGGCAGGCTCCGAGCCAGCAGAGCCGCAGAGTTGACCAGGAAGAGCGCGGCAACGGCCAGGCCCCGCCCGTCGGCGCCCATGGGCCTGATCGTCAGGGCCCCGACCACAATGACCGCCAGGGTCAGCACCCACCACACCCGTGGGTCCCGCCCGGGAACCTGCCACGGGCCCGCCCCCTGGGCCGCGCCCTTCTCGGGGGCCGGAGCGCTCTCGGTTGCGGACACGGGCAGAACATATCGCACGGTCAGGCCGTACGTTCGACGACGGGCACGGGGCGGGCTACCGTGCGGGCCCGGCTCCGTATGAAGATCGTGGCCAGCCGCAGGACCACTTCGGTGAGTGCCATCAGGACGAAGGCCGCTACCCAGGCCTGGTCACTGGTGATGTGGTGGGTGATGCTGAAACGGGTGACGTCATCGGCGCCGCCGCCGTGCTCGACCCACATCTGGAAGACCATGCGTGCCCCCATGCCCAGGATCCACAGGATCGCCGACACCGCACCGGCCTTGATCAGGATGTGCTCGCCGTCCGTACGGAGCCGGGTGCAGGCGCCGCCGGCGATGCCGAGGGCCGCACCCACGCTCGTCAGGATGCCGATCAGCACCAGGTCGTTGCCGTCGGCAGGAATGGTGTCCAGGTACGAGTAGGCCACGAAGGCCACGATCCCCAACGGGATCAGGAAGGACTTGAGGTCGAGCCGACCTTCCCGCAGTTGCCGGAAGACGATGAGGATGAGGACGATGTCGGTGATCCACTCGGTCGTTGTCATGCCTTCAATACTGCTGTGACCAGGGTCGACGCGCCTGGACCTACGGGTGGAACCGTGGGTGGAGTTCAGCCTCCCGGATGTCCACCCGATCGGGACCGCCGAGATCCAGGAGTCGGGGCGGGAAACCGGCGACATGTTGTCCCTGCTGCTGCACACCACTGACGAGGAGACCGGCCTTCCGCTGACCGGGCACCCGATCAGCTCGGAGATCCTCACTCCGGCCGTGACAGACACCGAGACCACCGCATCGGTACTGTCCTGGCGCTCTACGAGATCGCGCGCGACACCGAAGTCGGACGAAGGACCCTGGACGAGTTCGACGCGGGACTCGACAGCCGTCCCATCGCGTTCGAGGATCTGCCCCGTCTGCCCTACCTCGACCGCGCGGCAGGGACACGCTGCGACTGCGCCACACCGGATGCCTAGTCACCCGTCGCATCGTCACCCGGACAAGCCTGGGGCCGTGGTCGGTGCCCGCCGGCACAGAACTCGCCTACTGCCAGCACGCCCTGCGCTGGAGGACGCGCAGACCGAGGCCTTCACTTCAGGAGCGTTCCCGCCCGGACGGCCACGAACGGGACTCAACAGAATCAGGTTCTAGTATCCTGATTCAATATCTGCCTACCGGTAGGGAGTTCCATGTCCGAGGCCGGGGAAACAGAGCAACTGCGCTACGCCTGGCGTGTGCTGTCCGTCGTCAGCATGGCGAGCATTCTCATCGCACTCGGCAGCAGCTCGCTGAACGTCGCGCTCCCTGACGTGGTGAGGCACTTCGATGCCGGCGCTGCCGCCGCGAACTGGATCCTGCTGTCCTACATGCTGGCCAACACAGTGCTCCTGGTCGTGTTCGGCCGGCTGGCGGACATGTTCGGACGGCGCACGATGTATCTGCTCGGGCTGGCCACGTACACCGTGGCCAGCCTGCTGCTCGGCTTCTCCCCGGGGGCGTGGTTCCTGGTCGGCCTGCGGGTGGTACAGGCCGCGGGCGGCGCGATGCTGCTGGCCAACAGTGCGGCGCTCCTCGCCGATGCTTTCCCGCCTCGGCACATGGCGCGTGGCATGGGCGTGTACATCGCGTCGTTCTCCGTCGCGCAGTTGGTGGGCCCGACGCTGGGCGGGTATCTGACGCACCGTTTCGGCTGGGAGTGGGTGTTCTGGTACAACGTGCCGATCGGCTTGGTGTGCCTGGTCCGGGGTGCCGTGGTGCTGCGCAGGGGCGGCGGGAGAGGCGGTGACCGCGGGATCGACGTGCCGGGCAATCTGCTCGTACTGGCCTGCCTGGGAAGCCTGCTGATCGGATTGTCCGAGGTCGGTGACCGGAGCTGGGGTGATCCGGTGGTGGTCACCTGTCTGGCGGTCTTCGCGGTGCTGGTGCCGGTGTTCCTCGTGGTGGAGCGGCACAGCGCCCGTCCGGTGGTGGATGTCGCACTCTTCCGGGACCTGCCGTTCGCACTGGGCCTTCTGACCTCGTTCCTCAACGCGGTGTCCCGGATGGCCGTGGTTCTGCTGGTCGCGCTGTTCTACCAGGCGGTGCACGGGGAGGACCCGGTGTCGGCCGGTTTGAAGGTTCTGCCGCTTCCGGTCGCCGCGATGATCGCGTCGGCGTGCTCGGGGATGCTCCACGCAAGGCTGGCACCGCGCACGATTGTCCTGCTCAGCACGTCGGCGGGCACCGCCGGGCTGCTGGTTCTCCTGCTGGAGATATCGGTGGGTGTGGGCTACGCGCCGATCGCCATCGGGCTGGTGCTCGTCGGGGTGGGCTCGGGAATGTTCATGCCGGCCAACACCACGGCGATGCTGGACGGGATCGCGCCCGACCGGATCGGGATCGTCAACGCGATGCGTCTGATGATCCAGAACACGGGTGTGGTGGTGAGTACGGCACTGGCCATGTCGCTCGTCACCAGCGCGCTCCCGGCTGGGCTGCGCAGCCGGGTCTTCGACGGGACGATCGCGCGCGTCGCCCCGCACGCCCTTGGCCAACTGGTCACCGGCTACCGGCTGGCCCTGCTCGTGATGACGGTCATCTCCGCCCTGGCGGTGCTCGCCTCGCTCGGCCGGCCGCGGGCGACGAAGGATTCCGCCGGGCGGGCCGGCCGGACGAGGCCGCGGTCTCCCGCACCGGGTGGAGTCAGTCCACCGCCCCGGGGGTGACGACGGGCTCCGGAGCCGGGGCCGGCGTCACGGCCGCACGCCGCCAGGGCCCGTGGAAGAAGAGTGTCGCCGGGAGGAACAGCGTCATGCAGCAGAGCGTGACGACCATCCACAGGTGCCAGCTCGCGTGCTCGACCACACGCGGCACGGCGAACAGCGCGAGCACCGCCACGGCCTTGGACGTGAAGCCGAACAGGCCCCACGCGCTGCCCTGCAGCCGGGGGTCGATGTTCTCGGCGTCCTCGGAGAAGTTCGCCATCCAGGGTCCGTAGGCCACTCCCATCGCGCCGCCCAGCAGCGCACCGGTGATCATCAGGTGCGGATGCGAGACGTCTTGACGCCCCATCAGGTGCACCAGGTAGCCGGTGACCGCCACTGCGGCGAGCGTGCCTCCCACACAGAGCGGTTTACGCAGTTGAAGCCGGTCGGAGATGCGTCCGCTCACCACGACCGTGGCCAGATTGAGGACCCAGAAGACCGACATGATCCCGGCGGCGGTCGATGCGCTGAGGCCGAACGAGTCCCCCAGCATGAGCGGTCCGTACAGGGAGAGCGTCAGGAAGAGGACGAGCCACAGCGCGATCCCGATGACGTGCGCCACCATGTTGCGGTGGGCGAGTAGGTTGCGGGCCCTGGGCGGCGCGGTGGGACCGGCCGTGACGATCGCCTGCTCCTCAGTCTGCTGGATGCGTCCGCGCAGCTCGGGCGAGAGGTCGGCGATGTTGCACGCGATCACGATGGAGGCTGCCAGCGACACCACGGCCATGATGACGAACTGGGAGCGCCACGAGTCGTGGAAGAGCGGCAGGGTGGCGCTCGCGATCGCGGCGGCCAGGAAGTTCGCGCCGACGGGCCCCCAGGTCCAGAAGCCGAAGGCCTGGGCGCGGCCCATCCGTGGTGAGAAGTCGCGTACGAGTGGCGCGGTGCCGGCCAGTGCCATGCCGTCGATGACCGACAGGGCGATCCGGGCCATGAGCAGCTGTGTGGGTGAGTGCACCGTGGTCATCAGCACGCAGCACACGGTGGTGAGCAGCATCAGCGGGATGAGCAGGCGCACGCGGCCCAGGGTGTCGGTGAGGCGGCCGCCGGCCATGGAGGCGATGGCACCGGCGACTGTCGCCAGTGCGGAGATCGTGCCGTAGGTGGACAGCGACATGTCCAGGTCTTCGAGCAGCAGGGGGGCGACGGGGGCGATCTGGCCCTCGTACGATCCGATCAGGACGGCGAGCACGGCCATGCTGAGGATGCGTATCCGGCGCCCGCCGGTGGGGTACTCGTCGAGTTCGCGTACGTAGGAGAGCCTCATTGCCCGAGCCTTTCTGCGAGTGGATTCCGCCTCTGTCCGCCGAGCGGTGTGCCGTGCCCTCCGAGCGGTGCGTGACCGGTTGTGAGGGGCCGAAGGCCGCCGCGGTCGCAGCAGGCGACCACGGCGGCCTTCGGGTGGCGCCGCGAGGGTGGTTCAGTTCCAGGTGACCAGTGCGTCCAGTGCCTCGACCTCGCTTCCCCGGACGAGGAGCGGGTTGATCTCCAGCGATTCCAGCCGTGGGCCGAGGCCTTCGGCGAGGGCACCGATCCGGGCGACCACCCCGGCGACCTTGTCGAGGTCCGCGGGTTCGGTCCCGCGTGCTCCTTCCAGCAGCCGGGCGCCGCGGAGTTCGCCCAGGGCACGGCGGATGCCGGCGGAGTCCACCGGCAGCAGCCGCAGCACCGAGTCCCGTAGCACCTCGACCCAGATCCCTCCGAGTCCGACGGCCATGGTCAGACCCCACGCGGGATCGCGGACCACGCCGACGATCAGTTCCACACCGCCCTGGCGCTGCGGCTGCACAAGGGTGCCGATACCGGTCAGGCCGCGGTCGCGCAGGGTGGCGCATACCTCGCTGTGAGCCTCTCGTACGGCTTGCGGGCCGTTCAGCCCGAGCCGCACCCCGCCGATGTCACTCTTGTGCCCGAGGCCGTCGGCGACCGCTTTGAGTACCACGGGGTACCCGAATGCGGCGGCCGCCGCGGCCGCCTCGTCCTCGGTGGCGGCCAGGGAGGAAGGGACGACCGGGATCCCGTTGTCCTCGAGCAGGCGCGAGGCCCGGTGCTCCGGCCAGAGCCCTGTGGGTTCCCCGCCCACGACCGGTGGCACGCCCCGGTCGGTCTGCGCCGTCCCGGTGGACTCCCCCAGGTCCCGGGACCAGCGGACGGCGGCGCCGATGGCGGTCATGGCGTGCTCGATCCCGCCCACCACGTACGGGAACCCCGTCTCCCGCTGTACGTGGCGTCCCACCTCCGTGATGTCGGTCAGCACATTGCCTGCGACGATCACCGGCAGCCGGGCGTCGCGGATGCGCCGCGCGGTCGCGGCGAAGTGCTGCAGTGTCAGGTTCAGGTCCGCGGGTGGCAGCCGGGGCAGGTCGGTCAGGAGCATGACCGCGTCGACGCCCGGATCGTCGGCGACCACTTCCAGGGCCCGGCTGAGCAGCGTCCGGTCGACCACCACGTAGCCGGTGACATCCAGCGGGTTCTGTACGGTCGCGAAGTCCGGGAGGATCTCCTTCAGCCGTGCCACTGTCCCAGGAGCGAACGGGGGCAGCTCCAGTCCTTCCTGTTCGGCCCGGTCCGCTATGACCTCGCAGGCCCCGCCGGAGGGGGTCACCACGGCGATCCGTGGTCCCCGTACGGGGCCGGTCCTGGCCAGCAGTCCGGCCGTGATGATCAGGTCCTCCAGGGAGCGGACGCGTACCACTCCCAGCTTCCTGAACGCCGCGTCGACGACCGCGTCGTCGCCGACGAGGGCACCTGTGTGGGCTTGGGCGGTGTGCGAGGCGAGTGCGCTGGAACCGATCTTGAGTGCCACGATCGGTTTGCCGGCCCGGGCGGCGCGGCGGGCGGCTCGTGCGAACTCCTCGGGCCGGCGTACGGACTCCAGGAACAGGGCGATGACCCGGGTGGCGGGATCGTCCACCAGGTAGTCGATGACGTCGGTGACCGAGACCATCGTCTCGTTGCCCATCGAGGTGAGCAGGCTGAGACCCACGTTGCGGGCCTGGGCGAACGCCAGGATGGAACTGGCCAGCGCTCCGCTCTGCAGCACCACGCCCACGGGGCCGCCGATCAGCGGTGGCGGGATCGGCAGTCCGTACGGGGTCGTGCCCGCGGTGGCGTTGATGTATCCGTTGCCGTTGGGGCCCAGTACGGTCAGTTGGTTCTCCTGCGCGAAGGCGAGGATCTCCTCCTCGAGACGTCTGCCCTCCGGACCGGTCTCGCCGAAGCCCGCGGTGAGTATCACGTAGCTGCGGATTCCCAGACCCGCGCCCTCCTGCAGTACCGGCAGCACCGCGGGGGTCGGCACCATGACGTAGGCCATGTCGACCGCCTCGCCGATGGCCGTGAGACTGCGGTGGGCCCGTTGCCCGTGCACCACTTCCGTGCGGGGATTGACGAGGTGGACGGGGCCGGAGAAACCGTGGGTGCGCAGATTGCCGAAGGTGGACAGCGACCACCCCGATTTGTCCGTGGCACCCACGAGCGCGATGGATCGGGGCGCGAAGAGGGCGTGCATCGCCTCGGTGCGGATCTGTGTCGTGGCCGTGCTCATGCGCTCTCCCTCACTCGGAAGCACGGCAGCTCGGGGGACTCCTCGCCGCCCGGTCGGGTGATCTCCAGTTCGACCCGGTCGCCGATCCGGACGGCGGCGCCGCCCACGATCCTCGACATCATCCGTACGCCCTCGTCGAGGTCGATCAGCGCGACGGTGTAGGGCGGATCGCCGGCGGACGGGCTGAAGGCACGGTGCGCGACCGTGTATGAGTAGACGGTCCCTGTTCCCGGCGAGGTGACCCACCTGAGCCGGTCACCGAAGCAGTGCGGGCACAGGGCCCGCGGGTAGAACACGGCGCGATCGCAGTCGCCGCAGCGCTGGAGGCGCAGCTCGCCGGCTGCGATACCGTCCCAGAACGGCTGTGTCTCCACATCCGGCACAAGATCCACCACGGTGATCAGCTCCTTCCGAGTACGACGGTGGACGTGGACGAGAGGACGCCGCCGGTGCCGTGCACCAGGGCCAGTTGTGCCCCGTCCACCTGCCGCCGCGGGTCGGAGGTGAAGTCGTGCCGCAGCTGCCGGGTCGCCTCGATGAGCAGGAAGATGCCGTACATGCCGGGGTGGGTGTACGACAGCCCGCCGCCGTTCGTGTTCATCGGCATGTCGCCTCCGGGGGCCGTACGGCCCAGTCCGACGAACTCCCCCGCCTCGCCCGGCTTGCAGAACCCCAGGGACTCGAGGGTGAGCAGCACGGTGATGGTGAAGGAGTCGTAGATCTCCAGCAGATCGAGGTCGTCGTGGGTGACGCCGGCCATTCTCATCGCGGCCGGGCCGGATCGCGCGGCTCCGGTGACGGTCAGGTCCGGCATCTGGGCGATGGAGCTGTGTGTGGTCGTCTCACCGTGGCCTAGCACCTCGACCGGACGGGTGTCGACATCGGGCCAGCGGTCCTCCGCGGCCACGACGACCGCGCCGCCGCCGTCGGTCACCAGGCAGCAGTCCAGCAGATGGAGCGGATCGCTGATCATCGGGGAGGCGAGGACGTCGTCGACGGTGATCGGGTCGCGGTGGTAGGCGTCTGGATTGAGCGCGGCCCACTGCCGGGCGCTGACCGCGACCTCTGCCAGTTGCTCGCCCGTGGCACCGTACTGGTGGAAGTAGCGGTTGGCTGCGAGCGCGTAGGCGCCGACCGGTTGCGGGAGCCCGAAGGGGCGGTCGAACTGCTCGGTCAGCGTCGCGGGCGGTCTGGTGGCGGTGCGGGAACGGTTGCTGCGCTGGGTACTGCCGTAGGTGATCAGTGCGACGTCGATGAGTCCGGCCTCGATGGCCGCGGTGGCATGGCCGAGGTGTGCCTCGAACGACGATCCGCCGATGTTGGTGCTGTCCAGATGGTCCGGCTGGATGCCCAGGTACTCCGCCAGGGTCAGCGCCGGCGCCCATGACCAGTTCCCCGCCACGAAGAGCCCGTTCACGTCCTCGGGTCGGAGCCCGGCCTCGGTCAGGGCCGCCCTGCTCGCCCTGGCCTGCTGGGAGAGCACGGTCAGGTGCGGGGTCTTCCCGGTCTCCGACTCGGCCACCCCGACGATCGCGGCGCGCCTGCGTTTGGTCATTCTCCGATCCCGCCGAGCCGTACGTGGCCTTTCAGGAGGTTGCGGGCGATGGTGCGGCGCTGGATCTCGTCGGTGCCCTCGAAGATGCGCAGGAGCCTCAGCTCCCGGTACCAGCGTTCGATCGGCAGTTCCTTGGTGTAGCCCATGCCGCCGTGGATCTGCAGGACCCGGTCCACGACCTGGTTGGCCATCAGTGCTCCGTTGAGCTTGGCGATGGAGGAGGCGTGTCGCGCGTCCATGCCCTCCTGGACCCGCCAGGCGGCGTACAGGGTGAGCCACTTGGTGGATTCGATCTCGACCTGCGAATCCGCGATCTGCCACTGGATCGCCTGGTAGTCGCCGATCGGGTGGCCCATCGAGTGCCGGATCTTGGCGTAGTCCACTGCCATCTGCAGCATCCGCTCGGCGGAGCCGATCGCCCGTGCCGGGATCATGTAGCGTCCCTGGCCGATCCAGCGCAGGGCGAGCCCGAATCCCTGGCCGACCTCGCCGAGTACGTTCTCGGCGGGAACGCGTACGTCGTCGAAGACCAGCGCCGCGGGCCCCCACTGGCCCATCGTCTGGATCGGCTCGGACTTCCAGCCCATGTCCCGGTCTACCAGGAAGCACGTCACTCCGCCGTCGGCGGCCCTGTCCGGGTCGGTGACGGCGAACACCATCACGAAGTCGGCCTCGTTTCCGCCGGTGATGAACGTCTTCTCACCGTTGATGACCCAGTCGCCGCCGTCACGCACGGCGCGGGTGCGGATGTTGCGTGCGTCGGAGCCCGCTCCCGGCTCGGTGATGGCGAAGCAGGATCGGCGCTCGCCCTCGATGGTCGGGACGAGGTAGCGCTGCTTCTGCTCGTCGTTCGCGCCGTAGAGGATGTTGTCCGCCGAACCCCCGAAACTGAACGGGACGAACGTCCTGCCTGTCTCCATCGCGAGGATCGCGGACATGACGGCACCCAGGTTCATCCCGCCGTACTCCTCGGGCGTGTTCATCCCCCAGAAGCCTGCCTTGCGGGCTTTCGTCCGCAGCTCGGCGAGCACATCCAGGGATATCGCCGGTGCCCCCGCGCGTTCGTTGCGCAGTACGTCCTGTTCCAGTGGCATCACCTCCTTGGAGATGAAGCTGCGCACGGTGTCCCGGATCTGACGTTCCTCGACATTGAGGGCGAAATCGACCATCGAGAGATGTCCTTTCCTCTTCGGGCGCACGAGGTGTTCAGGTGCGCCTTTTTAGAACGGAACTCTAGGAACCAGTTCAGACTGTGCCCGGCCGGATGAGCGTGTCAAGACACGTGTCACGACCAAGAGGTTCCGGGTGTGCGGCGGCACGCGGTGGCCCCGGCCGGGTGCACAGGGGGGAGATCGTCACTGCGGCGATGTGTCCAATTCTAAGATTGGATTCGGTACGGTGACCGTGTCGACGACTGTCGGCCGCACGCGAGGAGGGGCATCATGGCGCGAAAAGCAGGCAACGCCGCGTCGGGAGGAAACGCCTGGCAGTGGAGCCGCACGGCGGAGACCCGGCGCGTACTGCTGAACGCCGCCCGTGAGGTGTTCTGCGAACAGGGCTTCGCCGAGGCGAGTGTCGCGGCGGTGGTGGAACGCGCCGACTCCAGCGTGGGCAGTCTTTACCACCACTTCGGAGGCAAGGGCGAACTCTTCCTGGCTCTCTGGGAGGAGCATCAGGCCTCCCATGAGCAGAACGCGGTGACCGCGGTCGCGGCGGCCCGCGCCAAGGCCGGGGGCGCGGGCGAGGACGCGCTCGAGCTCTTCATCGTCGGAGCCCGCGCGTTCCTGGAGGGTTCCTGGGAACGCCGTGATCTGGCCCGGCTGTTCATGGACGGCGATGCGCCGCCGGGCTTCGAACTGGTCAGACGCACGCGCAGCCGGGAGTGGGTCCGGCAGAACGGGGTGCTGCTCGGCGCCGGCAACGACTCCGTCGGGCGGCTCACCGTTGCCGTGCTGACCACGATCATCGGCGAGGCGGGCCGCGAGATCGCGACCAGTTCCTCGAAGCGCCAGGCCAACAAGATCACCGAAGCCGCGATCGTGCTGATCCGCAGGCTCGGCTCCACGAGCATCGACACCTGACCCCGGTCAGGGCGACAGAGGGGAAACATCCGTGGCCCGGACGGAAAATGAAGAGGCGTTCTTCACGAGCGTGGAGGGGGAGCTGATACCCGCGACGCACGCGCGCGGCTGGTGGACGCCCGGCATGATGCACGGACGGCTGCTCGGGGGCCTTGCGGCCAGGGCGCTGGAGGCGGAACACGCCGCGGACGGACTGCACTTCACCCGGCTGACCGTCGACCTCTTCCGCAACGCGCCGATGGCGCCCGTACGGGTGGAGACCCACCGGGTGCGTGACGGGCGCCGGATCCGGGTCGCCGACGCCACCGTCCACGGGGCGAACGGCCCCGTCGCGCGGGCGAGCGCGGTCCTGCTCCGGCGCGGCGAACAACCGCCCGGCCGGATTCCCGCGACACCACCCTGGGACGCTCCGGCGCCCGAGGAGCTCTTCACCCCGCGCGACGGGGCATGGACTGCTTGGATGTTCGACGAACACAACGCCTCGGCGAAGGGCGGCTGGCGCGACGACGTCAAGCGCCGGGCATGGCTGCGCGAAGCGCGCGAACTGGTGGCCGGTGAGCCGCTGTCACCGTTCGTGCGGGCGGCCCTGGCCGCGGACACCGCGAGTCCGCTCGTCCACGCCGGCGACACGGGTCTCCATTTCATCAACGCCGACTACACCCTGTGCCTGAGCCGGCTGCCGCTCAGTGACGTCATAGGCCTGGAGTCCGGCGCCCACACCAGTGAGGAAGGGGTGGCCGTCGGGCACTGCACGATGCACGACTCTGCCGGCCCGATCGGGTACTGCATGACCACCGCGGTCGCCAACCCGCAGCCTTCCTGACCCTCGCCGCGCCGCGCCGGTGTCACCCCACCCGGAGAGGACACCGGTGCCGTGCGGACGCGGAGACAGAGGTCAGCCGGGCGATCCGGGCGCGGGCCGGACGCCGGCCCTTCCGTGGTCGATCACCACGGTCCCGTCCGCCTTGGCGGTGCGGAACCGTGCGGTGTCTCCGTCCTCCCATACGGAGACGGTCAGCGGTTCACCGGGAAACACGGGCCTGGTGAAGCGTCCTGACATCGAGGCGAACCGGGAGGGATCCGATCCCGCCAGCGTGTGCAGCAGCGCGCGCCCGGTGAACCCGTAGGTGCACAGGCCGTGCAGGATCGGCCGCTCGAAGCCGGCCTTCGCCGCGAACGCGGGGTCGCTGTGCAGCGGGTTGCGGTCTCCGGACAGCCGGTAGATCAGCGCCTGTTCGGGCCTGGTCGGGTACGTGACAATATGGTCCGGCGCACGGTCCGGTTCCGGCCAGCTCGCCCGCGGGCCGCGCTCGCCGCCGAACCCGCCCTCTCCGCGGATGAACACGGCGCTGCGCGAGGTGATGAGCGGCTCACCGGTCTCCGGGTCCACAGCCACCGACTCGCTGGTCACCAGCGCTCCGGACCCCTTGTCGTGGATTCCGGTGACCTTCGATGTGATGCGTACGCTCCCGGCCGGTGCGAGTGGCCTGTGCAGGTCGAACGACTGCTCCGCGTGCACCAGCATCACCGGGTCGAACGTGCCTATGCCGGGGCCCCGGCCGCCCTGCGCGGCCAGCACGGCGAACGTCGGCAGCACCTGCTGCTCCACACCGTGAGCGTTCTCCGTGGTGAAGGGCAGTTCCCGCAGCGAATCGTCGAGCCCCGCGCCGACACCTACCGCGTACAGCAGTGTGTCCGTGGAGGTCCAGGTCCTTTCCACGGGTGCGGACTCGACCCCGATCGAGGTGTGGTCAAGAGCCATGTCAGGAACCTCCTGCCGGCGCGCGCCCGTTCTGCAGCGCGTTGGGCCGGGCCCTGCCGACCATGGCGGGGATCACCTCGTCCAGCTCGGAGAGTTCCCAGCGGGACTCCTTGTCGGTTCCGGGCCCGGCCTGCCAGCCCTCCGCGACACTTATCGTGCCGCCCCGCACGTTGAACACACGCCCGGTGATTCCGCGGGCGGCAGGGCTGCCGAGCCAGACCACCAGCGGGGCGATGTTCTCGGGGGCCGACGCGTCGAACGCCTCAGGCGCCGGAGCGGGCCGCGCGGGGCGCAGTCCCTCCGTCATACGGGTGAGCGCCGCAGGCGCCACGGCGTTCACCGCGACGCCGAAGCGTTCCAGTTCACGCGAGGCGATCACGGTCAGGCCGGCGATTCCGGCCTTGGCCGCGCCGTAGTTGGCCTGGCCGGGGTTTCCGTAGATGCCTGACGAGGACGTCGTGTTGATGACGCGAGCGTCGACCCGCGCACCCGCCTTGGCCTGAGCCCGCCAGTACGCCGCCGCGTGGCGCAGCGGGGCGAACGTGCCGCCCAGGTGCACACGTATCACGGCGTCCCACTCCGCGGCGGTCATGTTCACCAGCATCCTGTCACGCAGGATCCCGGCGTTGTTCACGAGTACGTGCAGATCGCCGAAGCGCGCCACCGTTGACTCCACGAGCCTGCGCGCACCGTCGAAGTCGGAGACGTCGTCGCCGTTGGCGACCGCCTCGCCGCCGGCCTCGCGGATCTCGCGGACCACTTCACCCGCCGGGCCGGAGGCGGCCCCGGTCCCGTCGACCTCCGAGCCCAGGTCGTTGACCACGACCTTCGCGCCCTGCCGTGCGAATTCGAGCGCGTGCCCGCGGCCGATCCCGCGGGCCGCACCGGTGACGATCACGACCCGGCCGTCCATGACGCCGCCCATAAGTCTCTCCCGTCCGCGACTCCAAGCCGGCACCACGGAATCACTCAGCCGGCCAATGTTGGAATCACTTTCTAAAAAGAGTCTCGGTGTGGTGAATCGTTGTCAACCCTTCGACAGGGCGGCGCGGTCGCCAGCTGTCACGGTCGGAGGCGGGGCGCCGGACTCACTCCCCAGACCCCCGCACAAACGGGGCTCCAGTTCCATTATTCGTGGCGCACTGGTACGGTTCCATCAACTTAACGGAACCATAAGCCCATTAGGAGCCCTCCGTGAGCACCTCCTACGTACGCCGCATCGCCGCCCCCCTGTTCGCCGGATCCCTCGCCTTCGGCATCCTGGCCACCCCGGCCGAGGCGGCGCCCGTCGCGTGGACCGCGGCCTGGGGCGCCTCCCCTCAGCTGCCCAGCACCGGCTTCACGCCCAACTGGTCCCAGGAAGGCTTCTCCCACCAGTCCGTACGCCAGGTCGTCCGCGTCACCAAGGGGGGCAACCTGGCCAGGATCCGGCTCTCCAACGCCTACGGCACTTCGCCCCTGCGGATCACGGGTGCGGCGATCGCCCGAACCACCCAGGGTGCGGCGGTCGCGCAGGGGTCGGTTCGTCACCTCACCTTCAACGGCGAGCGGTCGGGGTGGATACCGGCCCACGGGGAACTCCGTAGCGACACCGCCGAACTGAGCCTGAAGAGACTGGAGTCGGTCACGGTCACCCTCTACTTCGCGGGGACCACGGGCCCCGCCACGTTCCACAGCCAGGGCTGGGCCGACACCTACCGGGCCGAGGGCGACCACCGGGCCGATACGAACGGCACCGCCTACACCAGCACTTCACAGTCCTGGTACTACCTCTCCGGCATCGAGGTCGGCGATGCGGAACGCCGGCGGCCTGCCGGGAAGGCCAGGAATCAGACCGAAGACACAGGCGAGGGTGACGGCATCGCCGTCTTCGGCGACTCCATCACCGACGGTTTCGGCTCCACACCCAACACGGACCGACGCTACTCCGACGCCCTCGCCGAGCGGACGGGGCGGCCCGTCGTCAACCAGGGCATCGGGGGAAATCTGGTGCTGAACGACTCGGCCTGGTTCGGCGAGCGGGCCACCGCCCGCTTCAGGCGGGACGTCCTCGACCAGCCGGGCATCTCCACGGTCGTCATCCTGGAAGGGGTCAACGACATCGGCTTCAGCGAAGCCGCCGAGGGGCCGAATCCGCCTGCCACATACAAGCCCGCCCCCGTCGTGTCATCCCGCGAACTCATCGCCGGCTACCGCACACTGATCGGCGCGGCACACGACAAGGGCCTCGAAGTCGTCGGGGCAACACTGCTGCCTCTCAAGGGCTCGGACCACTGGGGCCCGCACGCGGCGCGGGTCAGCAACGAGGTCAACGACTGGATCCGGCACGCGGGCGAGTTCGACGCGTACGTCGCTTTCGACAGGGCTCTCGCCGACCCCTCGGACCCTGACCGCCTCGACAACGCCTACGCCTACGCCTACAAGGACGCACTGCACCCGAACGACGCCGGCTACCGGGTGATGGCGAACGAGGTGGCCCAGGTCCTTGGGAAGTGACACCGGCTGACGGACATGACAGCTGATTCGGGCCGTGCGACGACATCCGGCATGGCGTGGCATGCTCCCTGGCATGAATGAAGATCCGCGGCCCGGAGCAAGTCCGAAGCTGTGGGGGCGGATCGCGTGTGGTCCCGCAGCACCACGACCGCGGCGTCGAAGGCCGAGTCACGGTCCTTCGCGAACTCCTCCTCGGTGAAGACCGGTGTGTGACGGTGCGGCGGGACTCCGGCCCCGTCGAAGGTATGACCCTGTCAGGTCAGGAACGCCTCGTTCGGGAGCCATACCGCCATGCCGTTGGGGAGCCCGCGGTCCAGGGTGCCGGAGAAGACGCCCTGCGTGGGCTGCCCGATGCGGACGGTCCTGCCGGGCCGGTGGATGCGCAGGGGGCTGTCCCCCTGCGCACGCAGTGGCAGGAGACCGGCCTGCCGGGGACGTCAGGGCGTGACGAGGACCTTGAGAGCTTCGCGCCGGTCCATGGCACTGTAGCCCTCGGGGGTCTGCTCCAGGCTGACGGTCCGGTCGAATACACGGCCCGGTTCGACAGCGCCGTCCAGGACGGCGGGGAGCAGTTCATCGATGTAGGCGCGGACGGGGGCGGGCCCACCGGTGAGCGTGACGTTCGGCCCGAAGAGGCTGCCGAAGCCGACAGGAGCGTCCTCGTACTGCGGGACGCCGACACGGCTGATGACTCCGCCGGGGCGGACGGCTCCGAGAGCCATCTCGTAGGCCGGCATGTGGCCGACGGCTTCGAGGACGGCTCGGGTGCCGTGGCCGCGGGTCAGTTCACGGACCTTGGCGATGCCCTCGTCGCCGCGTTCCTCCACGACGTCGGTGGCGCCGAAGAAGCGTCCGAGGTCGGTGCGGTCCTTGTGCCGGCCCATGAGGATGACGCGCTCGGCGCCGAGTCGCTTGGCCGAGAGGACGGCGAGCAGCCCGACGGCGCCGTCTCCGATGACGGTGACCGAGTCACCGGGACGCACCCTGGCCCGATGGGCGGCGTGGTAGCCGGTGCCGTACACGTCCGCCAGCGTCAGCAGGGAGGGCAGCAGCGCGGTGTCGGCATCGGCAGGAAGCTTGACCAGAGTGCCCTGGGCCTGAGGAACGCGTATGGCCTCGGCCTGGGCGCCGCCGACTCCGGCGGCGAAGAAGCCGCCGTGGGGGCAGGAGGTGTGCAGGCCTTCGCGGCAGAACTCACAGGTGTTGTCGGCGAAGGCGAACGGCGCCACCACCAGGTCGCCGCGCTTGAGGCCGGAGACCTCGGATCCCAGTTCCTCGACGGTGCCGAGGAACTCGTGGCCCATGGGCACCGGCCCGTCAGCGGCGGTCAGCGTGTGGTAGGGGTGCAGGTCGCTGCCGCAGACGCAGGAGCGCACGACGCGCACGATCGCGTCCGTCGGCCGCTCGATGACCGGGTCAGGGGTGTCCTGGACGCGGACGTCGCCAGCTTCGTACATGTAGGTGGCCCGCATGGGGAGAGCTCTCTTTCCTGTTGCGTGGGGTCGGTGCTCGGCCGTCGTGCCGTGCAGGCAGGTACGGCCTGTACGGAAACGGCTCGGTGCCGGGTGTCACGGGACGCTGAGGACGATCTTTCCGTGGGCCCGATGGGAGCGGAGGCGCGCTGCGGCCCGGGCTGCGGTGTCGAAGGACCAGGTGCTGTCGATCAGGGGCTGTGCGCGCCCGTCGGCGACCGCGGGCAGCAGTCGCTCCCCGGCCGCGGCGATGACGGCGCCCAGCTCGGCGGCCCGGCTGAAGCCGAAGGACACTCCGTGGACACGCAGGTGACGGTACGACAGGGCGTCCAGGTCGATGGTGGACGCGGCCCGGTCCAGGCGGCCGATGTTGACCACGGCTCCGTCGCTGCGGGTGGCCGGCAGGCAGTCGGCGAAGGTTCGGCCGCCGACGTGGTCGAGTGCCACGTCGACGCCTTGGCCCCTGGTGGCTGTCAGTACCGCCTGGGTCATGTCCTGCTCGCCGGTGATGACGACGGTGTCGGCTCCGGCGTTCTCGAGCAGGTCGCTCCTGGCCGCGTCACGGGTGGTGGCGACGATCCGGCCGGCGTCCAGAGCGCGGGCGATCCGGACGCCGATCAGGCCGATGCTGGAAGTGGCCCCGGTGATCAGCACCGACTGCCCGGCCTGGAAACCGGCCACGGCGAGGGCGCCGTGCTCGGTGAGCAGTCCGGTCGGCAGGGCGCATGCTTCCTCGTTGCCCAGCTCGTCCGGGACGGGCAGGACATGCCGGTGGTCGGCCAGTACGTACTGGGCGAAGCTGCCAGGGGTCGTACCCATCACCCGGCTGCCGAGTGCGGGCATGCCGGCGCCTGCGCCTACGGCGGTGACCTCACCGGCGAACTCGAAGCCGGCCTGGTACTCCTCGCCCGTGCCTCCTGCCGTGGGGTCGGCGGCGGCCAGCATCGAGGCGTCCGCGTTGTTGAGCGCCACCGCCCGGGCGCGCACCACCACCTGGCCGGGGCCGGGTCGGGGTGCGTGGACCTGGCGCGGTGCCCAGTCGGGGCCGGCGCCGCCGTACAGGGCGGTCATGGTGGCAGGCATGAGGGGCCTCCCTCCTCGCGTGCGTGGTTCAGCGGCTGCGGGTGCGCGGGCCGTCGTACTGCTCGGCGGTAACCTTCTCCAGCCAGGTGGTCTCGGGCCGGTCGTCGCCGGGAGCGGGGGCTTCCCACAGCGCCAGGTGCTCCATGAAGCGGTCCTCGCTGGCGCCGTGCCAGTGCTCCTCGCCGGGCGGGCAGGTGACCGTCTCGCCGGGGCGGGCCTCGAAGACGGTTCCGTCCCGGGTACCGATCAGGGCGGTACCGGCGACGACGTGCAAGGTCTGGCCGACGGCGTGGTGGTGCCAGGCGGTGTGGGCTCCCGGGGAGAAGCGCACCATGTTGGCGCGCATCCGGGACGGCCCGGTGCCCGCGTAGAGGGCGTCGAACCACACGTCCCCGGTGAACCAGTCCTCCGGGCCCTTGGCGGTGGGCCGCTGATCTACGAATTCCATCTCTCGCTGTTCCTCGCGTCTCGGTGTATGGGGTGTCGCCGTACGAAGGCGCGTGTCCGCCATGGTTTCGGCCGTTTCGGCGAATTCATATTCTTCCTCGGCCCGGTATCCAGCATTACACCCGGGCGCAGCCCCGCGCAGAGGAGAGTTTCCTCCTGGGACAGAAACATCCTGGGAGAGATTCCTCCCCCTCACGCGAAGCGCACCCGCTGTCACACTGGAGGTATGAGTTCGACACCGCACCTCAATGAGCTGGGCGAGTTCCTCAAGGCACGCCGGGGCGAGCTCGGCCCCCGCACCGTGGGCCTGCCCGACAGTGCCGGTCCACGCCGCGTAGCCGGGCTGCGCAGGGAAGAGGTGGCCCAGCTCGCGGCGATCTCCACCGACTACTACACCAGGCTTGAGCAGGGCCGCATGCCTGCCTCGGGGCCCGTCCTGGATGCGATCGCCCAGGCGCTTCAACTGGACGACGACCAGCGTCGCTATCTGTTCGGCCTGGCGGGGAAGGAAACGGCCAGGCCCCGCCGCCGTGCCCGGCAGAAGGTACAGCCGCAGTTGCGCAGGGTCCTGGACGACCTCACCGCCACGCCCGCCGTCGTGATGGGCCGCCGGATGGACGTCATCGCCTGGAATCCGCTCGCGGCGGCATTGGTCACCGACTTTTCCGCTGTTCCGGAAAAGCACCGCAATTACGTGCGGATTCTGTTCACGGATCCCGTGATGCGCACGCTGTACGCAGATTGGAAGAGCGTCGCCCGCACCAGTGTCGCGCAATTGCGTATGGAAGCGGCGAAGTACCCGGACGACCCCCGGTTGACCGCATTGGTCGGTGAGCTGTCCGTCCAGGACCCGGACTTCCGCCAGTGGTGGGCCGCTCACCACGTCGCCACCCTGAGCGTCGGCACGAAGGTGCTCCATCACCCGGTCGCCGGCGAACTCTCCCTGGACTGGGACACCCTGACCGCCAGCACCGACCCCGACCAGCAACTGGTCGTCTGGACCGCCGAGGTCGGCTCCGCCACGCATGACGGGCTGCGCATCCTCGCCTCCTGGGCCGCCGGCCGGCACCTCTCCGCCACACCGTCCGAGTGAGAGCGCCCTCGGTCAGGGGCTGGTCGTCAGTTCCCGGCGACCGGGAGGCCCGGTCACCGGCGAGGCGCGCCCAGGCCCCGTGCACGTCGGCCCGGCGGAGGGACCATCCGGACGATGCCACGGACGAGGGTGTCGATCAGGTCGTCGGTGGGCGCGTCGCTTCCGTGCGTCAGCAGGCGGGCGAGGGTGCGTACGAGCGGGGGCGAGGCCATGACGCGGCGGCTGAGGAGCGGCCGGTAGCCGTAGCGGGCGAACACCAGCTCGGCGACGGTGTTACCGAGCCGGTAGTAGCGCCCCCAGCGGCGGTTCACTTCGTTGGCGTACTGATGCAGTGCCTGCTCACGGGCGGGGCCGTCCGGACGGTGCAGAGCGAGGGCCACGGTCTCGGCCGCGATCTCACCCGCCTCCATGGCCTGGACGATGCCTTCGCCGCTCCAGGGGCTGACCATGCCCCCGCTGTCGCCGACCAGGAGCAGACCGCGACGGTACTGAGGTCTGCGGTTGAAACCCATGGGCAGCGCGGCGCTGCGCAGCGGTGAATCGGCGTTCTCCTCCCGCAGGTCCCAGTGCGGGGGCAAGCGGGTCAGCCACTGGTCCATGGTGGCCCGCAGATCCACCGGTCCGTGGCCGCGATGCGGCAGGGCGCCCAGTCCGACGTTCACGCGGCCGTCGCCGAGCGGGAAGATCCATCCGTACCCCGGCAGGTCACGGCCGGTACGGGAACAGAGCAGGTCGGCCCAGAGCTCCAGATAGGGGTCATGGGTACGGGCCTCGCTGCGGTAGTAGCGGCGAGCGGCGGTGGCCATCGGCCTGCCAGGATCCCGCTCCAGCCCCATGGCCAGGGCGGTCCGGGCAGAGGCGCCGTCGGCGGCGATCACCACGGGAGCGTGGTAGTTCTTCGGCTGCTTGTCGGCTCCCGCGACCGTGCTCACGCCGATGATGCGCCCGGTGCGGTCGGTCAGGGGGGCCGTCGCCTTCGTCTCCAGGCACAACCGCGCGCCGGCGGCCACGGCTTGCCGGGCCAGGATGTCGTCGAAGTCGTGCCGGGACCGGGTGAGGCCGAAGTCAGGCTGGCTGCCTGAGCGAGGCCAGTCGATGTGTACCTGGCGTCCTCCGCAGACCCATCGCATGCCCTTGGTCCGCATCCAGCCGGGAGCGTCGATGTCGACGCCCATGCGCACCAGCTGCTGCACACCTCGCGGGGTGAGACCGTCCCCGCAGACCTTGTCCCGGGGGAACGTGCCCTTCTCGAGCAGCACTACGTCCACACCGGCCCGCGCCAGATGGAGTGCCGCGGCCGAACCCGCGGGCCCCGCACCCACCACGATCACCTGTGCCTGGTGATCGCCGTTACCCACACCGTCGTCCGACTCCACGTGCTGACTCCTCGATGAGCGGGTCCGGCAGAGGCCGCGTGCGAGATGCCAGGCCCTCGGATCATGCTCCCCGAGGGCCTGGGCGGTCTCGACCCGTGTGATCAGGCGGTCGTGATGTTCTCCGCCTGCGGGCCCTTCTGGCCCTGGGTGACGTCGAAGGTGACGGCCTGGCCTTCCTGGAGCTCACGGAAGCCGGTGGCGTTGATGGCGGAGTAGTGCGCGAAGACGTCCGGCCCGCCGCCGTCCTGCTGGATGAAGCCGAAACCCTTTTCGGCGTTGAACCACTTGACGGTTCCGCTGGCCATGCTGGTGCCTTCCCGTTGATATCCGGACCCGCACCTCGCGGTCCCGGAGGCGTCGTGGATCCGCACCGATACAGCAAGGCGCCCGCACCGAAGCGCGGGCAGGTACGGCGAACCACGACATCTGGCAGTGACGCTACATGGCGAAACCGGCCCCCACCAGAGAGCAACGACGCGATGTGTGTATCCGATGGGCTCAGCTCACCCCTCCTGAGCGATCCGAGTGTGAACTCTGGACGTGTGCCACCGGGTCGCTCGCAGTGGGAACCGCGGACGATTGGCGTCCGAGTTTTCCTGATCGCTCCCCCGCAGGCGCAACTTCGGGCCAACATTGCGGAGTCACCGCGGTGCCGAGGCTCGCGCCTCCGGGAGCCGTGTACTTGGGTTCCTCGCGATCGAACGCACGGAGGGGGCTCGTATCCGTGGTGGTTCGGTATCCCCTGAGGGGTTACCTACGTTGATGTCGGTAGCATCAGCAGCCATAGGCATTTGAGACACCCAGCGAAAGACGAGGACTGCATGTCCGAAAACACTCCTACATCCGGCATCAGCGCTGACTACGCGCAGCGGATCACGGACGACCTCGCGGCGAACCGAGGTGAGCAGGACCGGGCGCGCGCCGAACTGACCCGACTGCAGGACGAGCTCATCCAGTTGGAGGAGGGCGAGCAGATCCTGGTCAAGATGCAAGAGGTGCTCGGCGGGACAGCGAAGCCCGCTGAGCGCAAGGGCAGGGCCGGCAAGGCGGCGGCATCCGTCCCCGCGGCACGCCGCGCCAAGGGCAGGACCGCGTCGAAGAAGGACAGCAGCAAGCCGAAGCCCCGCGCCGAACAGCGGGCGGCAGCCGACGAGACCAAGACGCCCAAGAAGGCCGGGGAGCCGACGTGGCGTGAGCTGGTCACCGGATATCTCGCGGACCAGCGGGAACCCAGGTCCGCCGCAGAGGTGGCCGCCGCTCTCACCGAGGCTCACCCGCAGCGCACCACCCAGGTCACCGTGGTGCGCAACACCCTCGAGCAGGGGGTGGCGCATGGCCTGCTGGAGCGCTCCAAGCAGGGGCGTTCGGTCTACTACAGCCCTGCCGCGGGCGTGCCCGTCGGCAACGCCGGCGCTGCTGCCGAGTAACTGCGGCTCAAGGGCTGCGTTCCACCCGCGCAGCCCGGCCCGGGTCGTCGACCGCTTGCCCCCTCCGGCACGCACATCTGCGGCGTTGTCGACGAGGCGGCGGTCAGGGAGGCGCGCCTCAGCCCGCCTCCCGGCTGCCTCGTCCACGCCGTTGCCTCGCACCCGGAACCGGAGCACACGCACCTCGGGTCACCACGGACAGCCCGATCCGGAAGAAGCGTGCACTGCACAAGGATTGGAGTGTACGTTCGTACGCTCGGGCTATATGGTTCCCGTATGACTGTTGACGCGCCGAGCCGGCCCGCCCTGGCCGAACGGCAGGCACGGGTCGCCGTTGCCGTGCTGTTCTTCACCAACGGGGCTCTCTTCGCCAACCTCCTGCCGAGATATCCGCAGATCAAAGCCGATCTCGACATGAGCAACGCCTTCTACGGGCTGGCCGTCGCGGCATTCCCGGCGGGGGCCGTCGCGGCGGGTCTCGCGGCCGGAGTCGCCATCCGTCGGCTGGGTTCGGCGCGGACGGCGGTGCTGGGCACACTGCTGACCGGGGCGGGCATTCTCGCCGCGGGCGTGTCCGGCTCGGTCGCACTGTTCGCGGGAGCGCTGTTCGTGGCCGGAGCGATGGACGCCGTCACCGATGTCGCACAGAACGCCCATGGGCTGCGGGTGCAGCGTCACTACGGACGTTCCATCATCAATTCCTTCCACGCGATCTGGTCCATCGGTGCCGTCGCCGGGGGATCCATGGCCGCGGCTGCGATCGCACTCGGTCTCTCGAGGGGCCAGCACCTGACCATCTCCGCCGGAGTGTTCGCGATCGCGGCATGTGTCGCCCTGCGGTACTGCTTGTCCGGCCCCGAGAACGAGCCGGCCGCAGTACCGGCCGCCGGCGGCAGGGAGGGCGCGGCGGGCCATGGCGTGACCGCCCGTCGCACCGTGTACGTGCTGGCCGCGCTCGTCCTCATCGCGACGGCCGGCACCCTCGTCGAGGACGCGGGCAGTTCCTGGGCGACGCTGTACCTCTCCGGCTCACTGCACGCGCCGGTGACACTGGCGGCCTTCGGCTACATCGCCCTGGTGGGGGCCCAGTTCATCGGCCGCGTCATCGGTGACCGGCTCGTCGACCGGTTCGGCCAGCGCGCCGTGGCCCGGGCAGGCGGCCTGATCACCGCAGCCGGCATGGGCCTGGCCCTGGCGGTGCCCTCGGTACCCGGCACCATCCTGGGTTTCGCCGCGGCCGGCTTCGGGGTGGCGACGCTGGTGCCCGCGGCCATGCACGAGGCCGACGAACTCCCCGGCCTCAAGCCCGGCTCGGGGCTGGCGATCGTCTCGTGGCTCATGCGCCTGGGCTTCCTGGCCTCTCCCCCGGTCGTCGGGCTGGTCACCGACGCGACGAGTCTCCGGGTGGGCCTCCTTGTGGTGCCCCTTGCCGGGCTGCTCGCGCTCCTTCTCGCCGGAGTGCTGCAGAACGGAAGAAGGGACCGCCGGTCGGGCACATAGCGGGTCCGTCCCCCGTCCCTCGTCGTCAGTGACGCGGCGCCGGGTACGACGTGGGCAGAGGCATGCCACGTGCGGCCATGATGTCCCGTACACGGTCGGGATGGTCGGTGATGATTCCGTCGACGCCCATGTCCATGAGCGCCTCGACAGTGGCTGGGTCGTCGCAGGTCCACGGGATGACCTTCAGTCCGCGCCGGTGTGCGTCCCGGATCATCTTCCTGTCGGGGTAGAACCGGAAGGCGGGGTCCGCGACCGTACCGTTCTGGGGGAATCCGTAGTTCGGGGACAGCGCGGTCACGCCGGGTACGGACGCGGCAGCCCTCACGAAGTCTCCGTCGTGGTCATCGGCGTCGATACCGCCGAGCCAGGGGGAGGCTCCGGGCTTTCCCACCTCGAGGAAGTCGTAGTTGGTCAGCGCCACCAGAGGGTAGGCCGGCGCGAGTTCGTGCATCTCCTTCAACGCCCCCCAGTCGAAGGACTGGACGGTCACCTGCTTCTCGATGCCGGAACGGCGGATCTCCTCGTGGACCCGACGCACGAACAGCTCGCGCGGGGCGGTCTGCTCGGGCGCTCCGGCCTCCACCTTCACCTCGATGTTCAGCTTGATCCGCTTGGCGCCGTAACTCCTCACCAGGTTGAGGACATCCTTCAGTTCGGCTATGCGGTGGCCCTTGACCTGCTCCTGCTCCGGGAAGCCGGGCAGTTGCTGGAAACCGCAGTCCATGGTCTTGATCTGCGCGAGCGTCAGGTCCTTGATGTATTTGCCGGCGTACGGGTACATCGGGTCACCCGGCGACAGCGGACCGGTGTCCTCGCACTTCTGGGTGCTGACCTGACGGTCGTGGGTCACGACCACTCGCCGGTCCTTGGTGACCTGGGTGTCCAGTTCCAGAGTGCTGACACCCAGGCGTAGCGCCTTGGCGAAGCCCTCCAGGGACGACTCCGTGGTCAGCCCGAGGCCTCCACGGTGGGCCTGCAGGTCGAAGGCAGCCCCACCAACCGGTTCGTGCCGGTGGGGAGGCGTGGCCGCCTGCGCACCCGACGGGACGACGAGTGCGGGAAGAAGGGCCAGGCCGGCGGCTGTGTGCCTCAGGGACATGTGTGCCTCGTCTGTTGCGCCGAAGTCTGTTGCGTCGGGCCGGACGCCGCAGAGTCAACCCTGGGGATCCGGCCCGCACGAGGCCCCACAGCGAGGACATCATGAACGTACGGGGAACGGTCACTCCCGAGGAAGCCCTGAGCACCGACGGGCCGCATTCGGGTGAACTTCCCCTCCGGCCGGGAATAGCGGGGCCGGGCCGCTGTTGTTCTCATCATGACTTCTGAGGCGCGCGAGGCATTCGGTCGGGTCGGCATCTGGAGCAGTGCCCTGCGTGGGTCACGCACGGACGACGCGGGCAGAGAAGCGATCGCGGACGCGGCCGCAGAGCTCGAGGAGCTGAAGTACGGCACCCTCTGGATCGGAGGCAATCCGTCGGTCGAGGACGCCGCGGCTGTCGCAGCCGCCACCCGCACGGCCACCGTGGCCACCGGCATCCTGAGCATCTGGGACCACACCGCCGAGGAGGTGGCGGCCCGGATCGCCACGATCGACGCGGACGCGCGCGGGCGGCTGGTCCTCGGCCTGGGTGTCAGCCATGGTCCGATGGTGCCGCAGTACGCGAAGCCGTACAGCGCGATGGTCACCTACCTCGACGCTCTCGACGCCTCGGCTCCGTCGGTGGGTCCGGAACGCCGGGTCCTCGCCGCGCTGGGCCCGAAGATGCTCGCACTCGCCGCCGGCCGGGCATTGGGAGCGCACCCCTATCTCGTCACCGCGGAGCACACCGCGGAGGCACGAACGGCGCTCGGACCCGACGCACTGCTCGCCCCGGAACTCACGGTGGTCCTCGACACCGACGCCGCACGGGCCCGCACCACCGCACGGAACATGCTGACGATGTACCTCCAGCTGCCCAACTACACCGCCAACCTGCTGCGTCTGGGATTCGCGGAAAGCGATTTCGACGGCGGCGGCAGCGTGCGTCTCCTCGACGCGCTCTTCGCCCTGGGAGACGCCGAGCGGGTGAAAGCCAGGACCCAGGAGTACCTCGACGCCGGTGCCGACCATGTGGCGCTCCAGGTCCTCACCGCCGAAGAGGGCGGCGGTGGTCTGCCGCTGCCGGAATGGCGTGAGCTGGCAGGGGTGTTCGGCGGCGAGTCGTAGCACCGCCCTGGGAGAAGGGCCTCGACCGAGATCCCGACAAGACAAGGGGAACACGCGCGCGATACTTGCAAGAAGATCCCCGGCACCGTGCGCCAGGCCACTCCCCCGGCACCGCGGCCCGCCGGATCACAGGTCCCTGCACATGCAGACCCTTGGCCATCGGTCCAGGCCGTGAGCGGCCTCGTTCCGTCGGATCTCCCGCAGGCCCGGACCGAGCTCGCTCTCGTCGAGCCGGTGGAAGCCGCAGCGCGCGTAGTAGGGCGCGTTCCAGGGGACATCGGCGAACGTGGTGAGGGTGAGGGCAGGTACCTCGTGGGCCGCGGCGTGATCGGCGAGATGGTTCAGCAACGAGCGTCCGACCGCGCGACGTGCGTGGTCGGGGTGCACCGAAACCTGCTCGATGTGGAGGTTCCCGTCCACATGTTCAGCGATCAGGTAAGCCACCGGGGCGTCGGCCGGATCGACGGCGGCCCAGGCCAGCCCGTTCCTCAGGTAGCGCTCCAGTTCGCCGGTCGGGAGGGGGTCGTCCTCGGCGATCCCGGGCATGCCGATGTCACGGAAACACTGCCCGGCGGCGCGCTCGATGTCCTGGAGGAACGGAAGCTCGTCGAAGTCGACGGGTCGGATACGCATGGGCACATTGTCTTCGATGCCCGAGTCCTCGCGTGTGCTGCCCCAGGTGAGTGGCGACGCCGGGCGACGGTCACCGTCGGCCGACGCGCCGCCCGTTGCCGATGCCCGCGATATGCAGGGCCAGTACGACAAGGCCGAGCAGCATGACATTCGTCGAGGCGAAGACGTCGTTCGTCGCTATGTCGGCGGCGTTGATCAGGAAGGCGATGAAGAACAGGACTGCTGCGGCTATACCCAGCATGGCTAGCTCCTTCTGTTGTTGGAACACATGTGCCCCCGCATGCGTGGATCAGGCCGCCTCACAAGCCGTGTTCCTGCCTCGGCAGTACCTGGGGCGGGGCGGCACGTCGGAGCTGACCCCGAAAGCCGATCCCCTGGCGCCGTGCGGCGTCAGGGGATGGCCGTGGAGCCACGCCGATCACCGGCGGCGCACCTGTTCGGGGATCAGGACAGGTTCTTCTGCAGAACGTCCCATTCGGAGGAACACATCCCGCAGTCCGGTCCCACGAACTCGCTCCGGGCGGTGGCGTCGCCCTTGAGCTGCCACTTCAGCCAGTTCACACCGACCCGGCCGAACTCACCGCCGTTCGGCTCGGCGTAGGTGCCGTAGTGCCCGACGTCGAGATTGCCGGAGAACGCGGGCAGCCCGGCGGGGAGCCTGTCCCAGTCATCCGCGGCGTTCTCGTACGCGATGTCGTCCGGGCCGCCGATGAAGTAAGCCACCGGAGCGTGGAGCCGGGGCAGTTGGGTCCATTTGTCGAGTCTGCTCATCAGGCCGCTGTTCCACATCACGGTCGTGTCGATGCGCGGGTCGTCAGCCACCTCCATGGTCTCCAGCCCGCCGCACGACTGCCCCATGACCGCGATCTCGGAGGTGTCGATCCTGCCTGCGAATTCGCTGTTCGGGTCGCTGTTCTCCTCGATGGCCCAGTCCACGGCTTCGATGAGCATGTCCGACGACGTCTGACCGGAGCCCCCTGGCACGCCGTTGGCGATGACCAGGAAACCGTGCGAGGCGAACTCGGTCAGAATGTTCTCGAACCAGGTGCCGTCCGCTCGGCAGGCCCCGTTGCCCCACGCCACGATGGGCAGCTTCTCGCCGGCCGGCAGGGTGTCTGGCCGGTAGACCGTGTGATCCGGCAGCCCGGCGACGGTTTCGTAGCCGGCGGGGTGGGGCCCCGTCCCACCTGCCGCACCGGCCCGCGTATCCGCACCCACCGCCGAGGTCGGTGCGAGTAACGCGAGCGCGAGCAGGCCCGCTGACGCACCGACGACACGGCGCATTGAGTGTTTCATCCTGTGCCACCTCCTGGATCACGAATCCTGTCGGTCGAGCACGCTAGGGACGGGCGGGCCGGCGAGTCACCGGACAGGCCTGAACACTGGCGAAAGTGCCGATCTCCATACGGCGGGCCTCGCGCCGAAGTCCGGTGCGAACGGACCGGCCCTCGGGCTGTCGCTCCTCGACTCCGCCGTCCCTCCACACCGGCTCGCCGAGGCCGACGCCGCTCTGAATGTGGGCGGTTACGTCCCGGCGGGCATCCTTCGGTCTCGGCCGGCTATCTCAGTGATGCGGTGGGCCTGAACACCGGCACGACCGTCTTCGCCACCGCCCTGATGGCCGGCTCATCAGCGCACTGCGTGCGGGAGCCGGAGGGATCGCCACACCGCGATGACACGCTTCCGCGCTGGGACGCGGACAGCTCAGGGGCTGTCCGCCTCCCAGACCCAGTGCTTCGGGTCGGCTGCTGCCGGCCCGTACACAGCGCGTCCTCCCGCTCCGAACTTCCCGAGCTCGGTGCCGAGCGCGGCGCCTACGGCGAGGCGCTCCTCGGGCCAGCCGGTCACGTCCAGGAGCAATCCGTCCAGCGGGCCTCCCACCAGTTCCACGTAGACGTGCCCGGGCCGGGGGCCCGGATCGGGATCATCGTGGTCCGCGCCGTAGACGCGTCGCCTCATCAGTTCGTCCATGGCACCAGCATCACAGCCACCACCGACAATCCGTGGCCCGAGCCCGCGGGCGGCGGGCCCCTGTCACCTGTGCGGCGTGGGGCGGTCCCGGACACCGTTCACGTCGTGTGGCAACGTGGAGGCGCGTCCTCCGGTTCACTCGGTGTGGTTCACCGCCACGGGGAGGGCGCAGCACGAGACAGAGGAGAGAACATGTCGAAGCCTCCACTTCCTGACGCCGCGGTCGCCATGCTGCGTAAGCCCAACCCGGCCGTGATCGCCACCCTTCGTTCGGACGGGCAACCGGTGTCCACGGCCACCTGGTACCTCTGGGACGACGGCCGGGTGCTGGTCAACATGGATGAGGGCCGCAAGCGTCTCGACCACGTACGTCGCGATCCCCGTGTCACCCTGACCGTGCTCGACGACTCCGACTGGTACACCCATGTGACCCTGATCGGGCGCGTCGTCGAGATGAGTGACGACGAGGGGCTGGCCGGCATCGACCGGCTCTCCCAGCAGTACCTCGGGCAGCCGTACGCGGACCGTGAGCGTGCCCGCGTCAACGCCTGGATCGAGATCGACCGCTGGCACGGCTGGGGTGGCTTCCGGGACAGCACCCAGGCAGCGACCTAGAAGTACACGCCCTGCTGGCGTTTCGACGTGCGCTGCGGCGTGCTCCCGGGTGACGCTGTACCTCCTTCGGAGTTCGCCGTGGCGCGCCCGGCCGTCGCGGCTCGCCGAGAACGATCCGACCTGCCAGGCCCACTGGCTCTGCTGAGGAGGCTCCATGAACTGGACACTCGAGGTCATCCCGGTCCCCGTCACCGACATGGACCGGGCGAAGGAGTTCTACTCCGGGAAGGCGGGCTTCACACTGGACCTGGACGACGAGGTCGCCCCCGGTATGCGCATCATCCAGATGACGCCACCGGGGTCGCGGTGTTCGATCGCCATGCTTCAGGGGATGCCCGCCTATCCGGGCGAGAAGGTGATGGCTCCCGGCTCACTGCATGGTCTCCAGATCTGTGTGACGGACATCGAGGCGGCGCATGAGGAGCTGACCGGCCGGGGCGTGGACGTATCCCCGATCCGGCATGTGGGTGCGACCGGCTGGGAGGAGGGCAAGGGTGCCACCTGGAATTCGTTCATGTCCTTCTCCGATCCGGATGGCAACGGATGGATGGTCCAGGAGGCGCCCTCGGAGCTGTCGGCCCGCTGACGCGTCGCGGGGGCGGGCTCACGGTGTCACCCGCCCCGTGCGTCAGGCGTGGGGATCGAAGGGCACGCCCGCCGGGAGGGCCTTTTCCAGGTGGCTGCTGAAATTGCCGTCCTTCAGGCCGAACACCGCGCTCCCGAAGTCCGCCTGGACGAGCTTGTCCCGCAGGTCTGCCGGATAGCCGTCCCAGCCGACGAGGTCCGGGAACTGCCACGCGTTGTAGTGGTTCTCCGGCGGCTCGTCGTTGGAATTCGCAGGGCGGAAGCAGTGGGTGCTCGCACCGTCCTTGTGATAAACGATCTTGGGATGGGTTCCGTCCCACCGGATGCCGTCAGCGGCGTAGACGTCGAAGTCGCCGTGGGCGGAGGTGGATACGTAGCGGGCCTCGTTGTCCTGGACCCACACGACGACATGCTCCCAGTCGTGCCGGTGGCCTCCGAGCCCGCTGCCGGCGACCGCCTGGTCCTTCTCGAAGTAGAGCCCGTACATGACGGCGCACCACCCGTTGTTGCACGTGGACCGCGCATAGCCGTTGGTGTTGTCCAGATCCACGGCGTCACGGCAACTCCCGTTGACCGCGCCGGTGGTGTTGAGCCCGGTGGCGATCGTTCCGTCGGGGCCGATCGCCGGCGTGGGGTAGCAGCCGTCCGTGTCGTAGTCGAACGCCGGCTGGAATGTCTGCTCCATCGCGTCCGCGTTCGCGGGCAGAGCGGTCGGCGGGGCGGCGAGCGCGCTGCCCGCGGAGGCGATGACCAGGGCGATGGCACTGGTCACGACGAGTGCGGCCTTACGGATCGGTGCGCTGCGTTTCACTGCGTCCTCCAGGTAGGCGCGTGGCTGTGGGGGCACGCGCACTACGCCTGGCATGCCCACAACAAGCACCTTGAACCCTGTGGCCGCAATCAGCGTCCGCGTACCGCGGTGGCCGTCGCGCCGGACGTCCCGGCCTGGGCGGCCTTGCCCGGGCGCAGCGTCCACGGCACCGGATCGGTGTTCATCAGCCATCCGTCGGCGATCAGCCTGCGGATGACATGGATCCGCAGCTCGCGTGACATCTTCCCCCAGCCCAGCGCCTTGCAGAGCTGCTTGACGGACGGCCCGTGACCGTGAGCGGCACGGAACGCCGCGGCGAACTCGGCGGCGGCGGGCCCCTGGTCGGGGTACTTGGACTCCCAGGCGCCATAGGCCTTACGCGCCTTCTCCCCGAACTGGGCGGGAACCGCCGTGCGCATGAAGGCCTCCGAGACCCTGGCCGTGGACAGGGAGCACTCGGGGCAGCCCTCGACCGCCTCGACGTGGCGACGCAGGGCCACGCTCGCCCGGTCCTTCCAGGCGTCCCAGCTCAGCTGTTCCGCCTCCGGCTCGTGGCGCGTGCCGGGCGGGGGGTCGGACGGGGGGCGCGTTCCCGACAGGTGCCGGACGGCTTCGGAGAGCAGATACCGGTCACCGTCCAGCTCTGCCAGGAACCCCTTGTCGAGCAGTTCGGGCAGGGCGGCCCGGCAGTCCTCGGGCAGATGCGCGGGCAGTGTGCCGTGCTCGTCGGCCGGACCGTGGGCGGCGAGGAACAGTGCGGCCAGCCGAGCGGCGGTCGAGGTCTTTTTGACCGGCTTGGCGGACAGGGTCCGCATCGACCAGCCCGACACCCTGGAACGCATCACCTTGCCGAAGGGCAGCCGGGCGTCCGGCCCGTCGGCGAGGTCCGGCACGATGACGCCCACAGGAGTGACCATGTCCCCGCCGAGCAGGGCCTCCTGCCCCCGCCAGCCGAGGGCCGCGAAGGCGGCCACGGCCCCCTCCGGATCGGCCAGCCGCAGCGAGCGCAGGTCCTGGCCTGTGAGGTTGCCGACGCCGCTCCGGGCCGCCCGGATGGAGATGACGACAGCGAGCAGCTGCGCATCGGCTCCCCTCAGCGGCAGCGAGCCCACGTACTCCAGGAGAGCGCGGGCGGCTTCTCCCTGGCTGGGCGTCAGAAGGAAGGGGGTCGACTTGACCACAGGGGCGGCAGGCGCAGCGGGCGAGCTGAAGGATGAGGAAGGCACGACCTGTACAACGTGCGTGAAGGCCCGAGGTCACCGTTCGTACCGATGTGCGAGTCCAGGCGTCCCGGTAAACGATATGAACGCAATCGCGAGACCCCTGGTGGATGACCCGGGCGTGGCTAGCATCGGCCGGCATGCACCGGAGCGAGAAGCCAGGAGGCAGGACCGTGGTCGCTTTTCCCATGAGACGGCGTGCGCGCAGAAGGCTGTCCGCAGTGACGGCAGGCTGTGTCGCGGGGATTCTCTCCGTCGGCCTCATCGGCCCCGCCCAGCCCTCCGCGGCGGCGGGAACGCCGGGAGCGGTCCCCTGCCCGGCGAACCTGACGGCGAAGGCGACGTGCTACTCCGGCCAGGACTCCCACGGCGCCCACTACACCGTCGCCGTTCCTCACACATGGAACGGAACGCTGGTCATGCACGCCCACGGCGGACCCGACCTGGGCGCGGAGTCGGACCCGCAGCGCAGCGCCGACGATCTGGAACGCTGGTCGGTCATGGTCGACCAGGGCTACGCGTGGGCGGGTTCGGCGTACCGTCGCGGCGGATACGGGACGAGGATGGCGGCCTCGGACACGGAGAATCTGCGCCGGCTGTTCACGGAGAGGTTCGGGCGCCCGAGCACCACGCTGATCCACGGTCAGTCCTGGGGCGGGAACGTGGCCGCGAAGACCATCGAGATGTACGGAAGCGGCGCCGGCTCCTCCTACGACGGCGCCCTGCTCACGAACGGTGTCCTCGCGGGCGGCTCCCGTGGCTACGACTACCGGGTGGACCTCCGCGTCGTCTACCAGTACTACTGCCGGAACCATCCACGCCCGTCCGAACCGTCCTACCCCTTGTGGATGGGGCTCCGCGAGGATTCGGCCATGACCGGTGCGGGGCTGCGCGCCAGGCTCCAGGAGTGCACGGGTTACGCCTCGGAGCCGGCGGACCGGACGTCCCTCCAGCAGCGCAACCTGGACGACATCCTCGCGGTCACCAGGATCCCCGAGCGGACCCTCGAGTCGCATCTCTCCTTCGCGACCTTCACGTTCCGCGACATCGTGGGACGGCTCGGCCTGCGCAGCCCCTTCAGCAACCGGCATGTGCGCTACAGCGGCTCTCACGACGACGCCGCGCTCAACGCCGGGGTCGAACGGTTCTCCGCCGACCCCACCGCACGGCGTGACCTGTCCTACGACAGCGATGTGACCGGGGCCGTCTCCGTCCCCGTGCTGACCATGCACGCCATCGACGACCCCACCGCCTTCGTCGAGCACGAGGCGGCATACCGCGAGAGCCTGGAGGGCGCGCACCGCGACCGCCACCTCGTGCAGACCTTCACCCAGGAGGGCGAGCACAGCGGGCTCAGTACGTCGGAGTACGCCACTGCGGTCTCGGCGTTGTCCGCGTGGGTACGGACGGGACGCCCGCCCACGCCGGCCTCCGTCGCCGCCTCCTGCCCCGCCTTCGACGCCGGGTACGGGACCGGGTGCTTCTTCCGCCCGGACCACCGTCCCGCCTCCTATGCCTCGCGGGTGAATCCGCGTGCAGGGGCCACACACTGGCCCGCGATGACCGGAGCGCAGGAGCGGAGGTGGAGCCGCCTCGAGAACGTGGGAATCGCGCCCTGAGCCGCAGCACGGACATCCGGCCGCTCTCGGCGCAGGCACGCTGAGAGAACCCGGCCTTCCCGTCGAAACCCGGGCGCGTCGACGGCCGCGGCTGGATACCGTTGCCGGATGGCCGTCCTCGAACGTCTCCGCCCCGATCACGCGCCCGCTCTGCTCGCCTTCGAGCGGGAGAACCGCGCGTATTTCGCCGCTTCGATCACGGACCGGGGGGACGACTACTTCGCCGGGTTCGACGTGCGGCACGCCGAGTTGCTCGCGGAACAGGCGGCGGGGATTACCGCATCGCCGAGCGGTCGACGGGGCAGGGACTGGCCACGTCAGGGGTCCGCGAGGTATGTGCGCGGGCCCGCACGGAGTACGGTCTGACCGCCCTCCGCGCCGAGACGACAGCGGACAACGCGGGTTCGAGGGCCGTGCTGGCCCGTGCCGGGTTCATGGAGACGGGCGCGATCACGCTGGTGGGAAAGCCCGGGCTGCGCTTCACCCGTGACCTTTCGGACCCGGGCCACTGAGCCTGGGCAAGGGTGTTCCGCGGCGCCGCCCCCGACGGAAACGCACATCGGTGGCGCACCGCGATGCGGTACGCCACCGATGAGTCCGTCGGTGCTGTGATCAGTCGTCGTCGACCTGCTCGTCCGTGATCGTGCCCTTGGCGGCGTCCACGTCGAAGGTGGTCTTCTTCCAGTCCTTGGAGACCACGTCGACCTGCCAGACCAGAGCGTTGCTGTCGTTCTCGTCGAGGCCGACCGAGGTGACCTTGCCCGGCTTCTTGTCCGTGGCGACCTTGGCGGCCTGCTGGGGCGTCTGCGTCGCCTTGGAGATCTGGTCCGCCAGCTCCTGCTTGTCGGAGTCGCTCTGATCGGCGTCCGGCGCGGAATCGATGACGGCTCCGGACACCGCGTCGATGGTCACGTTGTGGGCGGTGCCGTCCTCCTCGACGACCTCCGCGACCCACTTCGGGCCGGCGGAGCTGCCGCTCGGGCTCGGGCTGCCGGTCCCGCTCGGACTCGCGCTGCCCTCGGGACTCGGGCTGGTGCCACCGGTCGGACTGCCGGTCGGGCTCGCGCTGCCGGTCGGGCTCGGGCTGCCGCTCGCGTCGTCGTCGTCGTCGAGGCCCTCGAGGTCCAGATCGGTCAGCTTGCCACCGGACACCTCCCCGACGGCCGTCGTCGCGGCCTTGTCGAAGGTGACCTTGACGGTCGACAGCAGTTCCTTGCGCTCGCTCTGGTCCTTGGTCAGCTGCGCCGTCTCGGAGGGGCTGCCGGAAACGCTCCCTGAGGGGCTGGTCGTCTGATTCGGGAGAACCTTCGCAGCCTCAGAGGTCTCCGAGGCGGTCTTGTCACCGCTGTCCTGACCACAGCCGGTCACGAGGGTGGCGGCAAGCGCAGCAGCGCACAAGGCGCCGCCGGCGACACGGAGCCGACGGGTACGCGGGGAAACGGTCTTGTTTCGGCGGGGCTCAAATCTCATGGTGTCATGCCTAGCCGTCTGCGCCGACAGTCATGTTGTCCCACCGCCGGGTGTCACCCGATCGACGGCGCCGTCCGCCCATTCGGCGCGTCGTGCGGCCCGTCGCCCGGCGATGTCCGGACAGGCGAATGGCGCCGGATCCGGCAGGACCGGCGCCATTCCTTCGGGAACTGGGCGGCGTCAGGCGGTCAGCTGCACCTGGGCAGGCCCCGGCGCCGGGCCGAGCGATCCCCTCGACGGGACGGCGCGCAGCTGAGCCGCTGCGGCCGCCAGGGCGTCGGGCACGGTCCTGGTTCCGGTCGTGACGCACAGGGTGTAGGAGACGTCTTCGAGTTGCCTGCTGCTCTCGGAAGTGCCCAGCCGCGCATGGGTGCTTCGCAGTGTCTCGTAGCGCTTGACGAGATTCCGCAGCGTTGCGGGATTGGCCATCAGCACGGCAGTTCCTCTCCACAGGGCGGCCGGGAGCCCCTGGGCCCCGCGCCGACGAAGTCCGATCGCGCCGGCGGTACCGCCTGGCGTCACGGGCGGCCGTGCGAAGCTGACAGCACGCGTCCGGTCCCTTGCAGATGATGGTCACCCCGCCTCACCCTTTCCGCATCCGCAGTCACGGACGGTCACCCGGCCGGGCTGCTGGAGCGCGGTGGGCTCAGGTGGGAAACAATGGGGAGGACGGGCGAGCGGCTGCCGCCGGGCCCGGTCGGGAGGTCGTCATGGATTACCCGGAGAGTTACGAGCTCATATTCCAGGCGGGCGGCGCCGAGGACGACGTGGTCGTCGTCCACCTCACAGCCCGCTCCGGTGCCGGTGGTCACCCGGTCTACGCGGACGAGACCGGCATTGTGCGCGCCGAGATCAGCGAGCGGGGTGAGGTGCGCATGCAGGCGAGCGGCGGCCACCAGGCCCTGGGTGCGCCCCTGCTGGCCCGTCCGCTGGGCCCGCGAACGGCCGCCCACGGAACCGGCTGAGAAGCTCCGGTCCGCTGCATCACCGCTTGCGAAGTCCGTTCATGCCCACTCTTCGCCGAGTGTGTTTACTTTCCCGAGATGCGACCGTAGTCTGCCGTCGAACCCACAGACTCGGGCATGAACGGAAACGTATCCACATGTACGCACCGGAGCGGCAGCAAGAGATTCTCCGTATCGCCGGTGAGAGCGGGCGCGTCGATGTGCTGTCTCTGGCCGAGCAGTTCCAGGTGACCGCCGAAACGGTTCGCCGTGACCTCAAGGCTCTCGACCGGGCAGGGCTCCTCCGCCGGGTGCACGGCGGTGCCATTCCGGCCGGGCGGCTCGGTTTCGAGCCGGATCTCGCCGAGCGCGACACCGTGGCGGCCGAGGAGAAGGACCGCATCGCCGCCGCCGCTCTCGGCGAGCTCCCGGCCGAGGGCAACGTCATCATCGATGCCGGGACGACGACCGTCAGGCTGGCCGGTGCTGTCCCACTCGACTCGCGTCTCACCGTGGTCACCCATGCCCTGCCGGTGGCCGCTCGTCTCTCCGATCATCCGGGTATCGCCCTGCATCTGGTCGGCGGCAGGGTTCGCCACCGTACCCGCGCGGCCGTCGACGCCTGGGCGCTCAGCGCGTACGCCGAGATCAACGCGGATGTCGTCTTCCTCGCCACGAACGGCTTCTCTCCCCAGGGCGGTCTGACCACACCGGACCTGGCCGAAGCGGCCGTGAAGCGTGCCGTGATCGCGGCGGCCCGCAGGGTGGTGCTGCTCGCGGATTCGGGCAAGTCCGGTCAGGAGCACTTCGCACGCTTCGGCGATCTCTCCCACGTAGACCTGCTGATCACCGATACGGGGCTGAGCCCCGAGGACGCCCGGGCCGTCGAAAGCCTGGGCACGGAAGTGGTACGCGCATGATCCTGACCGTCACCCCCAATCCGAGCCTGGACCGCACGTACGAACTCGCCGGGCTCACCCGTGGCGCCGTGCTGCGGGCCACCGCGGACCGTGTCGATCCCGGCGGCAAGGGCGTCAATGTCTCCCGCGCGGCCGCCGCCGCCGGGCACCGCACGGTGGCAGTCGCGCCGCTGGGCGGCCCGGAGGGCGCTTTGCTGGCCCGGCTGCTCGGGGAGCACGGCATCGAGGCCGCCGGGGTACCCATCGCCGGCAGCACCCGTATCAACATCACCCTCGTCGAACCCGACGGCACGCTCACCAAGGTCAACGCCGCGGGACCCGAGATCACCCCGGCCGAGGCCGAGCGCCTGCTGGACACCGTCCGGGCCCGGTCGGCGGGCGCGGACTGGATCGCCTGCTGCGGAAGCCTGCCGCGCGGACTGCCGCCGCAGTGGTACGCCGAGCTGGTCGCCCGCGGCCACCGGGCAGGCGTGCGGATCGCGCTCGACACCTCCGGCGCCGCGCTCGTGGCCGCGTTGGGTGAGCGGCCCGACGTGATCAAGCCCAACGCCCAGGAGCTCGCCGAGGCCGTGGGTCGTCCGCTCTCGACGGTCGGGGACGCGCTCAAGGCGGCGCAGGAGCTGTGCGAGCTGGGGGCACGCTCGGTGCTCGCCAGCCTGGGTGCCGTCGGACAGCTGCTGGTGGAACCCTCGGGAGCGCATTTCTCCGTGGCACGGGTGGATGCCGTGCGGAGCGACGTGGGTGCGGGAGACGCCTCACTCGCAGGATTCCTGTCCGCCGGCGGAACGGGCCGGGCAGCGCTCGCAGCGGCGGTGGCGCACGGCGCCGCTGCCGTGCAGCTCCCCGGCAGCGCCATGCCGGCGCCCGCCGACCTCGATCCGTCCTCGGTGGTCACCACCGCCGACATCCCCATGGACCTGGCTCTCACGGAGCAGGCCCCATGACCGCCCTTGTCCCTGTCCAGTCGCACGACGACCCCGTCCCCCGCGCCGTCCCCCGGGCGGTCCACGAGCAAGGAGCCCCGCGATGAGTGAGCTGATCACCGCGGAACTGGTCGATCTCGATCTTTCCGCCGAGACGAAGAGCGCGGCCGCCCGTTCACTGGCCGACAGGATGGTCGCGGCCGGCCGCGTCACGGACCTCGACGGCTTTCTCGCCGATGTCGCGTCCCGCGAGGCCCAGATGCCGACCGGCCTGGACGGCGGCATCGGCATTCCGCACTGCCGGAGCGAACATGTCACCGAGCCGACACTGGCCTTCGGCCGCAGCGCGAGGGGCATCGACTTCGGTGCTGCGGACGGCCCCGCGGACCTCGTGTTCCTCATAGCCGCGCCCGCGGGTGCGGACGACGACCACCTCACCATCCTGTCGAGCCTGGCACGGCGTCTCATGGACCCCGGATTCACCGGCGCGCTGCGGGCGGAGGGTGACCCCGCCGCCGCGGCGGCCCTGATCCGCGGCGAAGAGGTTCCCGCAGCCGTACCGGACCCGGTGGACGCGGCCGAGGAGGAGACGGCCGAGCCGTTCCGCGTCGTCGCCGTCACGTCCTGTCCGACCGGAATCGCCCACACCTACATGGCCGCCGAGTCGCTGGAGGCGGCCGCACGCGACCAGGGTGTCGTACTGAGCGTGGAGACGCAGGGATCGGCCGGCTTCGAGCGGCTGGACCCGGCGGTCATCGCCGCCGCGGACGCCGTCATCTGGGCGCACGACGTCGACGTACGGGAGAAAACGCGGTTCGCCGGCAAGCCGGTGGTCGACACGGGGGTGAAGGCCGGGATCAACCGGCCCGCCGAGCTCATCGCCGAGGCCCGGCGCAAGGCCGAGCGGGGAGAGATCAGCAGAATCTCCGACGGCCGGGACGAACCTGATGCCGGGACGGGTGGTTCGGCGGGAACGTCCGGGCACTTCGGTGTCCGGCTGCGGACCTATCTCATGTCCGGGGTCAGTTACATGGTGCCGTTCGTCGCGGCCGGAGGGCTGCTCATCGCCCTCTCGTTCGCCATCGGCGGCTACGAGATCGCGAGCGCGAAGTCGGTGGCCGATCACTTCGTCTGGGGCGAGGCGGCCAGCTGGGCCGCCCTGCTCAACCAGATCGGAACCGCCGCCTTCGGCTTCCTGGTCCCCGTTCTAGCCGGTTACATCGCCTACGGGATGGCGGACCGGCCGGCGCTCGTCCCCGGCTTCGTGGGCGGCGCCATCGCCCTCACCATCGACGCGGGCTTCCTCGGCGGTCTGGTCGCGGGGCTGCTGGCCGGTGCGGCCGTCATGGCGATCCAGCGGGTGAAGGTGCATCCCACGCTGCGCGGCATCATGCCCGTGCTGGTGATCCCCCTGCTCGCGTCGATCGCGGTCGGCTTCCTGATGTTCATCGTGGTCGGCAAGCCGATCGCCTCCCTCCAGAACGCCCTCACCGACTGGCTGAACGGGCTGTCCGGCTCCAACGCGGTCATCCTCGGTGTGGTCCTCGGCCTGATGATGTGCTTCGACATGGGCGGCCCGCTGAACAAGGTGGCGTACGCCTTCGCGGTCGGCGGGCTGGCCGATCCGACGCCCGGCAGCCTGAAGGTCATGGCCGCGGTGATGGCGGCCGGCATGGTGCCCCCACTGGCGATGGCCCTCGCCACGACCGTACGCCGCGGGCTGTTCACCGGCACCGAGCGGGAGAACGGCAGGGCGGCGTGGGTGCTGGGAGCCTCGTTCATCACCGAGGGCGCGATCCCCTTCGCCGCGGCGGATCCCCTGCGGGTGATCCCGTCGGTGATGGCCGGCGGGGCGGTCACGGGCGCGCTGTCCATGGCGTTCGGCTGTACGCTCCGCGCCCCGCACGGCGGTGTCTTCGTCGTGCCTCTCATCGGCGAGCCGTTCCTCTATCTGCTGGCGATCGCCGTCGGCACCGCCGTGTCCACCGCTCTGGTCGTCGCGCTCAAGGGCATGCGGCGGAGCCCGCGTACCGCCCCGGCCGATGACGGATCCGACGTCGCCGTGGCCGCCTGATCCCTGTCCCTTCCCGAACCGCAGATCTCCTCCTCCCCCTGGAGCGAACCCATGTACCAGCGCACCGTCTCCGTCGGCTCCCGCAGCGGCCTGCACGCCCGTCCCGCCTCGCTCTTCGTCCAGGCGGCCGCGCGCCAGCCGGTCACCGTGACCGTCGCACGTGAGGGCGGCGCTCCGGTCGACGCCCGGAGCATGCTCTCGGTGCTCGCCCTGGCGGCCCGGCACGGCGATGCGCTCGTCCTGTCGGCCGTGGGCGAAAACGCCCCGGATGCGGTGGAGGAGCTGGCTATCCTGCTGTCCCAGGACCTCGACAGCAGGACCCTCGACAGCAAGGGCTGAGTGTGACGGAAACCTGGGACCCGGCGGGTGAGGGCGTACTGCGGCTGCCGTCGGCGCGGCTGGTCCGCGGGCGTGGTCTGAGGCTTCCCCTCCCCGCGGGGCCCGAGCCCACCTTCACCGTGCATCTGCTGGGCGGTCCACCGCCCCAGGTGGCCTGGGAGTCACGGTGGCTTCGCTGGCCCGACTTCCGGCTGCCCGCCGACAGGGACGCGGCGCGCGCCGTGCTGAAGGAGGTGTGGCGCAGGGCTCCGGACGAGCGCGTCGAGGTCGCGTGCCGAGGGGGCCGGGGACGAACCGGCACGGCCCTCGCATGCCTGGCCGTGCTGGACGGGGTTCCGGCTGAGGAAGCCGTCGCTCACGTCCGCCGGAACTATCACCCCAAGGCCGTGGAGACGCCTTGGCAGCGGCGGTATGTGGAACGCTTCGACGTGGAGCACTCCACGGAACACTGATCACCTGCCTTGCGGTCACTCCACCGTGTGCGGAGCCGGAACCGTGGCTCCGCCGCCGGCGCGTACCGCCTCGACGACAGTTTGATGGAGGGACCTGCTCGCTTCCTCGGACGGGCACGGCACCGGACTGCCGGCCAGTGTGAACCAGTCCGAGGCACCGCTGTACTGGACAGCGACCTCGGCCTGCTCCTCGGTCCACGTCGTGTGTACGGTCAGATCACCGCTCACGACACCTACCTCTTCGGTGCGCACTCCGCCGGTTCCCGCGAAGACACCGAGGGTGGTCCACGATGCCCAGTTCATGACGCGTCGCCTTTCGGGACAATGACAAGCCTGTCAAGCGGACTTGTCTCGAGTATGGCACCGGGGAGCATCACTCGCACGGGTGTGTCCGTGAGTATCCGGCCGGTGACGCCGGGGCGCCGGTCAGGGGTGCATGGACGCACCCTTGAGGATCTTGTCGACGGCGTTCCGGGGGCCGTACACGGCCAGGCCCACCAGGTCCATCCCGTCCCTCCGCACCGCCCGGACGGCTGCCCTGTTGGCCTTGTCGTGGCCGGTCGCGAAGAGGTCGGACGTGAACACGGCCATGGTCACCCCCCTGCCGGCCGCTCTGGTGTGCGCGGTCGTCAGGAGTTCCTTGGACCCGGCGAAGACCAGAACGGGCTGCCGGAACATGGGCAGGTACGGGGTGTCGTCCGCGTCGGCGTACGGTTCGCCGATCACCTCGGGCATCTGCGTGCCGAGGCCGCTCACCAGGAAGGCGGTGACGTTGAGGCGCTGCCAGGTCTCGAGGTCGTCGCGGAGCAGTACGGCGATCTTGGTGTCGAAGCGTACGGAGGCGTTGTCATCGGTCATGCCAGGAGTCTGCCGAGCCCGGCAGGCGGCCGTCTTGTACGAAGTTTGCACGTCGCCGGGGTTCCGGCACGCTCTTGTACGCTTCACACAAGGAGCCGCTGCCCGCCACTCCCCCGCTGCTCCGGCGGATGGTGGACGCGGGCCGGCTCGGCCGCAAGACGGGCTCGGGCTTCTACGCCTACTGACCGTCCTACCGGCGGGCCCGGCGCTCACGCCGCCGGGCCGGAACGCCACGAAGCGACGGCGCGGACGCGCGGGCTCGAAGCCCTGGGCCTTCCAGCGCTGAAAGTCCCTGAAGAATCCCTGGCAACTCCGCCTCGAGCCCTACGCATTACAAGACCGTGAGCGTTCGTGGGGACATGACGGGCTGTCGTACGTCATGTCCCGGACGGAGGGGAACCAGCCCGTGCCCTCCTTCTTCGCCGACGAGCCGCAACCGCTCCGAACCGTGGCGCGGGCAGTGCCCTGGCCACCTTTGCCGTGTCGTCTTCTTCGTCCACGGAACTGGAACATCAGGAACGGTTCCCGTTGCCCTCAGGCAGGGCTGCCGATCGTCAGCTCGACCTCGTCTCCCGTCTGCACGCACTTCCGGATCAGCCATCTGCGACCGCCGATGGGCGTGCCGGCGCCGGTGGTGTAGGCCGGGACGGTGAGTACGGGGCCCGCCGGGTCCTCGATGCGCAACTCCACCTCGGTGACCACATCGTCGGCAAAGCGCAGATCCAGGTCGATCGGCCACGGGTCTGCCGCGAAGGCCCGCTCATCGGGAAGCCCCGTGACCCGGCAACGGGCGCCCGGAAACAGGTGAGTGTAGCTGCATACGGACAGGTACGTATCCGCTTCGGTCGGTCCGGTGGAGGGCTGGGGCATGAGGGGACTCCGGAATCTGCGGGGACGTCGGGCCCTGGCAGTCTGGCTCCTGAGCGGCCGGGCTCCGGCATTCCGCACCCGCGCTGCCCCGCCTGTCACCCGCCCGGAGGCCGGGAAGCCCCGGACGACTCATCCGTGATCCACAACGACGCTCGGGAGACCGGATGCCGGGGCACATGTTTGATACGAACACATCCGCTCGCATGGTCCAGACCGATAGAACTCGCCGCTCCGGTTGCGGAGTTGCTCCCTGCCGGCGTCTCTGCACGCCGGCAAGGACGGTGAGTGCACGTGTCCTTCGCGCCTCTTGGCCCCCACTCAGAGGGACATCGCGTACGAGCCCCAGAGCGTGGAAGGTCCAAGGGCCTGACCAGCTGCAGCGGCGGGAACAGCCGCTTCGCGGAGCTGGATGACGACAGCAAGGGCCTCGCCGTGTGGAACGTGGCCGACACCGACAACGCGTTCTACGCCTGCACCGACGTCAACTTCGACGCCTGACACATCGAGTGGAGTGAGGCGGGGAGAGCGGTGGGCCCACTCTGCGATGGTCAACAGCGCCGGCTTCGAGACCATCCGTGCCAGCCCCTCAGACGGTTCCGACGCGACGTGAAGCACCGTCGTCCGGCGCGCGGGGACAGCGCCGAGCGGATGATCAGTCCGGGGGGCGCTTCTCGTCGTATGCGCTCGCCCCTCCTGAAGGCCGGTCCGCCATAGCTCGCAGAAGGCTCTCGACCGACGCCAGGCGTTCTTCCAGCCGACGGATGTCGGCGCGGCTCGCGTTCCCGGCGGACGCCTTGAGCTCCACGATGAGCTGGCCGTCCGGTTCCAGGCGCGCGGAAGCGACATCGGCGATCCGCTCCCCGTTCTGCATCCGGACGGCGTGTTCGAGCTCCGTCGGACGCACCGCCAGGCGTCTGGACGCGCCCTCCAGTACCGAACCGTCCTTGATCACCGTCGTCGGTGTGCCTTCGAGGAGCCGGGCCACGCGTGGGTCGGCCACCGCCCACCGATTCATCAGCGCATTCACAACGACAAGCGTGACAGCGCCGATGAAGCCGCCCAGGAGGCTGTTGTCCGGTCCGATGACCGCGTTCTGCACCACGTTGGAGAGGAGGAAGATGACGACGAAGTCGAAGGTGTTGAGGTTGGCCAGGCCACGTTTCCCGCTGAAACGAAACAGAGCCACCATCGCCGCGTAGACGAGGACGGTGCGCAGCACCTTCTCCGCGATCGGTAGCTGGACAGTCAGCATGTCGTGCCACACAGCTACTCCTCCAGAAGGTCGGTGCCGTAAACATATGTACCCTCCGGGGCAGCGCTGCGTATCTGCGGGGCCGAGCCGCCCACAGCGGGTCCCCGGGCAGGACACGTCTGCGGTTCGGCGCACCCGAGGACGTTGTCGGCAGGACAGGCGTGCAGAAGCGGTTCCGCGCAGAATGGGGATATTGACCGCCTCTGATGCTCGGCCCGTCGTCCCGGCCCTTCGAGCGCACCGTTGAGCCGGTCAGTAGGAGGTCCATGAGCTACTCCTTCGAACCGAACGGTGGACTCGATCCGCGGGGCCGTTTTCAGGCCGCCGCCCGTGTCGCCCTGGCGGTCAACGGCATGGGCAGCTTCACCTGGGACCTGACCAGCGGCGAGATGCGCTACGACCGCGGCGGCCTTGCTGTGATGGGATTCCGGCCGGGTGAGTTCGACGGACGTCTCGGCACGCTCGGTGAGCGGATGCTGCCCGTGGAGCTGCCCGCGATCGAGGAGCAGGTGGAACGTGCACTGAGGGAACGTTCCGGCTTCAGCCTCTACTTCCGGATCCGCCGGCCCCGGGGTGGCGCGCTGCGATGGACCCACACCCAAGGTCACGTCGTCTGCGACCCGGAGGGGCGACCGGTCCGCGTCATCGGGATCATCCGGGACGCCACCGAGGAACTGCGTGCCGTCGACCAGACCGAACAACTGCGCATCGCCAGGAACGACCGACGCCGCCAGGCCGACATCGTCGGACACGTCAGCGACGCCCTCGTCCCGACCCTCACCGTCGAGGATGTCGCCGAGGCGCTGACCACCACCCGGCTTCTGGAGCAGATCGGGGCCTCCAGCATCATCCTGGGCCTGGTCGACAACGGCCGTATGGGACTGTTCGGCGCGAACGGCGTCCCCGACGATCTCATCCGCGACTTCCACCTGTCCCGTCTGAACGAGCCCCTGCCACTGACCGACGCGATCCGCGCCCGCGAGGCGGTCTTCCTGACGGACCGTACGGATTTCATCGAGCGGTACCCGGCCGTCGAGCCCTACCTGACGAAGTTCCCGCAGGCCGCAGCGGCGGTCTACCTACCGCTGATCGCCCACGACACCCCGATCGGCGCCGTCGGGCTCACCTACGAGGGCAGGGCCGGCTTCCCGCGGGACGAGCGGACCGTACTGACCGCGCTGGGCAAAGTCATCGCCCAGTCGCTGCAACGGGCTCTCCTCTACGACCAGGAGCACGAGCTCGCCGCCGGACTGCAGACGGCGATGCTCCCCGGGCACCTCCCCGAAGCCCCCGGCCTGTCCCTCGCGACCCGGTACCGGCCCACCCGCGCCCGGGGAGGCATCGGCGGCGACTGGTACGACGCCCTCACGCTTCCCGACGGCCGGATCGCCGCAGTCATCGGCGACGTGCAGGGCCACGACGTGACAGCCGCTGCCATCATGGGGCAGCTCCGCGTCGCCCTTCGGGCGTACGCCGCCGAGGGCCATCCACCGACCACCGTCATGGCACGCACCTCCGTCTTTCTGACGGAGCTTGCTACCGACCGCTTCGCCACCTGCCTCATCGCCCTGCTCGATCCACGCACAGGGATGGCGTCGATAGTGCGCGCCGGGCACCCGGACCCTTTGCTACGGCGCCCGGACGGGAGCAGCGAGTGGCTCGACATCCCCGGTGGGCTCCCGCTCGGTCTCGCGGCCCCGGGTGCCCAACCCGTGTACCCGGCGTCGGAGACGGTCCTGGAGCCCGGCTCGACGCTCGTGCTGTGTACGGACGGACTCATCGAGGCCCGCACCGAAGACATCGACGAGGGGCGCAGCCGGCTCCTCCGGGCCCTGCGCACCGGGCCAGGGCAACCCGACGACCTCGCCGACCACCTGCTGCACAGCATGGCCGCGTACACGGGGGAGGAGGACGATGTGGCGCTGCTGATCCTGCGGCGGTCCCTGGGGAGGCCCGTCCCAGCCCCGCAATGGGAGACCGGAATCGCACCCAACGACCCCGACGCGCTGCGGGCCGCACGGCTTGCGCTGCGTACAGCACTGAGCGGCTGGTCGTTGGAGGCCCTCAGCGACACCGCTGAGCTGCTCGCCTGCGAACTCGTCACCAACGCCCTTCTGTACACGGGCGGCGCCACCACGCTGACGGCCAGGCCCGTACAGAACGGCGGGCGGGCCCTGCGTCTGGCCGTCAGCGACACGTCCCCAGCCGCCCCGCGACGCCGTGCCGCCACGGAACTGCACACATCCGGCCGGGGCCTCATGCTCGTCGAAGAGCTCGCCGACGCCTGGGGAATCGAACCCCGCGGCAACGGCAAGACCGTGTGGTGCGAGATACCCGTCGCCGTGCCCTGAGCGGGCGCTCCGAACCACAGCGGCGGCTCTGCGGACACGGACACCGCGCGTCTTTCCGGAACCATCGGCCAAGACCCGGGACAGCCTTCGTTCACGACCGCACCGGCACGGGACTACGCGTTGATGGCGATCGTTCCGAGGACCAGGGCCAGCAGGAAGACCGGGGTGAACCGGCCCGCTGATCTCGACCTCGCCACAGACCGCGTGGGCGTTTCGGCCCGGCCGCGTTCAGGCCTGCCTCCGCCACCCGGTGCCGCGCCTCCGCGGCGTCCGCCGGCCCACAGCCGGCCGAACACCGGCCGTCTCGGCGCGGACCGCCAGATTCGCAATTCGTCACGCTCGGTGACCTGTCGTTCACCTGGTTGATCCTATTTATGTCGGTATCAGCAGAAGAGTGGTGACGTTGGCTTGACGGCTCATCGAGACACGAGGAAGTGACATGGTTCAGGGTTTCTCCAGAGAGCCAGGCACCCACGGGCCACTCACCGAGGTGTCCCCGGCGGGGCAGCGGAAAATCACCCTCTGGGCGGCCGCTGTTGCTCTGGGAGGCTTTCTCTTCGGCTTCGACACAGGGGTCGTGTCGGGCGCCCTGCTCTACGTCAAGCAGGACTTCCACCTGAACTCCTTCGAGCAGGGGAGCGTCGTCAGCGTGCTCCTCATCGGCGCGGTGATCGGTGCCACCTCGGCCGGCCGGGTGTCCGAGGGGCTCGGCCGGCGCAAGGCGCTGGGCACGATCGGCGTGGTCTTCATCATCGGCACGGCGATCGCGAGCACAGCGAACGGGTATCTGATGCTCATGGCGGGCCGGGTGATCCTGGGCCTCGCCGTCGGAGCGGCGTCGGCCACGGTCCCGGTGTATCTGTCCGAGATCTCACCGACCAGGATCCGCGGACGGCTGCTCACGATGAACCAGCTGATGATCACGCTCGGAATCCTGATCGCCTATCTGGTCAATCTGATCTTCTCGAGCAGCGGGATGTGGCGGGCCATGTTCGCCGTCGGCGCGATTCCGGCCGCCCTCATGGTGGCGGCCACCGTGTGGTTCCTCCCCGAGTCTCCGCAGTGGCTCATCTCCCATGGCCAGGCCGACAGAGCGCGCAAGGGAATCGCGTCGGTAACCGACGAGGCCACGGCGGACACCCTGGTCGCGCGGGCCCAGAACCGGATCGCCGAGGAACGCGAGAAGCAGGAACGGAATTCCGGAACGACCGACCGGGGAACCAGAAGGCTCTTCACTCCCGACGTGCGCCCGGCCCTCATCGTCGGGCTCACGCTCGCCGCCGTACAGCAGTTCGGCGGCATCAACACGATCATCTACTATGCGCCGACCATCATTCAGCAGACCGGTCTGAACGCGTCGAACTCCATCTTCTACTCCGTGTTCATCGGCGCGATCAACCTGGTAATGACGCTGGCGGCGATCCGGCTGGTCGACCGGGCCGGCCGCAGGATCATGGTCCTGGTATCGCTCGCCCTCATGGCCGTCTCGATCTTCATGCTCGGGCTCGCGTTCGTGGTCGGCATGAGTTCGGTGCTGACACTGCTGTTCATGGTCATCTACATCGCCGCGTACGCGGGGGGCCTCGGACCGGTGTTCTGGACACTGCTCGGCGAGATCTTCCCGCCGTCCGTCCGGGCGGAGGGCTCGAGCGTGGCCACGGCGGTCAACTGGCTGTCCAACTTCGTCGTCAGCCTGGCGTTCCTGCCCCTGGCGGCCGCCATCGGCCAGGGTGAGACCTTCTGGATCTTCGCCGGGATCTGCGTGATCGCCTTCTTCTTCGTCGGCCGCTACCTGCCCGAGACCAAGGGCCGCGACCCCGAGCAGATCGAGGCGGCTCTGCAGTCCCGCTTCGGGCACAAGCCCGAGAAAGGCCGTTGACGATGAGCGAAAGCTACCTCAGCCCACCCGACCTCGAACGCTCCACCGCCCTGGTGATCTTCGGCATCTCCGGTGACCTCGCCAAGAAGATGCTGCTGCCCGCGCTGTACCGGCTCACCGAGTCCGGCAGGCTGGGCGTGCCGGTGATCGGTGTGGCGGCCGTCGACTGGGACGACGACGCACTGCGCGGGCACGCGCGGGAAGCGGTCGCCGCCGCAGGCACGGACATCGACGAGGCGGCGCTCACCCGCTTCACGGCGGGTCTGTCCATCGTCACCGGAGACTTCGCCGACGAAGCCACCTTCGCCCGGCTGCGGGATGCCGTGGCGGGGTTCGAGTTCGTGACGTACTACATGGCGATCCCACCGTCGCTGTTCACCCGGGTCGCCGCCTCGCTGGCCGCGACCGGACTCAACCGCCATTCCCGCCTGGTGGTGGAGAAGCCTTTCGGACACGACCTCGAATCGGCACGGAAGCTGCAGGACGAGCTGTCCTCCCACTTCGACAACGCCCATCTTCTGCGCGTCGACCACTTCCTGGGCAACCGGGCGGTCGAGAGCCTGATGGTCTCCCGGTTCGCCAACACGCTGCTCGCACCGATCTGGCACCGCTCGTACGTGGACAACGTCCAGATCACCCTCGCCGAGGACTTCGACGTCGCCGACCGGGGCTCCTTCTACGATGCGGTGGGCTGCGTGCGCGATGTGGTCCAGAACCACATGCTGCAGGTCCTGGCCCTCCTGGTGATGGAACCGCCGAGCGCCACCAACGCTCAGGCACAGGGGCTGGAGAAGTGGCGGGCGCTGCACGCCACCCGCACGATGGACCCGGCCGACACCGTTCGCGGCCAGTACGACGGCTACCGGGACGTCGAGGGCGTCGAACCGGACTCCAGGACGGAGACGTACTTCGCGACCCGGATGTTCGTCGACAACTGGCGCTGGGCAGGCGTGCCCTTCTACCTCCGAAGCGGGAAGGCCCTGGCGGTCTCCGCCACCGAGGTGGTGGTCGAGCTGCGCCAACCGCCCCTGGAGCTCTTCGGCAGCGAGGACACACAGACGCCACCGAACACCATCCGTTTCCGCATCGACGGCGACACCGGGATCAGGGCGGACCTGATGCTGAGCAAGCCGGACAGGACCACCGGGCCGATGACCGTCCCCATCGGTGTCGACTTCGCAGAGGTGCTGGGGCGGCAGGAACTCCCCTACGAGAACATCCTTCGCGGAGCCGTCGAAGGCGACCCCGAGTGCTTCGCCTTCTTCCCCACCGTCCTGGAGTGCTGGCGCATCGTCGAGCCGGTGCTCGATCCGGCCGAGCCGCCTCTGGCGTACGCACCGGGAAGCTGGGGACCTGAGGAGGCCGTCGGCCTTCCCGGCCTGCGGAGCTGGCACGAGCTGGGCAACCGCCTGTTCGACGTCGTCTGAGGAGGACTGCCGCGCTGTCCCCGGCGGGCGCACGACGACCATGACGGCACGAGGGCTCCCGGCCTCCCGCCGAGGACAGAAGAGGACGATGCACGAAGCGTGGCTGCGCATCCGGGGCAACCTGTGGCCTGTGCTCCAGCAGGCCGCAGCCGCCGCGCTCTCCTGGTGGATCGCCAGAAGCGTCTTCGACCATCACGTCCCCCTCTTCGCCCCGATCGCCACGCTCGTCGCGCTCAACACACCCGTCGGAGGACGGGGCACCAACGCCGTACGAGTCCTGTCCGGGGTCATCGCGGGTGTCGTCGTCGGTCAACTGGCCTTCCGCTTCCTCGGCCACGGAGCTTTGTCCGTCGGCGTCGCCGTCCTGTGCGCGCTCCTCGTCGCGCTTCTCGTCGACGGAGAGCGCATCACGATGGCCCAGGCAGCCGTGGGCGCGGTGATCTCCGTCGCGGCCGGACGGCAGGCGGGCCTCGACCGGGTGGAGGACGCCCTGCTCGGAGCGGGCGTGGCGCTGGTGTTCAGCCAGCTTCTCTTCCCGCCGCGGCCGCTCGTCCTGCTCAGGAACGCCGAGGCCGCCACACTGAAGGGACTGAGCCGCGCGTTGGAACTGACGGCGCGAGCACTGGACGAATCGGACGAGGAACGCGATGCGCGACCGTGGAACGAACTGCGGCCCGTCTACACCCTGTTGGACGAGCTCGGCCGAACCCGGGACGACACCATCGCCATCGCCCGGCGCACCCCCCATTGGCTGGGCGGGCAGGAGCCCGTCCAGCAGGAGATCGCGTCCACGAGACGCCTGGACCTGCTGGGCAACAGCTGCCTCACCCTCATCCGCGGTGCCGCGGTCCTCGATACGGAGCACAGGCAGTCGATCGCGCACACGGTACGGGAACTGTCCGGCATCCTCGGAGCATTGGCGACTGCCCCCGCAAGCCCTGCCGTACGCCGGGATGTGAGCCGCCGGACCCTCGGCGTCGTCAGGGGCGCCCCAGCCACGGGCCCGCCTCTCCCGGTCGCCGTATGGGTGAGCGTACGACTGGTGTGTGAGGACATCCTGGTCTGCGTCGGCGCCGACACGGATGAGGCCGGACGCGCTGTACGCGAGGGAGCCGCCGAGGTATCCCTCGGTGTGCCCCCGAAAATGCGGTGGCCCATGTCCGGTCTGCGACGCCGGGGGACACGCAGGCCGTGACCGGTCAGTCGCGCCACCGGGGTTCTTGCACGTAATGGCTCCCCCTCGCCCGTGCAGCCCAGACCGCCTGACCGTACGCCGTTGATGGCAATCCGGCGGCGCACCTCCCCTGGTCGGCGCGCACCCACCGCTGTGGACGAAGGCGACGGCGGAGGAGTCGGACAAGCACAAGACGAGCGGGGCCGACGCCCTCGGTGAAATCATCGGCGTTCCCTGGCCGGGGCGGGCGGCACACAGGCGTGTGCCGCCCGGATACGTGGCCTGCGTGAGGCGGGCACGAAAGTCCCCTAGAAAGTCCCCGGCGCTGTCAAAGCCGCCGCACAACCGACGAAACCGCAGGTCACAGGGGGGGGCACGCAGCGCCGATCAGCTGTACCCTTCGTACATGGGTGCACGTCCGGACATCACCGCGTGGCGTCCACGCGTCGAGGGAATCGACGAGGTCTTCCACGCGCGCTTCGCCGATCACGCCTATCCCATGCATACGCACGACGCGTGGACGCTGCTCATCGTCGACGAGGGAATGGTCCGCTACGACCTGGACCGCCATGAGTACGGGGCGCCCAGCTCGGTGGTGACGCTGCTGCCTCCGCACGTGCCGCACAACGGTGACGCGGCGACCCCTGGAGGGTTCCGCAAACGTGTCCTGTATCTGAACACCGCGCAGATCGACGCGGATCTCGTCGGGCGCGCGGTCGACCGGCCCGTGCTGCGGGATCCGCGGCTGCGCCTCCGTGTCGACCAGCTGCACCGGACGCTCGAGCGCCCCGGGGACGAGCTGGAGGCCCAGAGCCGTTTCGCGCTCGTCTCCGAACGCCTCGCCGGGCATCTGCGCGACGAACCCCTCGCCCCGCAGGTGCCCGACAGCCGGATCGCGTACGCCCTCCGGGATCTGCTCGACGAGCGTTTCGTGGAAGGGCTGACGCTCCGCGCGGCCGCGGAGCGTCTGCACGCCCATCACACACACCTGGTACGCGCCTTCAGCCGGGAGTTCGGCATGGCTCCGCACCAGTACCTGACGGGGCGTCGTGTCGATCTGGCCCGCCGACTGCTGCTCGGTGGGATGCGCGCGCCGGAGGTCGCGGCCTCGGTCGGGTTCTACGACCAGGCCCACTTCTCGCGGCACTTCAAGCGTGTGGTCGGCACGAGTCCGGGACACTACGCGCGCACCGGTTCCACGGTCTACTGACGGCGTTCCAGCGCACCACGGACGAATGCGGCCTGCCCGGCGTGCTGAAGATCGTCGGCGATGACGCTGATCAGCCGCACGCCGAGGGTCACCGGCGGCGACCAGGCATCATCCACGACGCGGTCCAGGGACCGGCCGTCGAGCCCCCGGACGAAGCCGAGGGTCTGCTCGTTCACGGCGTCGAGGTAGCCGAGGAGGAGGTCGCCCGACGCCACCGTCACGGAGCCCACCTGGGCGCTGCTGTGGCCGTAGCCGGTTGAGCCCTTCTCGAGGGGCAGCTCGAATCGGGACTCCCAGTCCCTGGCGAACCAGATCTGCTCGGTGCCCGCCGCGTCGGCGACGTGGTCGTCCTGGACGCGTGTGAGGTGCCAGACGAGCCAGGTGATGGAGTTCGCGTCGTCGTCGAGCCTGGCGTTGAGGTCCTCGGGAGGGAGCCCCTCGACTGCGGCGTGCACCGCTTCATGGATGCGTTCGAACGCATCGGCGAGAATGCCTGCACTGTTCATACGACCACCATGGCCGGTCCGCGGGCGGGGCCCCGGCTTCGACACGCGGCGGTCACGAGTGCACGGTGTGCAGCCACTTCGTCAGCAGGGCGTTGACCTCCGCCGGGCGTTCCTGCTGGATCCAGTGTCCGCACCCTTCCAGGATGTGCGAGGAGACCAGGCCCGGGAGCGTCGTGGGGAAGGCGGCGATGGCGTCGGCCATCCAGGTGGTGGAGGAGTCGAGGGCACCCCCGGCGAAAAGGGCCGGGCCGGTGAGGCGGGCTCCGTCCCAGACTGCCAGGTCCTCCCAGTCGCGGTCGACGTTGCGGTAGCGGTTGAGCGCGCCGCTCAGGCCGGTCCTCTCGAACTCCGCGCTGTAGACGCCCAGCTCGCGCTCCGTGAGCCAGGACGGCAGGGCGCCGCCGGTGAAGCGGTCGCGCATGGCCGCTCCGGCGGGCACGAAGAAGGGGCTGTCCGCGCCGGGCGGCGGCATCGTGTCGCCGGAGAGCGAGGTGTAGAAGCCGGCCAGCCAGCCGCGTACATCGGGTTCGATCTCCGCCTCTGCGCGGCCGGGCTGCTGGAAGTAGCTGACATAGAACTCCTCGCTCCCTCCGATACGGGCGAAGCCGTCGGTGGGCCGCATCGCGTTCCAGGGGGCGTAGGGAACGCTGAGCATGCCGACGGCCGTGAACATGTCGGGCCGCAACAGCGCGCTGTGGGCCGCGATGGGCGAGCCCCAGTCATGGCCGATGACCGTCGCGGTCCTCTCCCCCAGGGCGTGCACGACACCGACGTTGTCGGCCACGAGCGCCGTCATCCGGTAGGCGTCCACCGGATCGGGGGCCGAGGAACGCCCGTATCCGCGTACGTCGACGGCGACCGCCCGGAACCCTGCCGCGGCGACGGCGGAGAGCTGGTGCCGCCAGGAGTACGAGGTCTCGGGGAAGCCGTGGATCATGAGGACGAGGGGGCCGGTCCCCTGTTCCAGGAGATGGATCCGGCCGCCGGGGACGTCCACCAGCCGGTGGACCGCCCCGGGGACGGTGGTGGAGGGTTCGGGGGCGGGCTGCGGCATGTGTCTCCTCGGGTTTCTCGGAGCCGGTCGGCAGTGACCATCATTCGATGCCGCCGTATCACCGGCCAAGAGAACTTGCCGTTACGGCAAACTGCCACAGCCCTGTCAGACGAGGAGGCGCAGGAGATGTGCGCAGGCAACCGCCTCGTCCGGGTGCCGGGCGATCACCTCGTACGTTCCGCGTTCGTACGCGCCGGTCTCCCACACCCCGTCGGGCGCCTTCCTCAGGAACAGGAAGTCAGGGGGTGTGGGGGCCGGTTCGTGAACGCCTTCGATGCGGTAGTAGCCGTCGGACACGCCGGCGGAGTGAAGCGCGGCGCGCAGTTCCCGGCGTTCCACAGCGGGTGCTACGCGCCCACGGCGGTGAGGTAGGCGTGGTCCAGCAGCCACTTCACGTTGAGCCGCTGGCCCGCGCCCGGGTCGAGGAAGACGGCGTCGAGCTTGATCTGCTGCCCTCCCCCGGGCTGCTCGAACCACGGTGCGATGCCGCCCTGCCAGACCCAGAACGGCTTGGCGACCTTGTAGACGCGGTAGTCACAAGGCACCGATGCTTCACGGGTGTTGAGGTTCTGCGGGGGCAGCGCGCGCTCCTTGTAGGCGTCACCGGCCGGCGCGAGGTAGCCGCCGTACTCCGATCCGAAGCGGTCCAGGCGCTGGCCCGTACGCAGCTTAGCGGGCTCCTTGTCGATCTCACCGTTGACTTCGGCGAAGCCGTCGTTGGGCGGGTACTTCCAGCTGCCCGTGTCCGCCGGGCCCTCCCAGTACTTGTTCAGGAAAGCGGAGGGAGACAGGCTGCCCGTGCGCTTGTATCCCTTGAGCAGCGGGCCGACGGGGGCCTGCTTCGTGGAGGGCAGCCACTTGGGGCCAAGCCGCGCGTCCCCGAGGAACTCACCGGTGCAGGGGTCGTGGCGGACGGCCGACGTCGTGCGGTCCTCGTGCGGTGCGGCGCTCGCGGCGGGTGCGGCCACCAGGCCGGCGGCGAGGCCGATCGCGGCAAGTGCTGTGCGGATACGGTTCATTCGGAGGTCCCCTCGGATGCCGATGAGTGCTCGGTAAGCTCACGTAGGGTAAACGAATGACTCCGTTTAGCGGTCGCGCCATGCCGCTGGGTCAGCCGGGCGGATCGGTGTAGCGGACGGTTACCTTCTCGAATCCGAGTGAACCGAGCAGGCCCTGGAGCATCGACGTGGTGTTCTTCTCGGCCCGCCCGGTGAGGCCGCTCTCCTCGGCAGCCTTCCCGATGTGCTGTGCCGCCAGCTTGTTGACCGACTGTTCACTGCCGGGATTGTCGGAGAAGAAGTCGCCGAGCCGGTCGAGAAGACCTCGCTGTTTGGACACCGCGTAGGAGCGGTCCGGGTCCAGGGCCGGCTTGCCCAGCGCCGCGTGGGGCAGGACGAGTTCGGCCGCGGTACGGTCCTCGTTGACAGTCACTCCCTCCGCCCCGACCCCGCCGAGATCGACGGAGGCTCCGACGGTGCCCGCGCCGACGTACAGCGTCCGGGTGCCCCGGATGGCGTCGGGGAGGAGTTTCGCGTCCTTCTCCAGGTCGACGACGACCTGGAAGTTGCCGGAGGCGGCCTCGTACGCGCTCATGTCCTGGATGGACTTCAGCACTGCGGGGCCGGAGCGGTCGGTGGTCTCCTCACCGAAGAGGCTGCCGAGCCCCGGCAGCAGGCTGAGCCGGGATCCCAGGAGCAGCAGGACCAGCGCCGCGGCACACACACCCGCGAACGGCAGGCATCCTCGCATACGTGCGCGGCGGCGCGGTGTGCCGCCGTGGCCGGGGTCCCCGGTGCTGTCTGTCCTTACGTCGGTGGACGTCATGCCTTCCGTGTGACCCCGTACCAGGATTTCAGTCCGCCCGGGCGGACGATTACGCCATATCGCGTACGAGCGGGCGGACTTGGGCCGCCTCAGGCCCCGGTGGTGCCGTCCAGCCGTTCCCGCAACAGGTCGGCGTGACCGATGTGGCGCGCGTATTCGGCGATCATGTGGACGTACACTGTGCGCAGCGAGTAGACCGTGCCGCGCCGGGTGAAGGTGGTGTCGAGCGGCACGTCCGCCGCGGCCTCGTCGGCGAGCCGGATCTCCTCCACCAGACGGGCGTAGTCGTCGGGGGCGCTGCCCGGTGAGAGGTCCTCGAAGTCCGCGTCCTTTCCCTTCTCCACGTCGTACATCGGGGGAAGCGACAGGCCCGCGAGCCCCTCGCGGAACCAGATGCGTTCCACCTTGGCCATGTGCCGGACCAGGCCGAGCAGGGTGAGGTGGGACGGCTCGACCGTCTGTTCCGCGAGCTGGCGGCCCGTCAGGCCGGAGCACTTCTGGAGCAGTGTGCTGCGGTAGAACGCCAGGAAGTAGCTCAGTGTCTCGCGCTCGCCGCCGGTGAGCGGTCCGGTGGTGCGGGTGGCTTCGGGAGCTGTCCATGTCATGCCATGATCATGCCTCGTGCCTTCCCGTTCGCGCGAGGCCCCGGCCGGACGAACGGGATCCCGGCCGCCGACGGGACGGCCGGCAGGCGGAGCCCCTGCGCACTTCGGTCACTCACTCCAGAAGATCGGCATACGCCCCCAGAGCCAGTGCGACGTCGGTCTGTGCCCAGAACCGGTGGTAGGTGAAGACCGGAGCGGCCCCGCCGTCCAGATAGGCCTGCACCTTCGACCAGTTCGGGTCGTCCTTGTAGAAGGACCGGATGGAGAGGAACGTCGAGCCGTTGTCGACGGTGTCACCGCTGGGCATCGCGCCCGTCCACCCGTCCGGGACGTACACCGGGTCGTCGAACCGGTTGTAGTCCGCGCGGGTCTCGGGAACCGCGACCCCCGCGTCGTCCTGGTAGTGGGTCCACATGCCGTCGAGCAGTCCTTCGGCCGTGGCCTTCGCCTCGGCGTCACCGGACTTGGCGGCGTAGTTGCTCGGGAGCGTAGGTGACGCGTCGTAGAAGGAGTTCGTGGGCTGGTCGGCGTGGGTGGGGATCATGTAGGTCTCCATGATTTCCCACGCACCGTTGAACTTCGCCCAGTCCCCGGTGAGTTTCCCGTACAGGTCGAGGAAGCGGGCGTCGTACTCCTTCGCCTCCGCGAGCTGGGTGACGGTGGCCTCGGACTTGCTGTGACCGGGGGCCGTTACGGCGAAGGTCGCGGCTCCCGTGCCGGAGCCGTCGGCCGAGACGGTCACCTTCTGCGGGGTGGACCAGTTCGAGGAGGTGAAGGTGAGGCTCGTGCCACCGGTGACACCCAGCCCGGAGTTCCCGGCGCTCCGCGCCACCTTCACGGTGACCGGTGAGTCGGGTGCGGTGGGGAGCGAGACCTCCAGGGCGCTTGACTCACCTTGCTCTGCTCCCAGTTGGGCGGGCGTGGCGAGGACGGCCGGGCCTGCGGTGACGGTGATTCCGGCCGGGGGTGATTCCGCCGAGGCACCGAGACTGTCGTAAGCCCTGGCGTATACGGAGTGGCCGCCGGCAGTCAGGCCTTCGGCGTCGAACGTGTAGGGGGAGGTGGTGTCCGTGCCGAGCAGCGTCGTGTCGTCGTAGAACTCGACCTTGCTGACCTCGGCGCCGTCTGCGGCCGCCGCGGCGGCGGCCAGGGGAACGGCGTCACCGACGGAGAGGACGGCGCCCGCCTCCGCAGCGGTGAGGACGGCGATCGGCGGTTGATAGGCACCCATGCATGCCTTGCCGTTGACGGCGAAGGCGGCCGGGGCGGTGTTGGTGTCGCTGTAGCTGAACTGCGCGCCCGTCGTGACGGCGCCTCCGGCGGCGATGGAGCCGTTCCCGCCCGCGTTCTTGACGGTGACCTCGCTGCCGGACTGGGACCAGGTCCCGTTCCAGCCGTCGGTGAGCTTCTGGCTGCCGGAGTGGTCGTAGCTCAGGGTCCATCCGTCGGCTCCGCTTCTGCCGGGTCTTCCGGGTAACCAGGTTCTTCGTGCGCGTCCCGATGGCATGCGCAGTACCTCCTCGCGGCTCGGCGACATGGGGGGTGTGCGGGGCTGAGCACAAGCCTTGAACCAGTGGGAGCGCTCCCAGCATGGGGACGAGGAAAAAGAGAGTCAAGAGACTTGAAGAGTCGAATTATTTCAATACCAAGAGATGAGAACTGGTGTGTTGACCGCCACCACTTGACGCTCTAACGTCAAGCCACACCAGTGGGAGCGGTTCCACCAGTCGACGTGCCGTAGGGGGCACGCCCGATCTGCAAGGAGTCGCTCATGCGTCACCCCCCGCACGTGTCGCACCTGTTCAGGCTGCTCCCCGGAGCAGTGCCGGCGTGACCGCGGTTCTCTCGCGGCCATGGTCACGGCTTCCGGATCCCCCTCGTACGCACGGTGGACAACACCACCGGGCACGGAGAGGGACCAGCCCCCACGCCGGCGTCGCCAGGCTCGGCAACGAGCCCCGCACCACGGATCCGACCGGCTCCACCGGTCCGGCGGATCTTCCGTCCCCCCGCCGGACCGCCCGGAACGGGCGTCCGGAACCACAGGCGCGCCTCTGTGCGGGCGGGCGTCGGCCGAGACGCCCGAACCCGTTCCTGTGTCCCCGAACGAGGAGTACCGGCTTGGCCTGAACCCTGGATCCGCGGCACGCGGACGGCACGGACCATGGGCGCCCGCGGGCACGCAGCACCGCCCATCGCCGCATGACACACCCACAACTCAACCATCTGTGCGAACGAGGACGCTCGAACCCCGCTCGCACCGGTCGGGCCGAAGTCCCTTTCGCCGCAGGCGAGATCGGCGTGAACACCTGCCCCCGCCGGCTTCGCCGACCGGGTTTGGGCAGGGTTCGGCGACCAGGACTCCCGGACGGGTCCGGAACACCTGGGACCACGACCCGGCCCGTCCTTGATCAGCGACTACGACGGTACCCCCACCCCGTACGGAATCGGGCTGCGTGATCATCTGCGCGCCCTCGACAGCTGAGGAAACGGAATTCGTATGAGCCGCACGAGCCGCACCACCCTGCGCCGATCCCGATTTGCGCTCATAGCGGCGGGAGCACTCGTCGCCGCAGCCGCGGGCACCGCCACCGCGGTTGCCCCCTTCGGTAACTCCACAGCGGCGGCGGGCCAGACCGCCGCGGCCGAGGTCGACAACCCGTACGAGGGCGCCAAGGTCTACGTGAACCCGGAGTGGTCGGCCAACGCCGCCGCCGAACCGGGTGGCAGCCGGGTCTCCGACCAGCCGACCGGCGTGTGGCTCGACCGCATCGCCGCCATCGAGGGCGCCAACGGCGGAATGAGCCTGCGTGACCACCTGGACGAGGCCCTGGCCCAGAAGGGCTCCGGCGAGCTCGTCTTCCAGGCGGTCATCTACAACCTGCCTGGACGCGACTGCTCGGCGCTCGCCTCCAACGGCGAACTCGGCCCCACCGAGATCGACCGCTACAAGACCGAGTACATCGACCCGATCGCAGCCATCTTCGCCGACGAGAAGTACGCGGCCCTGCGTATCGTCACCACCGTCGAGATCGACTCCCTGCCGAACCTCATCACCAACGCCGGCGGCCGTCCCACCGCCACGCCGGAGTGCGACGTGATGAAGGCCAACGGCAACTACCAGAAGGGAGTCGGCTACGCGCTCGACAAGCTCGGCAACGCTCCGAACGTCTACAACTACATCGACGCGGGGCACCACGGCTGGATCGGCTGGGACGACAACTTCGGCCCCACCGCCGACATCTTCAAGGAAGCGGCGACGACCGAGGGCGCCACCGTCGACGACGTGCACGGCTTCATCACCAACACCGCCAACTACGGCGCGACGACGGAGGACCACTTCTCCATCGACGACTCCGTCAACGGCACATCCGTGCGTCAGTCGAAGTGGGTCGACTGGAACCGCTACACGGACGAGCAGTCCTACGCCCAGGCCTTCCGTGACGAGCTGGTCTCGGTCGGCTTCAACTCCGACGTCGGCATGCTGATCGACACCTCGCGCAACGGCTGGGGCGGCGCGGACCGGCCGACGGGTCCGGGAGCCACGACCAGTGTCGACACCTATGTGGACGGCGGCCGCTACGACCGGCGCATCCACCTGGGGAACTGGTGCAACCAGGCCGGGGCCGGTCTCGGCGAACGGCCGCAGGCGGCACCCGCCGCCGGGATCGACGCGTACGTCTGGATGAAGCCCCCGGGGGAGTCGGACGGCTCCAGCGAGGAGATCCCGAACGACGAGGGCAAGGGCTTCGACCGGATGTGCGACCCGACGTACGAAGGTAACGTCCGCAACGGCAACAACCCGTCCGGGGCACTGCCCGACGCGCCGGTCTCCGGCAAGTGGTTCTCCGCTCAGTTCCAGGAGCTCATGACGAACGCCTACCCGGCGCTCTAGGCTCCGCGCCGGCGGGCTCCGGGCGCTCCCCCGCCCGGGCCCTCCCGCCGGCCGCGCAACCTGTCGAACAGAGCGCGTCCGCGTGCCACCGGCGCGGACGCGCTCCGGCGTGCGGCGGAGCCGGACCCGGGCCTGCCACCGGCCTTCGCCTTGGTGCCGGGCTTCGTCTCGGCGCCGGCCTTCGCCTTGGTGCCGGCCTTCGCCTTGGTGCCGGCCTTTGATGCTGTGGCCGGATTCGTCCTGCGCCTGGCCGCCGGCTCGGTCCTGCCGGGCGTACGCGGTCCGGGCGTCGGCTTGTCCGCCGCGGCCGGCTCGTCGGAGAGAGCGTGGTAGCGGTGGCTGATGCGCCGTCCCACCAGCGCGTATCCCAGCAGCGCGCCGGCGGTATTGAGGATCACGTCGTCGACGTCGAAGGCTCGTCCCGCCACGAGCGCTCCCTGGGCGAGCTCGACGACCGCCATGACCAGCACCGTCAGCACGGTCATCCGGAGCATCCGGAGCCGACGCGGCACCAGGATCGGCAGCAGCACGCCGAACGGGGCGCCCAGCAGAAGATTTCCGCCCGCCTGTTTGCACGCGGCGAGGAAGGTGTACTCCTCCGCGTACTGCCGCAGCGACCGCCCCGGCTTCAGGTTGGACGTCACGATGCCCTCCGACGCCGGTGACGGTGTGAGCGTCACCTTCGCCAGGAGCACGGAGAACGCGACAAGCGCCGCGAACGCCGCAGCCAGCACCGCCGCGCGCAGCAGTAGTTGTCCCATACGTCTGCGTCGTGCACCGGGGTCCGCCTCTGCAGTCATGGCGGAACGGATGCCCCCAACCCCGGCGGCCACACCCCGGGCCGGGTGCGACCATGTGGGCATGAGCGCACAGAAGAAGGACGAACTGCTGGCGGCAGCCGTGCGGCTGCGGGAAGAAGGCCATCCCGAACAGGCCAGGGAACGCCTCCTCTCCCTCACCTCTTCGTTCCCCGACGCGGCGGACGTCGCGTATCAGACCGCGTGGGTCCACGATGTGCTCGGGCTGGAGGCCGAGGCCGTCCCGTACTACGAGCGGAGTCTGCAGAGCGAGGACCTCACCGAGGAGGAACGCCGCGGAGCACTCCTCGGTCTCGGCAGCACCTATCGCGTCCTGGGCAGGTTCGGGCAGGCCGTCGAGACGCTCCGGGGCGGCGTGTCGGAATTCCCGGACGACGGAGCGCTGAGGACCTTCCTGTCCATGGCCCTGTTCAACACCGGCGAGCATCACGAGGCCATGCAGCTCCTGCTGCGCCTGGTGGCGACGACGAGCGACAGTCCGCACGTACGGCAGTACCGGCCTGCCATCGAGCACTACGCGGCCGATCTGACCCGGATCATCTGAGCACCGGGCCGGGCGGCACAGCAGGGGGAGCCCAAAGGAGAAGCCCCGGCCGGATCGGGGGAATCCAGCCGGGGCGGCTTGTGTGCGGAGCCGAAGGCGGACCGCCACCCGGCGGCTTCCGGCCGCTCACTCCGACCTATAGATGAACGATAAACCACTGTCCGGCGTTCCCGTGAATCCGGCCCCCGCTGTGTGATCCACACCACGACCGGGCAGGCCGGACCGCCATCACCGACGGCGGGCAGGTCGTGCAGCCGGCCGTCAGCGGGTCTCACGGAACGTGACGTGACGACCCGCGGCCGGGTCGAACTTCCGCAGTTCCAGGCGGTCGGGGTCGTTGCGCCTGCTCTTCCGCGTCACATACGTATGGCCGGTTCCAGCCGTGGATCGGAGCAGGACGACGGGCCTGGTCTCGCTGCGTGCCATGGGACCTCCATACAGGGATTCGACCTCACCCCCAGGCTGGGAACGGGTGTCGTTTTCGATTCCGGTCCGCACAACGCACACGGGTGCGCCACCATTCCCGCGACCGGACACCCCGGGACCGCGGGCCGGGGACCGCCACTCACCCCACGTCTCGAACGGACGGACGACGCACGCCTGGCCGCACCCTCGAACGCTCCATCGGCTCGCGGCGGAGCCGGCGACACCCCATCACCCATCCACCGCACCACGCGCCTGCGCATATGCCCTGATCCCAGCCGGTACGAGCCGTGCGGGGTCGCATGCGCGGGCGCACGCCTAGGCGTTCACGCCCGGCGACTTGCGTCAACTCCCCTCCAGGGGCAAGGGTGTTCGGCGGACCCCCGCCCAGCTCAGCCGATGGCATATGCCGGAAGCAAGAACGTGTCGGGTGTTGCCAAACCCCTTACGGGGCCCCGCAGCCTGTGCCACAGTCGAGTTCGGTCCACCCCACGAACCGGCCGTACCGCCTGTATCGGAGTATCCAGATGCCGTCCCATCTGTTTGCGGACCGCCCCGCCCCACAGCCGCCCGAGCGGGACGCCGTCGACGCCTTGATCAACCGGACCCTGCTGTTGCGCGGCGACATGGACGCCGTGCGGCGCGACACCTCCGTGATCGACGACGACGATCCCCAGCAGCGCTGGCAGCGGGCACTATGTGAGCTCGCCGTCCATCAGCTCGACGACCTCGGCGAGCATCTGGGACAGCTCAGGGACGGCATCTCCCACGCCACGGGCGCGGAGCCCGTGGGAGAGCACTCCACGACGCCGGCCGGGGCGCCGACGGGCTCGCTCCTCAGCCGGGTGGGCAGCGCAGAATGGAATCTGCTCACGGACGAGGTCAGCTGGTCCGACGAGCTTTACCAGATCTTCGGCAGGGCCCCGGGGGCAGGAGCGCTGTCCCTGGACGAGCTGCCGTCCGTTCTCCTCGCGGAGGACCAGCCTCTCCTGACATCGATGGTGACCGACTGCCTGGTGGACGGCAGGCCGATAGACGGCGAATTCCGGATCCTGCTGCCCGACGGCGGGATGCGCACACTGCACATGATGGGCGAACCCGTACTCGACGCGGACGGCTGCACCGCTTCCATGTGGGCGGTCCTGCGCGACGTCAGCAGGCTGCGGCGCAGCCAGCACGTGGTGAGCAGGACACGGGACACATTGCGGCGGCAGGAGGAGATGGCCCGGGCCGAGCACCGGATCGCGGTGGAGCTCCAGGAAGCCGTCCTTCCGCCGTGGCACGGCTCGCTGCCGATACCGGGCCACGGCGCAAGCGGACTGGACATCGCCGCGCATTACCTGCCGTCGGGGTCGAGCGACCTCATCGGCGGCGACTGGTACGACGCGTTGCCGCTCCCGGACGGACGAACCCTGCTCACCGTGGGTGACCTCACCGGCCACGGTATCCCGGCCACCTCGGCCATGGCGATGCTGCTCGGCGCGCTGCGCGGCATGGCTGTGGCAGGCGTCGGCCCCGGGCCGGTCATGGGCCATCTCAACCAGCTGATCGAATGCTCGGCACAGCCTGCCCTGGGCAGTGCGGTGTGCTGCCGCTTCGATCCGGAGACCGGCACGCTCGACTGGGCACAGGCAGGGCACCCCGCACCGCTGCTGTTCCGCGACGGGGTGGGGCGCCCTCTGCCCTCACCGGACGGAGTGCTGCTGGGGGCGGCATCGGGAGTCACCTACGAGCAGGACCAGGTGGATCTCCTGCCGGGCGACGTGCTCGTACTGCACACCGGCGGGCTCGCAGGCGGGAGCGACCTGAGTGCCGGCCCGGACATGCTGCTGGGGCTGGCGCCTCGGTTCGCGCAGGCCCGTACGGCACAGGACTGCGTACGGGCCGTGGTCAAGGAGCTCGGTTCCGCAGAACGGCTCGACGATGCCTGCGTGCTGGTGGCCCGCGTCGAGGCATGAGCCAACCCTGACCGTCCTGCGGAGAGTTCCCCGCGTTCGTCTGCCACAGGCCCTGGATCAGATCTGAGAGCCTTTGGCCTTCTTGGTGGACGCGCGTGGAGGCAGGGCGACTTCGATTTCCTCGCGCAGGTCCTCGATCTTGCCGTATCCCGCGAACTGTCCGGTGAGCCGGTACATCTCGCGCAGCCGGTCCCAGGTCCGGTGCGAGGACGTCTCTCCCATCGACACCAGGGCGAGCCTGGCGTAACGATCGGCCTGCTCGGGGTCGTTGGCGATGAAGCATGCCGAGGCGAGTGAGATGTAGTCGAAGATCTTGGATCGCTGGCGACCGTTGATCCGCAGATCGAGCGCCTGCTTGGCATGACGCTGGGCAGTGGAGGCCGCGCCCGGGTCGTGCTCGGCCAGCGTACGGAAGGCCAGGGCCTGCATCCCGTGCATGTCCGCCTCGTCGAACATCTGCATCCAGCTCGGCGGCGGAACATCGCCCTTGTCCGAGACGAAGAGCTCCTCGGCCTCGCCGAGTGTGCGCCGCATGGCCTGCCCGCGCCCCATCGACGCCTGCGCCCAGGCCTCGATGGTGTGCAGCATCGCCCGGGTACGGGGCAGGGTCTCCTCCCCGGAACCGGACTTGGCGAGCTTCATGAGGTCCAGGGCGTCGTCCGGCCGGCCCAGGTGCACCATCTGGCGGGCGGCGCGGGAGAGCGCCTCCCCCGCACGGGGGCGGTCGCCGCCCTCGCGCGCCGCGTGGGCCGCGATCACGAAGTACTTCTGGGCGGTGGGCTCGAGGCCGACGTCGTGGGACATCCAGCCGGCGAGGACCGCGAGGTTGGCGGCCACGCCCCAGAGGCGGCGCTGCAGATGCTCCGGGTGGTGGTAGGCGAGCATGCCGCCCACCTCGTTGAGCTGGCCCACGACAGCCTTGCGCTGGAGACCGCCGCCTCTGGAGGCGTCCCAGGCACGGAACACCTCGACCGAGCGCTCGAGGGCCTCGATCTCCTCGGATCCGATGGGGGCGGCCTCGTACAGATCGAAGCCGGCGTTGTCGGCGTACAGAGGATCGTTGAGGCGGGTGGCCCGGGCCGCGGGAGCGGGCTCGGAGTGCAGCCAGTCGTACATGGCGCCGGTGATTGCTGAGCCAGCGGCGAGCGCGGCGCCCGCGCCCACCAAGCCGCGTCGGTTGAGCATGAGGTCCATTCCCGTGAATTCGGTGAGGACCGCTGCCGTCCGTTCGGGCGCCCACGGCAAGCCGTCGGGATTGTCTTCCGTCCCGGCTTTTCGCCGCTTCCCCACACGCCCGCGCCGGCCGAACCCGAGGTCCTCGATGGTCACGACACGGCCGAGCCGCTCGGTGAACAGAGCTGCCAGCACCTCGGGCACGGGATCGCGGGGGGACTCCCCCATGTCGATCCAGCGCCGCACCCGCGAGGTGTCGGTGGCGAGTTGGAGGTGGCCCATGGCCGCCGCCTGCCTGTTCACCATTCTCGCGAGTTCGCCCTTGGACCAGCCGGCCAGGCCGAACAGGTCGGAAAGACGGGTGTTGGGTTCTCCGGTCACGTCAAGCCCCCAGGTTCTCGGCTGACTTGACCCTAGCCCCCCAGAGGATGCCGGGCGAATATTCGCCAGGGTTCGCCAGGGGTCGCTAGATGTTGTGCCACCCGCGGGCCGGTGTCAGGTAGGAATGCGCCACCCCGCCCGGCAGCCCTAGGTACTCCCCAGGGTGCCGAACGGCCGCCGGCCGGGGCGGCGCACGTAACTTGTCGGCGCACGAAGGGATCTGTCTCGCCATGTACACAGCATCGTCCTCCGTGTCCGCCCCGCCCCGGCCGCTTCGTCCCTTGGGGGCGGGCGGCGGGCCGTATCTCGACCCCCGCGCCGCGTCACCGGCGTCCGCCACGGGTCGGACCCGGCGGGCGGCGGGGCCGGGCTCCCAACCGCTCAGCGGAAGACTGGACCTGTCCGGCGCCCAGGGCGCGCAGTTGCGGATGGCCATCGCCTCCGTCCACCGCATCTGCCCGGAGTTCAATCCCGTGCAGGTGCTGCGCCGCAGCGGGCGCTCGGTCCTCATCGTGGGCACCACCGGCCGCGCGACCGCGGTGGCCAAGTGTTTACTCGATCACTCCCCCGCGTGGACGGAGCGGTTCCGCCACGAAATAGCGGCATACCGCGCCTTCGTCAGGCACCGCCCGCCGGTCCGGGCCCCGCGGCTCATCGCCGCGGACCCGGAGAACTGCACCCTGGTGATCGAGCGGATGCCCGGACGGGTCGCGGCGCTGACAAGGCATCCGGCGGAGGCGCCGCCCCGTGCGGATCTGCGGGCCGTGCTCGGAGCGGTCAGCCGGATCAACGCCTGGAGGCCGCCGTCCGGGCTGTTCGAGGCGCCCCTGGACTACGCCTCGCGCATCGCCCGCTATCACGAGTTGGGGCTCTTCACCGATCGTGATCTGGGTGACCTCCAGAAGCTTCTGCACGGTCTGGCCCACGCGGGCGGCCGACAGGGCATGGGGCAGTTCTGTCATGGCGACGCACTGCTCTCGAACATCCTGCTGCCGCCCACCGGGCCCGTGCTGGTCGACTGGGAGCACGCCGGCTGGTATCTGCCGGGGTACGACCTGGCGACGCTCTGGGCCGTGCTCGGCGACGCACCAGCGGCGCGGCGCCAGATCAGCCAGCTCGCGCAGGCGGCCGGTGCCGCAGCCCGTGACGCCTTCCTGGTCAACCTCATGATCGTGCTGACCCGGGAGATCCGTACGTACGAGACGGCTGTCCAGCGGGCCATGCGCGAAGGCGCGCCGGCCGGCGGCGGCCAGCCGCGGCAGGGTGTTCTGACCTCCAGCGAGGAGCAGAGGCTGCTGCTGCGCAGGCTGCACGACGACTGCGCCATGGCCCGGCGGGCCGTGCGCGCGGCGGTGGGCACACGCTGACCACGCCGGGTCGACCGGCCTGACGGACGGGGGAAGCGCGCTGCGGGACCGGTGCCGACACATGGGTCCCGCAGCGCGCTGTTTCTCTGTCTCAGAACCGGTTCATGACCGGGCTCGCACGACATCGACGTCGGACGCTTTCACGAAGCCGATCCGGTGGCCGATCTGGACCGTCACGTACGTCTGGGTTCCGCGGAAGTTCGTGTGGTCGTACGGCTTCGAGGAGTCGATCGTCGGTGCGTAGAAGTAGCCGTTGGGTGCCTCGCCACCGCCGGGGAAGGCCTGCCCCGATTTGATGGTGTAGACGAGGGGGCTGCCCACGGTCGGCTTGACGAAGTCCGTGGGGTACTCCGCCTTCTCCGGGTAGGCGACGCCGTACACCGGCACCTCCCCCTTGCCCGCCTTCGGCCGCACGACGCGGCCGGATGTGGGGCTGACGACCCGGGTCCCCGACGGAGTGCGGAACCACGCCTTCTCGCCGTACCACCAGATCGCCGTCCAGCCGGGAGCCTTGCCCGCGACGACGGCCTGCTGAGTGGCGCTGATCTTGCTGCCCCAGTCCGCGGCGCAGTTCGTACCCGGCGAGCCGTCCGGGTGCAGTCCCGGGTCGGAGAAGAGCGGAGAGTCCTCGGACGGCCCGGTGTGCAGCGGGACCGCGCTGCTGCCCTGCCGGGGCAGATCGACGCTCTTCTCGCAGTCGCGGAACTCCTGCTGGTTCCCGTTGAAATCCGCGCTGACGGTGACCAGTTCGCTGCTCCTGGGGGCGCTCGGCGCTGTTGTCCTGCCGAGCAGCGCCATGAAGCGGTTCCAGTCCCAGTAGGGGCCCGGGTCCCAGTGCATGTTCTGGGTGCCCGCCGCGCTGGTCGGAGGCACTCCGTCGTGGCCGAGGATGTGCTGACGGTCGAGCGGGATGTCGTACTTCGCGGCCAGGTGACGTACCAGTCGTGCGGTCGAGCGGTACATCTCGGGGGTGTACCACGTGGCACCCTCGGCAGCGATGCCCTCCTGCTCGATGCCGATGGAGTGGGAGTTGACGTACCAGTTGCCCGCCTGCCAGGCGACGTCCTTGTTCTTCACCATCTGTGTGACATGGCCGTCGGCCGAACGCACCACGTAGTGGGCGGAGGTCTGGTTGGCGGGGTTCTGGAAGATCTTCAGGGTGGTGTCGTAGTCGACTTCGGTGTCGTGCAGGACGATGTACTTGATGGCGTTGCTCTTCGGCCGGTTCGCCGTGTCGTAGTTGCCGTAGGTCTCCTTGTCCGCCGGGTCGCCGGTCTGCTGGTAGGCCGCGGGGACCCAGTCGCAGGCCAGTCCGCGCGGGCAGTCCGGCCGTACGGTGTCCGCTCCGGCCGCGGCCGGGGAGAGGAGCGCCACGCTCAGCGCCCCCGCGGTGGTCAGTGCGAGGGCGAGTCTGATCCTCTGCTTCGACGTCATGACAACCCTTCTTGGGCCGGGGGGGCTGAGCGGTTCCCGGGGGCGCTCCCCCGTGTTCTTCGGTCGGCGCACACTCTGTTGCGGGAGGTGTCGGCGAGTCAAGAGTGCAGCGTGCCACCGGGCCTGGGTTTGTGTGACTATTTCGCGCTGTGCGTGCCCCGTATGGCCGAGGGGTAGTGCTGGCGCCGACAGGACCGGTCCGAGTGGACCGCGCGGAGTTCTCGGAAAGGCCGGACGCACATGGCACAGCCCTTCTCACTGCCGGACTTCTACGTGCCGTACCCGGCGCGTCTCAATCCTCATCTGGAGGCTGCCCGGAGCCACACCCGGAAGTGGGCGCGGGGAATGGGGATGCTGGAGGGTTCCGGGATCTGGGAGGAGAAGGACCTCGAATCCCACGACTACGCGCTGCTCTGTGCGTACACCCACCCGGACTGCTCGGCCGAGGCCTTGTCCCTGGTGACCGACTGGTATGTGTGGGTCTTCTTCTTCGACGACCATTTCCTGGAGCTGTTCAAACGCACTCCGGACCGTGAGGGCGGGAAGCGGTATCTGGACCGTCTGCCGGCTTTCATGCCGATGGAGCGTGGCGCTGCGACACCGGAGCCGGCCAATCCGGTGGAGGCGGGACTGGCCGACCTCTGGGCGAGGACCGTGCCCTCCATGTCGGATGCCTGGCGGGCAAGGTTCGCCGAGGCGACGGAGAATCTGCTCAACGAGTCGCTGTGGGAGCTCTCGAACATCAACGAGGGGCGGATCGCCAACCCCGTCGAGTACATCGAGATGCGCCGCAAGGTGGGCGGAGCGCCGTGGTCGGCAGGCCTGGTGGAGTACGCGGCCGCCGCGGAGGTTCCTGACGCGGTGGCGGGTTCGCGCCCGCTGCGGGTACTGAGGGACGCCTTCTCCGACGCTGTGCATCTGCGCAACGACCTGTTCTCGTACCAGCGCGAGGTCGAGGACGAGGGGGAGAACAGCAACGGCGTGCTGGTCCTGGAGAGGTTCCTCGGCTGTTCGACCCAGGAGGCGGCCGAGGCGGTCAATGATCTGCTCACGTCGCGCCTGCAGCAGTTCGAGAACACCGCCCTCACCGAACTCGGCCCGCTCTGCGCCGAGAAGGGCCTCGCCCCCGACGAGACGGTCGCCGTCCTGGCGTACGTCAAGGGTCTTCAGGACTGGCAGTCCGGCGGCCACGAGTGGCACATGCGCTCCAGTCGCTACATGAACGGCGGCGGCGCGGGTGAGAGCGTTCCCGGCTTCGGCATGGCGGCGGCCTCGCTCCGTCTCACCCCCCGCTCCGAATCGTTCCGGCTGCGCAGCAATACGCACGTCCCGTACCAGCACGTCGGTCCGTCGCTGCTGCCGGACTTCGACATGCCGTTCAGCACGACGCTGAGCCCGCATCTGGACGGGGCGCGCGTACGGATCGTGGACTGGTCACGCCGGATGGGGCTGCTGGAGGCTCAGCCGGGCGTGCCCGGTTCGCACATCTGGGACGAGCAGCGGCTCCTCGCGACCGATCTGCCCCTCTGTGCGGCGGGGCTGCATCCGGACGCGACCCCGGACGAGCTCGATCTGTCCTCGGGGTGGCTGACCTGGGGGACATACGGCGACGACTGGTTCCCGGTGGTGCACGGCAGGACGCGTGATCTCGCGGGGGCGAGGCTGGCCAACGAGCGGCTGTCGCTGTTCATGCCGCTGGACGGATCGTCCGTGCCCGAGCCGGTCAACGCGCTGGAGCGTGGGCTGGCGGACCTCTGGCGGCGGACGGCGGGGCCGATGGACGAGGGCGCGCGCCGTACCTTCCGGGAGGCGGTGGAGTCGATGACGGCGAGCTGGCTGTGGGAGCTGGCGAACCAGGCGCAGAACCGGATTCCCGATCCGGTGGACTACATGGAGATGCGCCGGGCGACGTTCGGTTCGGATCTCACGATGAGCCTGTGCCGGCTGGGTCACGGCAGGAAGGTGCCTGACGCCGTCTACCGCAGCGGCCCGATGCGTTCCCTGGAGAACGCGGCGGCGGACTACGCATGCCTGCTGAACGACCTGTTCTCGTACCAGAAGGAGATCGAGTACGAGGGCGAGGTGCACAACGGGGTCCTGGTCGTCCAGAACTTCTTCGGGGTGGACTATCCGACGGGGGTCGCGATCGTGCACGACCTGATGAATTCGCGGATGCGCCAGTTCCAGCATGTCGCCGATCAGGAACTGCCGGTGCTCTACGACGACTTCGACCTGGACGCTGAGGCGAGGGAGGTCCTGGCCGGCTATGTGCTGGAACTCCAGCACTGGATGGCGGGGATCCTGATCTGGCACCGGGACTGCCGGCGCTACCGTGAGGAGGATCTTCGCCGGGGCACCGGGACCCCGTGGCACATCAGCGGTCCCACGGGGTTCGGGACGTCGGCGGCGCGGGTGACACGGCTGCTCACGCAGGGACGTTTCACCCCTGCTGGAACAGCTCCGCGGGAAGTGGCTTCAGCAGGGCGTACAGATCGTCGGTGATCGGCCGGTCCCAGCTGGCGATGGTGACGAGCACGCCGTCGCTCCGGTCGAACTGGACACAGGAGATCCGGCTCTCGGAGAGCTTGACGCGGCGCACGATCAGCAGGCTGTCACCCTGCATGACGGGCACGTCCTCGGTGCCGGTCACTTCGACCGGCTCGTCGTTCTCGAGCGCGAGGAGCAGCTGGGCGACCTCGAAGGGGACCTGGCCCTCCTCGGTCTCACGGGCCGGTGAACCCTCCGGGAGATTGCCGATGATCATCGCGGGGCCACGTCCGCCGAACAGGTCGTAGCGCAGGAACACGCCCTGACAGCTCCCGTCGGGCGCGGGGAGCAGACCGGCGCCGAGGTTGCCGGGCCAGTCCCCCGGGTCCATGGCCAGGACGTCGAAGTCCGGGCCCGCGGGTGTGGCGGCGCTACGGCGGCGGAGGAAGGACATGGGGGCCATGTTACGTGTCCCGGCTCACGTTGCGGAGCCGGGCACTCCTACCCGGACTCGGCGGCGAGCGCTTCGAGCGCCCGGACCGCATCGGCCGCGCGGGCGTACGGGACGAACAGGTGGTCGTGATGGTATCCGGCGACCACGTTGCAGCTGATCCCCGCGTCCGTGAGGGCCAGGCAGACCGCGGCGGTCAGCCCGACGGCGTCCAGCGCGGAGTGCACACGGAGCGTGATCCAACCGGCGACGAAGTCGTACGCCAGCCCTGACGCCGCAGCTTGCGCTTCGGGGAGGACGAGGGTCAGTCCTTCCTGCTCGGAGACGGTGACCACCGGGGTGACGCCGGTGGGCACCTCGCCGTCGGGCACAGTCGTATAGACGTAGCGGCCGGGGTTCAGCTCCGGCCGCATGCCGTGCAGCAGTGTTCGAAGATCGCGCTCGCCCGTCATGGGGGCCACGCTACGGCCGCGCGGCAGACGGGCGCGGACGCAGTAAGCCATTCAGGCACGCCTTGTATCCATACGCGCACCTTGCGTGGCACCCGAGGTTGATCGCCCATAGCTTCGGCTCATGAGGAAAAGACACATGAAATGCCTGGCGGGTATCACCGTCTCCACAGCCACGGCGCTGGGTCTCGCGGCCGTTCCCTCCGCCGCGGCAGGACCCGGTGATCATGTGGTGCGCCCGGGCGACTCGATCCAGGCCGCCGTGGACGCCGCGCGCTCCGGCGACACCATCGTCGTCCTGCCCGGCACGTACCGCGAGAGCGTCCTTGTCACCAAGCCGGGGCTGACGCTGCTCGGCACCGGTGGCCGGACGGTCATCACACCGCCGGCGGCCGACGGCGCCAAGGCCGCCAACGCCTGTGCCGCCGGCGGGAACGGCATCTGCGTCATCGGGACCAAGGGCCGTACCGTCGACGATGTCAGCATCCGCTCGCTGACCGTCTCGGGCTTCGACGAGAGCGGCGTCTGGGCGTCTTGGACCGACGGGCTCAGCGTCCGCAAGGTGACCGCGCGTGACAACGGCACCTGGGGTATCGCGCAGGAGCGGTCGACCCGCGGTGACTTCCGGCAGAACACCGCCACCGGGAACGGGGACGCGGGCATCTTCGTCGCCAACTCGGTCAGCGAGGAGGGCGGGGCGACCGACACCGGGGGGACGGCCGTCCTGGACAACTCGGTGAGCGGGAACCGCATCGGTGTCACCGCCCGCCGGGTGCGGAACCTCGTCGTCGAAGGCAACACGCTGACGGGCAACTGCAGCGGGGTCTTCGTCGTGGGTGACGAGTCGAAGCCCGCGGCAGGGGCGATGACGATCAGCGGCAACCGGATCGTCAAGAACAACAAGTTCTGTCCGGCGACCCCGCGTCTGTCCGCGATCCAGGGATCCGGCATCGTCCTCACCGGCAGCGAGGCCACGGTCGTACGTTCCAACGTCATCCGGGACAACGTCGGCTCGACCCCGCTCTCCGGCGGCATCCTGCTGTTCAAGAGCTTCGTGGGCGCGCTCAACACCGACAACACCATCAGCCGCAACCTCGTTCAGGGCAACAAGCCGGCCGACCTCGCCAACCGTGACACCTCGGGTACCGGCAACACGTTCGTGAGCAACACCTGCGGGACATCCGTCCCGGCCGGGATGTGTGCCGGATGACGGCTCACCACCGCACAAGGAGAAACGAGTCGGTATGACCACCGTGAGTCCCACCCCCCACACCACCCCTGTCGCGGCCCCCCTCACCGCTCCCCCGGTCTCCGCCGCCCAGACCCCGCCGCCGTCCATGCGGCTCCGGGAGCTCGCGTTCGGTGCTGCCTGCGCCGCTGCCGTGCGCGCGGCGGCCAGGCTGCGTGTGGCCGACGCGCTGGGCGAGACGCCCGTGTCGGCCGCGGAGCTCGCCCTGATCGTGGACGCCGAGCCCGTGCCTCTGGGACGGCTGCTGCGCGCGCTGTGCTGCTACGGGATCTTCGAGGAGACGGCGGACGGGAAGTTCGTCCACACCGAGATGTCACGGCTGCTGCGCGAGGACGACCCGAACAGCCTGCGCTACATCTCCCTGTGGTGCACGGAGCCGTGGACCTGGGAGGTCTGGCCGCGGCTCGACGACGCGGTGCGCTCCGGCGCGAGTGTCTTCCCCGATACGTTCGGCAAGGGCTTCTTCGAGTATCTCCACCAGGACGCGGGCGAGTCCGCCCAGGTGTTCAACCGGGCGATGACCACCTCCAGCGTGCAGTCCGCGCAGGACGTCGCCGATCTGCTGGATCTCACAGGCGTGTCCTCCGTCGCCGACATCGGCGGCGGCCAGGGGCACGTTCTCGCGAGTCTGCTGGAGAAGCACCCGTCGGTCCGCGGAACGCTTCTGGACCTGCCGGGCGTCGTGGCGCGTGCGGACGCCAGGCTGCGGGAAGGCGGCGTGCTCGCGGAGCGCGTACGGATCGTGCCCGGCGACTGCCGCGAGGACATCCCCGTCGAGGCGGATCTGTACATCATCAAGAACATCCTCGAATGGGACGACGAGAGCACCCGCAGGACCCTGCGCAACGTGGTCGCCGCGGCCCGCCCGGGCGCCCGTGTGGTGATCATCGAGAATCTCGTGGACGACTCCCCGTCGATGAGGTTCACCACCGCCATGGACCTGCTGCTCCTGCTCAACGTGGGGGGTGCCAAGCACACCCGGGAGAGCCTGGTGGGGCGGATGTCCGACGCCGGCCTGCTGGTGGGCGAGGTCCACCCCGTGAACGCGTACCTGCACGCGTTCGAGTGCGCCGTGCCGTAGCCCGGCTCGGACGCACAGCGATCGCCCCGGGTCCGGCACTGAGGTGCCGGACCCGGGGCGATCATCCGTGTGTCAGGCGGAGCCGTCGCTCTGCCACCGGTAGAACTGCTGCGCCATCGCGTCCTTCGGACCGCGCCAGGTCTCCGGGTCGTACGGGCTCACGAAGGCGGTCAGCCGGTCGCTGACGGCCCTGAACTCCGGGTGCTCGGTCACCTTGGCGATCTCCGGGCCCGGGGGCCGCTCCGATTCGATCAGGTGGAGATAGACATCACCGAACTGGAACAGGGTGCGCCTGTTGACGCCCACGAGGTGCGGCAGGTCGGTGTTGTCGGAGGCCGCGAACAGCTTCGCGATGTCCGGCGCGGACTCGGGCGCCATCCTGGCGACGATCAGTGCGTGGTGCATCTTGCTGCCTTTCGGGCATCAGTTGGCGGGAACCGAGGCGGAGCGGCGCTCCCGGTCGCGCTGCTCGATCTTGTCGCGGATGAGCTCCAGCTGGACACGCGAGTTGCGGTTGATGTTGTCGGTCATCCAGGCGTCGTCGACCGGTGCGTCGGGGCGCATCGCGAAGTCCTGGCGCCAGTGCATGCGCGTGCCGCCCGGGACCTCCGAGTACTCCCACCGGATGTCCATGTGCTGGAAGGGACCGGGCTCGACCCGCCGGGCGCGTACGTTGCGTCCCTGTCGGTCCGTGGTGCGCTCGGAGACCCAGCTCCAGACCTTGCCGTTGTCGTCGGGCTTCATGGTGAGGCGGAAGGTCGTCTTCTGGCCTTCCCGCTCGATCACCTCGACGGCCGCGTACTCGCTGAACAGCTGCGGCCAGTTCTCGAGATCGTTCGTCATGTCCCAGACGAGGTCCAGGGGGGCGGCGATGGTGATCTCGTTCTCGGTGTGTCCGGACACGTCAGACTCCTGTCACTGGGGTGTTGTTCACGAGGTCGAGGAACTCGCCCGGCGTCTTGCACCGGTCGGCGTCGGCCGGCAGCGGGCGGCCGTACCGGTTCTCGAGCGCGGCCACGATGCCGAGCAGGCCGAGCGAGTCGAGGCCGTACTCGTCGAAGGCGGAGCCGGGGCGGCCTGCCATCTCCGACGGGTCGACCGTGAGGCCGGCGCCGTTCTTCATGAGCGTGGCCAGCTCTTCGTACGTCAGTCGATCGTTCATGAGGGAGTACTCCTTCTCACGCAGGGGTGTCGGTGGGGCGCCGGAGCACCAGGGCCGCGTTCGAGCCCATGAGTCCTCGGCTCAGCACGAGCGCCGTCCGCAGTTCCGCGGGGCGCGCGCGTCCGGTGACCACGTCCAGGTCGTGGCACACCTCGAAGACGTTGGGCGTCGGCGGGATGAGGCCGTGTTCCATGGCGAGCACCGCGGCGGAGGTGTCGAGCACGGGTGCTCCGCAGTAGGCGCGGCCGATACCGGTCTTGGGAGCGGTCACCGGGACCCGGCGTCCGTGCGCGCCCAGGGCATCGGCGATCGCCAGCGCCTCGGCCCGGTCCGCCGAGGGCACGCCCAGCGCGTCGGCGAACACGACGTCGATCTCCTCCGGTGCGCAGTCCGCCTCGCGGAGCGCCCCTTCGATCGCCCGGGCCAGTCCGGCACGGGAGTCCTCCCACCGGGCCGCGCCGGTGAAGGTCGCGGCGTGGCCGGCCAGTTCGGCCCGGACCTTCGCACCGCGCTCGCGGGCGGCGGTCTCCTCCTCGACCACCAGCATGGCGCCGCCCTCGGCGGGCACGAAGCCGCAGGCGTCCGCGGTGAACGGCCGGTAGGCGCGGGTGGGTTCGTCACAGAGGCTGAGGTCCTCGTAGCCGAGCTGGCAGACCACCGAATACGGCGCGAGAGGCGCCTCGGCCGCGCCGACGACGACGGCGTCCGTGCCCCGCCGGATGGATCGCGCCGCGTGCATGAGCGCGTCGAGGCCGCCGGCCTCGTCGCTGGCGACGACGGCGCACGGTCCCTTGAAGCCGCCCCGGATCGAGATCTGGCCGGTGCTGGCCGCGTAGAACCAGGCGATGGACTGGTACGGGCCGACGAACCGGGAGCCCTCGCCCCACAGCCGTTGCAGCTCGCGCTGGCCGAACTCACCGCCGCCGGAGCCGGCAGCGGTGACGACTCCCACCTTGAAGGGCGTGCCCTCGTAGTCCGCGCGTCCGAGCCGTGCGTCGTCCAGGGCGAGATCGGCGGCGGCCATCGCGTAGTGCGTGAAGCGGTCGGTCTGGACGAGGAAGCGCTCCTCGATGAAGGCGACCGGGTCAAAGTCCCTGACCTCGCCCGCGACGCGCAGCGGGAGGTGCTCGCAGCCCTCCCGGGACACCAGGTCGAGGACGCTGACCCCTTCCTGGGTCTGCTTCCAGAAAGCACCGGCGCCGGTCCCGTTGGGGGCGACGACACCGATCCCCGTGATGACGGAGCGGCGGTGTGGGATGTTCATGGGGTCCTCCCGCCTGATCCGGTCATGACGACAGCCGACTGGAATCCGCCGAAGCCGCTGCCGACCGAGAGCACGCTGCGCAGCTTGAGGGGCCGTGCGGTGCGGGGTACGTAGTCGAGATCGCACTCGGGGTCCGCGGTCTCGTAGTTGGCCGTCGGTGGCACCGTCTGGTGCTTGAGGGCCAGGACGCACGCGGCGATCTCGATCGCGCCGATGGCGCCGAGTGAGTGGCCGACCATCGATTTGATCGAGCTCATCGGCACCTTGTACGCGTGCGCGCCCAGGGCCCGTTTCACCGCGGCCGTCTCGTGCCGGTCGTTCTGCTTGGTGCCCGAGCCGTGCGCGTTGACGTAGTCGACCTGCGATCCGTCGAGCCGGGCGTGCGCGAGGGCGGTGTTGATGGCCTCGGCCATCTCCAGGCCTTCCGTGGTCAGCCCGGTCATGTGGTAGGCGTTGCCGAATGTGGCGTAGCCCGATATCTCGCAGTAGACGGTCGCGCCGCGGGCGCGGGCGTGTTCCAGGTCCTCCAGTACGAGGACGGCGCCGCCCTCGCCCATGACGAACCCGTCCCTGCGGGCGTCGAACGGCCTGGAGGCGTGCTCCGGGTCGTCGTTGTTCGCCGAGGTCGCCTTGATCGCGTCGAAGCAGGCCACCGTGATGGGGGTGATCGGCGTGTCGGACGCTCCGGCGACACAGATGTCCACACGGCCTTCCTCGACGGAGTGGAAGGCGTACCCGATGGCGTCGAGGCCGGAGGTGCAGCCGGTCGAGACCGTCTGGACGGGCCCGTGCGCACCGACCTCCTCCGCGACCGCGGAGGCGAGGGTGCTGGGCGCGAACGCACGTTCCAGGTGGGCGCCCGCCGGCTTGTGGTCGACGTCCCAGCGCGCGCCGCTGCCGCTGACGGCGACGTAGTCGTGCTCCAGGCGCGTGGTGCCGCCGACCGCGGTCCCGAGGGAGACCCCGATGCGCCAGGGGTCCTCCTTCTCGAGGTCGAGTCCGGCATCGCCCAGCGCTTCCCTGGCCGCCACCAGGGCGAACTGGATGTACCGGTCCGAACGCGCGATCAGATCCGCGTCGAGGCCGTGGACGACTGGATCGAAGTCGCATTCGGCGGCGATGCGCGAGCGGAACTGCGCCGGGTCGAACAGCGTGATGCCACGGGTCGCGGTACGGCCGTTGGCGAGCAGGTCCCAGAACGCCGGGGCTCCGATGCCACCGGGTGCGACGACGCCGACCCCGGTGACGGCCACGCGCCGTGTCATGAGGCAGCCCCCGTTCGTTCTGGCGGCGCGTAGCCGTCGCTGGGGTCCGCGGCCTCCGTGACCTCGGTGTCCACGTGTCCGAGTTCGGGCCGGGGGGCGAGCGGGCCGAGGTGGAAGACCATGCGCGCTTCCACGTCACCCACGTTGCGGAAACGGTGACGGACGTGCGGCGGGATCAGCAGGCCCTGGTCGGGCCGCATCGGGTGCGATTCGCCGTCCAGGTCGACTTCGAGGAGCCCGTCCACGACGTACACGAACTCCTCGGAGTACGGGTGGTAGTGCTCGCCGATGCGGTCTCCCGGGGCGACGATGGCCAGTCCCATGAAGCCGCTGGTGGCGCCCACCGCCGTGGGGGTGAGCATGGCTCGCAGGTCGCCTCCGCGCCTGCGGTTGGGCTGAGTCTCGCTGAGGTCCACGATGCGAGGCCGGTGGGTGGTCATGGCTGTTCTCCTCCAGGCACGGTGTGCGGTGTGCCGGCAGCGCGGGCTGGCCCCCGCTGCCGGTGACGTATCAGGACTCGGTGGCCCGACGGTCGGTGATCAGTTCCATCTCGGCCTGTGCGAGGAATCGCGCGGCCTCCTGGTCGGTGGTCGGCATGCCGTTGGCACCGCCGTCGAGCAGGCGGCCGAGCATGGCCGCCTTGCGGGGACCGCCGATGCCGAGTGCCTGGGCGGGCTGCGCGCCGAGCGGGCCGCTCACTTCGAGGAGCCTCACCACGACGTCGTCGCGCTGGAAGATGGTGCTGCTCTCGACGGGGCTCGACGCGTCGTTCGCCGCTTCCTCGTCCTGGCCGGCGAGCAGCCGGGCCAGTGCCATGCCGCAGCCTTCCTTGGCCTGGTAGAAGAGCGAGTGCCGCTGCACGCCCTCGGGAGCGTGACGGCCTGCTGTCACGTGGTGGACGGTCGGGAGTGCGGCCCTGGTGAAGAACATCCGGGCGGAGTCGGGATCGCTGAGGTCGCGGTCCTGCTCCAGGTACGGGTTGATGGCCTCCTCGACGGCCCTGATCTCGGGCTGGCGGGAAACGTGACGCAGAGCTGCCATGAGGTCACCCTCGACCTCGACCGCTCGCACGACACGGTTTCCGTGCATGAAGAGCGAGGTACGGCGCAGCCGGGTGTTCTCGTCGACGCGGGACTGCGGGGAATCGTAGTCGGCGAGGATCTTCGCGACCATCTCCTCCGTGCCCGGCTTGACCGTGAAGGTGAGGGCATGACGCACGACGCCGTCGCCCAGTCGTGGGGCGGACTGGAGGCGGCCCTTGACGGGCTCGGGCGTGCCCTCGAACGCGACCCCGGTCTCCCGCAGGACGCTGAAGCGGAGGGAGCGTGTGTCGCGTACACAGCTGTGCAGGGGCTGTACCGTCGCCACGTGCTCCTCGCTGTTCACCCAGGCGAGGAAGGGCGGCGCGCTCTCCCACTCACTGGTGATGAGCCACTGCGAGGGGTTCTCGATGGACTGGCACAGCTGGTCGCTGATGTGTCCGGGGATCGAGGCCACCTGGTTGCGCATGTGCTCGTACGCCTCGAGGAACTGGTTCTGGGCGCCGTCGTGCAGGTCCAGCAGCAGTATGACCCGGAGCCTCGAACCGTCGAAGGCGGACTGAGATATCCGTTCCGAGAGGGTTGTCATCTTTCGCTCTCCTTCGAGACGGTGCGACGGCCACGTCCCGTGGCCTCTCGTCATCCGTCGGTTTCGGTGGAAGCGCGCAGGTCCCTGCCCGCCGGCATGTGAAGTCCACCCCCGCGTCGCGGGCATCGCTCCCGCGACTGATCGTGGAACGCGGGTACGAGCGGCGCGAGATTTATGAACCGTTCAGGTGAGGCGTCGGCCGAAGCCCGGCCGAAGGTCTCCTCCGAGGGCATGGACACTGCATCCGTCCCGCGTCCGAGCTGGAGCAACTGATGAACGAGAACGTCGACCTCCGCGTACCGGTCCTCATCGTGGGCGGTTCCCTGGTGGGCCTGTCCGCCTCCCTCTTCCTGAGCCGGCTCGGTGTCCGCCATCTGCTGGTGGAGAAGCACAGCAGCACCTCGACACATCCGCGGGGGCGCGGGAACAACGTCCGCACGATGGAGGTGTTCCGGACCGCGGGGGCGGAGGGGCTGATCCGGGACGCCGCGTCCGTGCTGGCGGACAATCACGGAATCCTTCAGGCCGCGTCGCTCACCGGCGACGACCAGGAGTGGCTGTTCAAGGAGATCGACCCGGGCGGCGGGATCGCCAGGTTCAGCCCGAGCGGCTGGTGCCTGTGCAGCCAGAACGACCTGGAACCCGTGCTCGTCGCCCATGCCCGTGCGCAGGGCAGCGAGCTGAGGTTCTCCACCGAGCTGCTGACCTTCGAGGAGGACGCGGACGGGGTCACCGCCGTGGTCAAGGACCGGGAGACCGGGGAGCACACCACGGTGCGCGCCGACTATCTCGTCGCGGCCGACGGCCCCCGCAGTCCCATCAGGGAGCAGCTGGGCATCGGCCGGACGGGTCCCGGTGACCTCTTCCACAACGTGAGCATCACGTTCCGCTCCCGGCGGCTCGCCTCCGTGGTGGGCGACCGGCGCTTCATCGTCTGCTATCTGACCGCCCCGGGCGCGGACGGGGCGCTGCTGCCCGTGGACAACGAGGAGCAGTGGGTGTTCCACGCGCCGTGGCGGCCCGACCGGGGAGAGACGCTGGAGGACTTCACCGACGAGCGGTGCGCGGAGCACATCCGCAGGGCGGTCGGAGCACCGGACCTGGACGTCGAGATCACGGGCAAGGCTCCGTGGCACGCCGCCGAGCGGGTCGCCGAACGGTACGGTTCCGGCCGGGTCTTCCTGGCCGGTGACTCGGCGCACGAGATGTCCCCCACCGGGGCGTTCGGCTCCAACACCGGCATCCAGGACGCGCACAACCTGGCGTGGAAGCTGGCCGCCGTGATCGACGAGTCGGCGGGTCCGGGGCTTCTCCGGACGTACGAGGCGGAACGGCTTCCGGTGGCGAAGGCCACGAGCGCGCGTGCGTCGGCCCGTTCGGGAGAGCACAGCCACCCGGGGTACGCCGGCTCACCCGGCCCGGCCGGCGGCCGCAAGGGCGGCATGCTCACGGTCGCACTCGGCTACCGCTATGTGCGGGGCGCCGTCCTGGGCGTCGACCCCGGCCTTCCGGTGGTGCCGGAAGGCATGGGCCTGACGGGCGAAGCCGGTACCCGGGCGCCGCACATGTGGCTCCGCCGGGACGGCGGGCGGCTGTCGACGCTTGATCTCTACGAGAAGTCGTTCGTACTGTTGTGCGATGCCCGGTATCCGGACTGGCGGGCCGCGGCGGAGCAGGTGGCGAAGCGGCTGTCGGTCCCGCTCGAGGCCTTCGGGATCGGCTCGGTCTCTGGGGCTGACCTGGAGCCCGAGAACGGGGCCGACTGGGCCGCCTCCCACGGCACGTCCGCCGAGGGTGCCGTGCTGGTGCGCCCCGACGGATTCGTGGCCTGGCGTTCACAGGGCGGGGCGGCGGACCCGGAGGCGACGCTGTACGAGGTCATGGTGACCCTGCTCCACCGCGGCTGACGCGCCGGGAGGTACGGCCGGCGGGCCCTGCGGGGCCCGTCAGCCGACGCCGAACGACCTGAGGGCGGCGAGGAACGCCTCCGGGTTGTCGGCGTGCACGAGGTGGCCGGCGTCGACGGAGGCGAACTGTCCTGCGGGTATCTGCCCTGCCATCCAGGCCAATTGCTTCTGATCGACGTGGCTGCGGGCTCCTCCGACGACGAGTGCCGGGGCGGTGATATCGCCCAGGCACTCCCGTGCGGCCGGGTCCGGGGCGTTCAGCTGGGCGTCGATGGACGGTACGACCTGCCAGTCGAAGCCGAGCTCGCCCGGCGGCCGATCCGCCGGGGCGCGGGGCGGGTCGAGCGGGAGGAGGGCCGGGGCGTCCTCGATGACCAGGGCCCCGACGAGGGCCGGGTGCCGCTCGGCGAGCAGCAGGGCTGCCGCGCCGCCCATCGAATGCCCTATGACTGTGGCGCCGGCGAGGTTGCGGGCCTCCAGGAAGGCGTGGAGGTCGTCACGGAAGAATTCGAAGGAGTAGCGTCCCGGCCAGTCGCTGAGGCCGTGGCCCCGGAAGTCGAGTGCGTACACCCGGTGGCGGGCCGCGAGCCGTTCGGCGATGTCCGTCCAGTCCAGGCTGCTCCCGCCTCGCCCGTGGGCGAGGACGACGGGCGGGGCCGAGGGGTCGCCCCAGGTGCGGTACGCGAGCCGGATCCCGCCCGCCTGCACGCTCCTGACATCGGGGGCGAGGAAGGCGGCGACGGCACGGACGAAGGCGCCGGGGCCGTCCATCCAGGGAAAGTGGCCCGCGCCCCGCTGGACGACGAACTCCGCGCGGGGGAAGAGCGCGGCGAGTTCGGCCGCGCGGTCGGGGCTGGGCCCGCCGTCGTACTCCCCTGCGAGGACGAGCACGGGCACCGGCAGCTCGCGCAGCGCGGCGACCGTGGCGTCGGTGTCGAAGCCGCTCACCGGGTAGTAGAGCGACCCTGCCAGGGCGTTGCGCTGTGCGGGGGATTCGGCGGCATGGGCTCGGGCCGCGGCGTCCCAGCGCCCGTAGGCGAACGGCCGGATCCCGGCCCAGGCCTCGGGTGTGGCACGTCCGGCCTGGATCTCGTCCAGCGCGGCCCTGGCCTCGGCGTACCAGGGTTCGCCGGCGCGCAGCTCGGCGGCGGCGCGCCGGTCCTGGTCGGTGGCGGGGAGTCCCAGGGTGCCGGTCCCTGGTGTGACGAGTGTGAGACTGCGCAGTCGCTGTGGGTACTTCGCCGCGTAGAGCGCCGCGAGTTCACCGGAGGCGGAGTGGCCCAGGACATCGGCCTGTTCGAGGCCGAGGTGCGCGCGGAGCGCCTCGACGTCGTCGACGAGGCGGTCGATGCGGTAGCTCGACGTGTCCTCCGGGACGGCGGAGTCCCCGGTGCCCCGCAGATCGAGCAGCACCAGCTGCCGCACCCGGGACAGACCGCCGAGGTCGCCGAAGTAGCGGGCGGCCCGCATGGGACCGCCGGGCAGGCAGATCAGCGGTTCGCCCTCGCCCACCAGGTGGTAGGCGAGTTCGGTTCCGTCGTACGTGCTGAAGATCGGCATGGCAGTCATCCAAACAGGGCGGGCGGCCCGTCGCAGGTGCGTACGCCCAGAGCGAATCAGGTGACGGCGGTGTCCGCCAGGAGCTGGGCGGCCGACGACGACCGCATCGCCGTGCGCTTCGCCTACGAGTGGCACGACGACGGAGGCCGCTGGTACCGGTCCCTCGGCAACGAGAACCGGGAATTCGACAGCAGCGGACTCTGCGGGTACGCCACGCGTCGATCAACGACGTCCCGATCGAGGCGTCCGGGCGCCGGTTCCACTGGACGCCCGGACGGCGGCCTGACGACCACCCCGGACTCACCGAACTGGGCTTCTGACCGGCTTCCGGCCTGGAGTTTTCCACAGGCACTCCGCGCCCCTTGCCAGATTGCCCCGCCTCCTGAATTACTGCTCCCAGGAGGCGACCGAATGGTCGGTCGCCGGTCGGCGAGGGGATGATCCGTATGACCGCGCTGCTTGACGCCGGCGAGCGGCTCGGCCGCGACGAGCTCGAGGCCCTGCAGCTGGAGCGGCTTCGGGCCACGCTCCGGCACGCCTATGAGAACGTCGGTTTCTACCGCGCGGCCTTCGACAAGGCGGGACTGCGCCCCGAGGACTGCCGTACGCTCGCCGATCTCTCCCGCTTCCCGTTCACCGTCAAGGCCGACCTGCGCGACAACTACCCGTTCGGGATGTTCGCCGTTCCCGAGGACCGGGTGCGGCGGATCCACGCTTCCAGCGGCACGACCGGCCGGCCCACGGTGGTCGGGTACACCGAGCGCGACCTGGACACCTGGGCGGACGTGGTCGCCCGGTCGATCAGGGCGGCGGGTGGGCGTCCCGGCCACAAGGTCCATGTGGCCTACGGATACGGGCTGTTCACCGGTGGTCTCGGAGCGCACTACGGGGCGGAGCGGCTCGGCTGCACCGTCATCCCGGCGTCCGGGGGCATGACAGCGCGCCAGGTCCAGCTGATCCGGGACTTCCGGCCCGAGATCATCATGATCACACCCTCGTACATGCTGACCCTGCTCGACGAGTTCGAGCGGCAGGGAGTCGATCCCCGGTCGACGTCGCTGAAGGTGGGCATCTTCGGTGCCGAGCCGTGGACCGAGCAGATGCGCGCAGAGATCGAGGAACGGTTCGCCATCGACGCCGTCGACATCTACGGGCTGTCGGAGGTGATGGGCCCGGGTGTGGCTCAGGAGTGCGCGGAGACCAAGGACGGTCTGCATATCTGGGAGGACCACTTCTATCCGGAGGTCGTCGACCCGTTCACCGGCGAGGTCCTGCCCGACGGGGAGAAGGGCGAGCTGGTCTTCACCTCGCTCACCAAGGAGGCCATGCCGGTCATCCGCTACCGGACCCGCGATCTGACGCGGCTGCTGCCGGGGACGGCGCGCGTCTTCCGCCGGATGGAGAAGGTCACCGGGCGCAGTGACGACATGGTGATCCTGCGCGGGGTGAATCTCTTCCCCACACAGATCGAGGAGATCGTGCTGCGGACCCCGGGGGTTGCGCCGCACTTCCAGCTGCGGCTGACCCGGCAGGGGCGGATGGACGCGCTGACCGTACGGGCGGAGGCACGGGCGGGAGCCTCGACGGCCGAGCGCGAGGCGGCCGCCCTGTCCATCGCGGCGGCTGTGAAGGACGGGGTCGGCGTGAGCGTCGAGGTCGAGATCGTCGGTCCGGAGACGCTGGAGCGGTCGGTCGGCAAGATCAAGCGGATCATCGACCTGAGGGAGGCCGGCTGAGGGAGGGGAGCAGGGTCCGGCCGGTCTGCGCGGCATCTCTGCTGTGCTCCGTTGCCGAGGCGCCGACAGCCCGTCACCTGCGCAACAGGAGGCTCTGCCGCTCACGTCACCCGGTCAGGCGCGGGTCCCCCGGGACCGACGACCATTTACGCAGGTCACCCGATCGTGGAGGTGAGCTGAAAGGCCGTCGCGCCCAGGGCGGCAAACAGGCTAAGACGTCGCCTCAGCCGACCGCTCCCCCGGGGATCGCGCCGACCGACCTGCTGTCCGCGCCCCCGGGGCCCCGCACCGCGTCCGCGCCCTGGGCAGCGCGCCCATCGTCGGTCAGGCCACCGTCCCACCGCGCTGCCGGCTCACCATCTCGGTGATCCAGACGGGCGCGAACGGGGACGTGCAGCCCGGGGACGTCGGATAGTCCTTGAGCACCTCCAGGCGCTCGCCGATGTCCAGCGCACGGGCGCGGTACCCGGCGTGCTCGATCCCGATCTGCGCAAGACAGTGGTTCATCGCCCACTGCAGGCGGTCCGGGGCGTCCTTCATCCGCGCCTCGATGACGTCGAGCAGTCCCGCGAGGTCGAGGCCCTCGGGCCTCTTCGTCACGCGTTCGGTGGTCAGCGCCCAGCCGGCACTCGCGACCACCGGGTCCGGATCGGCGGACCAGGCCAGGCGCAGCTCCTCGGCGTGCGGGTTCTTCTTCACCACGTAGTTCACGAGCCAGTCGTGCACCTTGGGCGTGCGCGCCTGGCGCACCATCGTGTCCAGCTCGTCACGCCCGAAGGCCTTCGGGCGGCAGACCAGGGTCGCCAGCAGCCTCGCCGCGGAGTCCTCCGTCTCCCAGAGCCGGCACGCGAGTTCCTGCTGTGTCCTGAGCCGCTTCGCCAGCCCGCGCAGCTTGCCGAGGTTCACACCGTGATCATCACCGTGTCTCTCGTTCACCTCGCGTGCCCTCGGATCCTCGAGCTCGGCCAGCTCGGCCATCACCTCGGCCACCGTCGTCCCGGTCACGCTCGTCTCCTGTCCCTCGCCCAAGGGTTTCAGCGTACGAGGGAGATCCGGCCTCTTTGTGCATGCCGGCCCCATGCCCCGCTCAGGACTCCACCCCCGGCGTCGGGGAAGCCGCTGCGGCGCCGGATTCGGAGAACCGGTCCCGTAGCTCCCTCTTAAGGATCTTGCCGCTGGCGTTGCGCGGGAGTTCACCGACGAACAGGACTCTCTTGGGGGCCTTGAAGTGGGCGAGACGCGCGCGGGTGTGCTCGATGAGTTCGGATTCCGAGGCCTCGCCCCGGAGCACCACGATCGCGGTGACGGCCTCGATCCAGCGCGCGTCGGACAGCCCCACCACGGCCGCCTCGGCCACCGCCGGGTGGGTGTAAAGGGCATCCTCCACCTGCCGGGAGGCGACGAGCACGCCTCCCGAGTTGATGACGTCCTTCACCCGGTCCACGACCGTGAAGTAGCCCTCCGGGTCGCGTACGGCGAGATCGCCGGAGTGGAACCAGCCGTCACGGAAGGCCTCGGCGCTCTCCTCCGGTTTGTCCCAGTAGCCCTGGCAGAGCTGAGGGGAGCGGTAGATCACTTCACCCGCCGTGCCGTCGGGCACCTCCTTGCCGTTCTCGTCCACCACCTTCGCCTCGACGAAGAGCACGGGCCGCCCGCAGGAGTCCATCCGCCCCTCGTGCTCGTCGGGTCCCAGGACGGTGGCGAGCGGGCCGATCTCGCTCTGGCCGAAGCAGTTGTAGAACGCCAGCCCGGGCAGCTGCTCACGCAGGCGTTCCAGGACGGGTACGGGCATGATCGACGCGCCGTAGTACGCCTTGCGCAGGGCTCCGAGCTCGCGGGTGGCGAACTCCGGGTGGTTGGCGAGTCCGATCCATACGGTGGGCGGGGCGAAGACGCTGTCCGCCTCACCCGCTTCGACGAGATCGAAGATCCGGCCGGCGTCCGGGGCGTCGAGGATGGTGTTCTCCGCGCCCACCGCGAGATACGGCAGCAGGAACACGTGCATCTGCGCGGAGTGGTAGAGGGGCAGCGAGTGCACCGGCCGGTCGGTGGCGCGCAGGTCGAGGGCGGTGACGGCGCTGACGTACTCGTGGACCAGCGCGCCGTGCGTCATCATCGCACCCTTGGGCTGGGCGGTCGTGCCGGAGGTGTAGAGGAGCTGCACCAGGTCGTCGGCGCCGGGTTCGTGTTCGGGGGTGAAGGCACGGGGGGTGTCCAGCTCGCCGAGGAGGGAGCCCGGGGCGTCGCGCAGCGGCCGTACGGCATGGTCCGCCGGGATGCGCGGGGCGAGCTGGGGGTCGGTGAGGACGAGTGTGCTGCCGGACTGACGGAGGATGTACGCCAGGTCCTCGCCGGTGAGGTTCTGATTGACCGGCACATGGATGAGCCCGGCCCGGGCGCAGGCCAGATAGGCGATCAGATACGCGTCCGAGTTGTGGGCGTAGGAGGCCACCCGGTCGCCGGGGCGCAGACCGTGTGCGGTGGTCAGCACGGCGGCCGCGGTGCTGACCGCTTCGTCCAGGGCCGCGTAGGTCCAGGACCGCTCGGCGTACCGTACGGCGGTGCGCCCGGGGGCGCGCCGTGCGCTGCGCGTCAGGACGCCGTCCACTGTGCTGCTGCGTACACCTGTCATGGCGTGATCCTGGGTCGCGGGTCGCCAGAGGTCAAGGGTCCGGAACGCCTGTGCCGGCGTGACCCCCCGCGGTGGCTGGGACAGGACGCCGCCCGGGCGGCATCAGACCGGTGACGGCGCATCAGTTTCTTTGTTCCGCGAGGAGCTCCTCGGGCGGCAGCGATGGCAGCAGCCTCTGCTTCGGCAGAAAGTTTCATCACCGTACGAGATTTCGAAAGTTACTTTCGCACGGGTGCTTTCGACACGAGGGGAAGGGGTTCCGGATGACCGGAGACGTGTCGGGACGGGGAATGAGCCGGCGGAGGCTGGGCGGCGGGATACTGGCCCTGGGCGGAGCGTTCGCCCTCGCTCCGGTCCCCTTCGCGGGGGCGGCGGGAACAGCGGCCGGCGTCGAGCGGGGCGCCGGAGCTCCGGACGCGGCATCGGGAACCAGGACGGGTATGGGATCAGGGCATGGCGGACCGACGCTGCGCCGTGGGCCGGCCTCACGCGCCGGGCTGCTGCCGGACCAGCTCGACCTGCTCGTCGCCGACGCGGAGAAGTACCTCGCCGACTCCCCCGCACATCCCTGGTACGCGGGTGCCGTGCTGCTCGCGGGGCGCGGCGGCACCGTCGCCCTCCACCGGCCGATCGGTCACGCGGTGCGCTACGCGGCGTACGACGAAGCGACCGACACCGGGGTGGAGTTTCCGCCGGAGCAGCGGATCGCCATGGCCGAGGACACGGTCTTCGACCTGGCCTCGGTGTCCAAGCTGTTCACCTCGATTCTCGCCGTGCAGCAGATCGAGCGGGGGGCGCTGGAGCTCGAGTCGCCCGTCGCGTCCTACCTCCCCGACTTCGCCGGCGGCGGGAAGCAGGACGTCACGGTCCGTCAGCTGCTGACGCACACCTCTGGCTTCCGCGCCTGGATCCCGCTCTACGGGGAGCCGACCCGGGAAGGGAAGCTGCGCCTGATCTGGGACGAGGTTCCGGCCTCCGCTCCCGGAACGGCGTATCTCTACTCGGATCTCAACCTGATCTCGCTGCAGCTGATCCTGGAGAAGATCACCGGCCGCACCCAGGACACCCTGCTCCGCGAGGAGATCACCGCTCCGCTCGGGATGCACCGCACCCGGTACAACCCGCCGGCCTCCTGGAAGCCGAAGATCGCGGCCACCGAGGACGCCCGGCTGCCCTGGTCGGGGCTGGAGCGGGGGCTGGTCTGGGGCGAGGTCCATGACGAGAACGCCTACAGCCTGGGCGGGGTCGCAGGCCACGCGGGGGTCTTCTCGTGCGCCTGGGACCTGGCGGTGCTGGCCCGCACGCTGCTCAACGGCGGAAGTTACGGCAGGTCCCGGATCCTGTCCGAGGAGTCCGTGGAGCTGCTGTTCACCGACTTCAACACCGCGTTCCCCGGCGATGAGCACGGCCTGGGCTTCGAGCTCTACCAGCACTGGTACATGGGCGCGATGGCCACCCCGCGCACGGCGGGCCACACGGGGTTCACCGGCACGAGTCTGGTCCTGGACCCGACGACGGACTCGTTCCTGATCGTACTGGGCAACTCCGTCCACCCGGTGCGCACCTGGCGTTCCGGGAGCGCGCCTCGGGTCGCGGTGGCCGACCGGATGGCGCGTGCGGTACCTGTCCGGCCTGCGCGGGGCCGTACCGCCTGGTTCTCCGGCATGGCGAGCGCCACCACGGCGACGCTCACGCTGCCCGCGCTGCGCCCGGCGTCCTCCCGTCCTTCGCTGAGCTGCGCCTTCTGGTGGGACACCGAGCCGGCCCCGGACCTCGTCCGCCTGGAGGCGTCACCGGACTCCGGGGCGACATGGCAGCCCGTGCCCTTCACCACCGTACCGACGGGGGGTGACCGGTCCGGGGAGCCCCGTTCACACCCGGACGGCTCGGCCTCCGGCTGGTCGGGGCGTGTCTGGCACCGGCTGGAGGCAGACCTGAAGGCCTGGCGGGGCACCGAGGTACAACTCCGCTGGCGATACGTCACCGACCAGCTGTACGTGGGGCGCGGGGTCTACGTGGACGATGTCCGGGTCGAGGACGGCGGCCGCACACTCTTCGACGGGAACAGGCCCGGGGACGCCGGACGCGTCGAAGCGACGGGGTGGGCCGTGTCCTCCGACTGAGCGCGTCCGGCTGGTTGGAGGCAGTGCTCATCGACGTCGTGGACGCCGGGGCCGACGACGTCAAGGGTGTCGAGTTCGACGTGCACACGAAGAGGGAACTGCGAGCCTCCTCGGACTCTCACTCAGCGGCGGCTGAAGCCCCGGCAGCAGCCCCGAACTCACGGGCTCGAAACTTTCGAATCAATACATGAACCATTTTCGTAATGCCCGAGCTCGATTACCGGATTCTTCGCGAGGAAAGCTCCGAAAACCACCACAGCCCCGCCTTATCCGCAGGCCGGACACTCAACACCCCTCAAACGAGCGGCAGTTCACTCGGAAATGTTTCGGAAATGCAGCGTTGACGCGGCCTCCCGTGGGGCGCATACTCTCCCTCGCTCCCCTTGTTCCGCAGCTCGTCCTCCCGTCGGCGGACGCCCTCCTGGGACGTCCGCCGACGGGCTGGACAGCACCTCGAACGGTCCGAATCCCCCTGTCCGGGCTCCGAGTTCGGCCTGCCCGGCAACCGGAAGAAGAGGCTGGAAACGTGATGGCCCAGATTCCCCCCAGCGGCGTACCCGCCCGCCCGCATCTGCCGGCCCGTACCGGACGGGCGCTGACCTTCGTCACTGCGGGCGTCCTCGCCGCAGCGGGCGTCGTCGCGCTCGCAGGCAACGCCCAGGCCGCCGGCGCGCTCGGTGACGCCGCCGCCGCGAAGGGCCGCTACTTCGGCACGGCGGTGGCCGCCAACCACCTCGGCGAGGCAGCGTACGCGTCCACGCTGGACGCCCAGTTCGACTCGGTCACGCCCGAGAACGAGATGAAGTGGGACGCCGTCGAGAGCTCCCGCGGCTCGTTCAGCTTCTCGGCGGCCGACCAGATCGTCAGCCACGCGCAGAGCAAGGGGATGAAGGTCAGGGGCCACACCCTCGTGTGGCACTCGCAGCTGCCCGGCTGGGTGAGCGGTCTGGGCGCCACCGATCTCCGCTCAGCCATGAACAACCACATCACCCAGGTGATGACGCACTACAAGGGCGATATCCACTCGTGGGACGTGGTGAACGAGGCCTACCAGGACGGCAGCAGCGGAGCCCGGCGCAGTTCGCCGTTCCAGGACAAGCTCGGCGACGGCTTCATCGAGGAGGCGTTCCGCACCGCCCGTACGGTCGATGCCGACGCCAAGCTCTGTTACAACGACTACAACACCGACGGCCAGAACGCGAAGAGCAACGCGGTCTACGACATGGTGAAGGACTTCAGGCAGCGCGGTGTGCCGATCGACTGCGTGGGCTTCCAGTCGCACTTCAACAGCAACTCGCCCGTCCCCTCCGACTACCAGGCCAACCTGCAGCGCTTCGCCGATCTCGGTGTCGATGTGCAGATCACCGAGCTGGACATCGAGGGCTCCGGATCGGCCCAGGCCGCGGACTACACCAAGGTGGTGAACGCCTGCCTGGCCGTCACCCGGTGCACGGGCATGACCGTCTGGGGCGTCACCGACAAGTACTCGTGGCGCAGCAGCGGCACCCCGCTGCTCTTCGACGGCGACTACGACAAGAAGCCGGCCTACGACGCGGTGCTCGCCGCGCTCGGCGGGTCCGACGGAGGCGGTGACGACGGTGGTGGCGAGGACGGCGGCGGTACCGGCGCCTGCACGGCGACGTACGCCCAGACCTCGACGTGGAACGGCGGGTACAACGGGCAGGTGACCGTCAAGGCCGGCGGTTCGGGCATCGCCGCATGGACGGTTCCGGTGACCCTCCCGTCACCCCAGAAGGTCTCCGCCGTCTGGAACGCCACATCCACCACGTCGGGCGAGGTGATGACGGTCAAGCCGGCATGGAACGGAACCCTGGCGGCCGGCGCCTCGACGAGCTTCGGGTTCACCGTCACGACGAACGGCAGCACATCGGCGCCCGTCGTCGGCACCTGCACCAGCTCCTGACCGGCCCGCACCCCCTCCTGCCCGCCGGCAGGAGGGCTCCCGGCCCGGACGGGGCGCGGCGTGGCCCGCACCCCCCTCCCGTTCCGTCCGGCCGGGTGGGACGGGGCGCCGAGCCCGCACTCGCCGCCCCGTTCTCCAGAAGCGCTCCGCTCCGCCCCGCCCGGTCGGCCGACCGGGCGGGGCGGAGCGTTGTCGTTCCGGTCAGCCGGCAACGCGGTGGCCGGCTCCCGTAGCGGCGAGCGCCGGGGCGGTGGCGTCGACAGGGAGGGTGGAGGAGGCCGCGACTGCGGCCCCGTCCGGCGTGGGCGCCGTCGACTCGCGTGTCACTGCGGATCACCGCGGACACGGCCGGCCTGCACGGCGCGACCTTCAACCTCACCCTGAAGTGGAGCTAGACCCTTGCTTTTCGCCATGCCCCTGGAGCGGCTGCGCGAGAACCGGCCGGAGCCCGAGGAGCCCGCCGACTTCGACGCGTTCTGGGGACCCTCTCCTACTTCGACGGGGTCAACTTCGCGGCACGGGCGACGGCCCCCGCGTGGTTCTCGGTGGGACTGATGGACCGGATCTGCCCGTCGTCGACGGTGTTCGCGGCGTACCACGCGTACGCGGGCCCCGCCGAGCTGGAGGTGTTCCCGTACAACGGCCACGAGGGCGGCGCGGAGTACGACCTGCCGCGCAAGCTCGGGGCGCTGCGCGGGGTGTTCGGTCAGTAGGGGTGAGGGTCACCGGCCCAGCGCCGCCATGGCGGCGTTGTGGCCGGGCACCCCGCTGACCCCGCCGCCACGCACGGCGCCCGCCCCGCACAGCAGGACGTTGGCGTGGGCGGTCTCCACGCCCCAGCGGCCCGTCTCCCCGGTGGCGTACGGGAAGGAGAGGTCCCGGTGGAAGATGTGACCGCCGGGAAGTCTCAGGTCACGTTCCAGGTCGAGAGGTGTCTTCGCCTCGATGCACGGCCGGCCTTCGGCGTCGAGTGCCAGGCACTCGGTGACGGGCTCCTCCAGATGGGCGTCGAGTTCCGCCAGAGTCGCTCCGAGCAGGGCTTCACGCGTCGTCCCGTTGTCCGCCGCGAACAGCCGGGCGGGGGTGTGCAGGCCGAACAGGGTGAGTGTCTGATAGCCACGGGCCGCGAGGCCGGGGCCGAGGATCGAGGGGTCGGTCAGCGAGTGGCAGTAGATCTCGGAGGGCGGGGCGACGGGAAGCCGTCCGGCCGCCGCCTCACGGTAGGCGGTGGCCAGTTGCCCGTACCCCTCGGCGATGTGGAACGTTCCGGCGAACGCCCGGTGCGGGTCGACGGAGTGGTCACGCAGCCTCGGCAGCCGGGTGAGCAGCATGTTCACCTTCAGCTGGGCGCCCTCGGCCGGGGCGGGCGGCTTCTCGCCGAGGAGCTCGGCCAGCGCCTGCGGCGACGCGTTGACCAGGACCCGCCGCGCGCCGACGACGTGTTCCCCGTCGGGTGAGCGGACCGTCACTTCGGCGCGGGTCCCGTCGGTCTCGATGCGGGTCGCCTCGTGCAGCACGCGGATCTCGGCGCCCGCCGCGCGGGCCGCGCCGGCCAGGGCGTCGGTGAGAGCACCCATGCCGCCGACCGGCACGTCCCAGTCCCCCGTGGAGTTGCCGATGACGTGGTAGAGGAAGCAGCGGTTCTGGAGCAGGGACGGGTCGTGGGCGTCGGCGAAGGTGCCGATCAGCGCGTCGGTGAGCACGATTCCGCGTACGAGGTCGTCGGCGAAGGTCTCCTCGACGGCGACGCCGATGGGCTCCTCGAACAGCATGCGCCAGGCGTCCGCGTCGTCGACGCGCGCCCGCAGGTCCCCACGGGCCGGCAGGGGTTCGGTGAGCGTGGGGAACACCCGCTCGGCGACGCGGCCCGTCATCGCGTAGAAGCGCTGCCAGGCGTCGTACTCCCGGCCGTCGCCGGTGAGTGCGGCGAAGGACTCCGGGGTGCCCTCACCGCCGACGAGCAGCCCGGTGGGCCGGCCGGCGCGCGTGGTCGGGGTGTACGAGGAGACCGTGCGCTTCCGGACGGCGAAGTCGAGTCCGAGTTCGCGCACGATCTTCTGCGGGAGGAGCGAGACGAGGTAGGAGTAGCGGGAGAGCCTGGCGTCGATCCCGTCGAACGGCCGGGTCGACACGGCCGCTCCCCCGGTGCTGCCGAGCCGTTCCAGGACGAGCACGGACTGTCCGGCACGGGCGAGATAGGCGGCGGCGACCAGGCCGTTGTGGCCGCCGCCGACGATCACCGCGTCGTAGGCGGGGTGCGCGGGGGTGCCGGGTGAGGACGTCTCGTCTGCGGGCATGCCCCTTCGTAACACGGGATGATCGTCTCTGGACAGGGATGACGGCTCGTGGCGTGCGGGGCGGCCCGGCCTGACGGTCAGTGCGGCGGCATACCTCGTTGCCGCCGCAGGTCGGCGACGCGCCGGTAGAGGTCCACCGCCTCCGTGCTGCGGCCGAGCTGTTCCAGGCAGTGCGCCTCGTCGTTGCGGCTCGCGAGGGTGTCGGAGTGGCCGGCGCCGAGGGTGCGTTCGCGGATCTCGGCGACCGTGCGGTAGTCGGTGAGCGCCTCGGCCCATCGGCCGAGCCAGCCCAGCCCCACGGCCACCTCGCGGCGGCTGACCAGGGTGTCGGGGTGGTCGGGGCCCAGGGTTCGTTCCCGGATCGCGCAGACCTCGCGTGACTCGTCGAGCGCCTCCTCCCAACGCGCCATCCGCCCCAGGTTGACACCGAGGCCGTGCCGGGCGCGCAGCGTCTCGGGGTCGGTGGGACCACCGGCCCGGGTGCGGTCCTCGACCAGGGTGCGGTAGAGCTCCAGGGCCTCGGCGCTGCGGCCCAGTCTGCCGAGGCTGATGCCCACCTCGTAGCGGGCGGACAGCGTGTCGGGGTGGTCGGCGCCGAGGGCCGCGGCTCGGCCCCCGGCCACGTCGCGGTAGGTCCCCAGGGCCTCGGTCCAGCGGTCCAGCCGGCCGAGCGCGTACGCCACTTCGTACAGCGTGACCAGGGTGTCCGGGTGTGTGGCGCCGAGCAGCCGGGCGCGGGCGTCCGCCACCTCGCGGGCCGTGCGGTACGAGTCCTCCAGGCGGCCCAGTCTGCTCAGGTTGAAGGCGAGGTTGTGGCGGCAGCGCAGGGTGTCCGGGTGGTCGGGCCCCATGGAGCGCTCCCGCGAGGCGAGCACCACGGTGTAGATCTGGTGGGCCTCGAAGTGGCGGCCGAGCTGTCCGAGGACGTACGCCGTCTCCTGCCGGGCCGCGAGGGTCTCGGGGTGGTCGGGGCCGAGGGTGCGCTCGCGGCCGTCGGCGACCCGGCCGAATTCGCGCAGCGCCTCCTCCGCGCGTCCGGTGCGGCTGAGGGTGTATCCGACCTCGTATCTGCTGGCGAGGGTGTCGGGGTGGTCCGGGCCGAGGGCGTGTCCGCGTTCGGAGGCCACCGCGCGGTGCACCTCTCCTGCTTCCTCCCAGCGACCCAGCCTCCCCAGGTCGAGCCCTGCGCTGTGCCGGCCGGCCAGTGTGGCGAGCAGTTCGGGCGACGGGGTGGGGAGGCCCGATCCTGCCGGCGGGAGTGCGACCACCGGGGCGTGACCGGCCCCGGTGGTCCATGCCCCGGTCAGCGCGGCCGCGTGGTCGATGGCGGCCGTGCCCGGATACGCGGCGAAGGTCGCCTTGTGACCGGTGGTCATGTTGCGTGTCCAGGAGGGCAGTCCGGGGGCTCCGCGCCCGGGGTGCTGGACGGGGACGGGCGGGGCGAGCTGGACCCGTGCGGTCTCCGGCTGCTCGCCGGTGCGCCCGAGCGCGATGCGCTGCCGCAGGTCTCCGGCGTCGGCCGGCCGCTCGCCCGGCTTCTTGGCCAGCAGGTCCAGGACGACCCGGTCGAAGAACCCCGGAAGGTCGGCGCGGCGGCTGCGCGGCGGCTCGGGAGCGGTGTCCCGGTGTCCGATGAGCACGGCCCAGGCGTCGTCCATGTCGAACGGCGGTACGCCCGTGGCGATTTCGTACAGCACACAGCCCAGGGAGTAGAGATCGCTGCGGTGGTCGACCTCCCCGCCGCTGATCTGCTCGGGCGACATGTAGTGCGGGGTGCCCATGGCGATGCCGGTGCCGGTGAGGCGGGAGGTGAATCCGATGTCGCGGCCGAGCCTGGCGATGCCGAAGTCGCAGATCTTCACAGCACCGTCGTCGAGCCGCATGATGTTCGCGGGCTTGAGGTCGCGGTGCACGATGCCCTGCTGGTGGGTGTAGCCGAGGGCGTCGGCGACCTGGTCGGCGATGTCGACGACGTCGGCCACCGGCAGCGGTTGCTGCCTGTTGTCCTCCAGGAGCTGGCTGAGGTTGCGTCCCTCCAGGAGCTCCATGACGAGATAGAGAACGCCGTCCGACTCACCGAAGTCATGGACGACGGTGACTCCACGGTGCTGGAGCGCCGCGGCCACCCGCGCCTCCCGGCGGAAGCGCTCGCGGAGTATGCGGGTGAAGGCCTGGTCATGCTGGGGCCCCATGGGTTTGAGGCATTTGACGGCCACCTGCCGGCCCAGCGATTCGTCGCGCGCGCGCCACACCTCGCCCATGCCTCCGCGCCCGATCAGATCGAGCAGCCGGTACCGGCTCTGGATCAGCCTGGTGTCCGCCATCGCGTGTTGTCGCCCCCGTCTGCTTCGCTGCCCGCTATCGCTGCTGCGCCCTCCCCGGCCCGTCCAGTATGGCTGCCTGTCTGCGGAGTTTGTACGGCACGGGTCGGCTCCCCGGGCCGAGCCGTGCCATCGCCTTCACAATGTGCCCGGGCGGCAGGCACCAGCGGAGGCGGGCGGGGACCGAGCGCAGGACGGTTCCCGTGGTGCGCAGGCGGCGGTCGACCGCTGCCTGGGGCGGTGCGGCCCTGCCGTACAGCTCATGGGCGTACGCCGGCAGGGAGTCGTAGGCGAGCGCGGCCACGCGCCGCCAGACCAGGGCGCGCGCCGGGGTCAGCGGGGCGGGGACCGGCGGGCTGCGCAGGAAGGCGTCGACGTCCGACGCCTCCGGGCCCGCGGCGAGCAGGGGCCTGACCTCTTCGAAGTAGTCGGCCAGGGCAGCGGTCGTGGCGGGCACGTCCGCCGGGTCCAGGCCGACGAGGCGGGCGCTCTCCCGCTGCTCGTCGACATAGCGGTCGGCCTGGGCGTCGCTGAGCGGGTAGCCGGAGCGGCGCTCGACCTGGAGGTAGGAGTCGATCTCGGCGCAGTGCACCCAGAGCAGCAACTGGGGTTCGTCGATGCCGTAGACCTCGCCGGTGTCCGGGTCGGTGGCCGTGAGAAGACTGTGGATCCTGCGGACACGCGCTCCGTACTTCTCGGCGTCCCGCGTGGTGTCGTAGGTGAGCGTGCCGACGAAGTCGGCCGTACGCAGCAGACGCCCCCAGGCGTCCTGGCGGAAGTCCGAATTCTGCATGACCCCGCGGACGGCGCGCGGGTGGAGCGCCTGGAGGTAGAGGGCGCGTACACCGGCGACCCACATCATCGGGTCCCCGTGCATCTGCCAGGTGACGGAGCCGGGGCCGAACAGCCCCGGGTCTGGATCGTTCATCGGCTCGTGCCTTCCGTTCGGCGGTGGAACCGGGGCCCCTGGGCCGGGTCGTCGTGCCGCGCGCGGTCGTACCGGGAAGATCATGACTCGTAGGATGACGCCCTGGCGCGGTTACATGCATACCGCAACCGCACACGTTCCGGGGAGGGGTGGGGCTGTGCCCAGGTGGGGGCTGGTGGTGGAGCAGAACCTCGGGTTCGGCAGGCAGGGGCGGATGTGGTCGGTCGAGGTGATGGGCCACGTGGAGGGGACGCGTGAGGAGGCGCTCGCGGCTCTCCGGGTGCGTGCCGAGCGCTTCGATCCGGTCCATCCGACCACCCGGAAACGCCGGACGCTGTACCGCGAGGCGGACGGCTTCCTGCTGGTCGTCGAGGGGGTCTGGCAGCCCTTTCACTGCCGGTTCACCGTGGCCGAGCAGCTGTACGACAGCGCGGCTCCCGAGCCTGCGGAGCAGCTCGGCTCCCCGGCGAGGGAGCGGGGGGAGCCTGGAGCGGGTGACCCGGCGCCGCCGAGGGCGAAACCCCCGGAACCCGAACCGGAACCCGGTCCGCCGCCCGCCTGGGACGCAGAGGTGCCGGAGGTGCCGTCCTGGCTGGGCCGGGACGACCTCCCCTGACGCGGGTCAGCGCTTGACGGCCCGCAGGACCACGAACTTCGGGTCGCCGGCCACCGTGACACAGTTGCCGAAGATCCGGCGCAGCTGGGTGTGGTAGGCGAGGTGCCGGTTGCCGACGACCCACAGCTCACCGCCCTGACGCAGCGCTGTGCGCGCTCCGTGGAACATGTTCCGGGCCGTGGCGTCGGTGACCGCCTGGTGCGAGTGGAACGGCGGGTTGCAGAGGACCAGGTCCACGCTTGCCGGAAGCACGTCCGCCGTTCCGTCGCCGACCACGAAATCTGCCTTGGCCTCCGGCCCGGTGTTGTCGTGGAAGGTCTCTTCGGCGGAGGCCACGGCCTGGTACGACTCGTCGACGAAGGTGAGCGTGGCGTCGGGGTTGTCGAGCGCCGCCGACAACCCCAGGACGCCGTTTCCGCAGCCGAGGTCGACGACACGGTCGGGCCCGGTCCGCCGCGGGAGGTGCTTCAGGAAGAAGCGGGTGCCGATGTCCAGGCGTTCGGCGCAGAAGATCCCGGCGTGATTGGTGACCGTACGGCCGGAGACCGCACCGACGTCGTCGGGCAGGTCGTAGCGGTGGGGCCAGGGGCTGGGTGTCCTGGGCAGGGCCGGATCCGGAGTGCTGAAGATGAGCCGCGCCTTCTTCAGCGCGAGGGATGTGCGGGTGGGGCCGATGATCCGCTCGAACAGCTTGAGGGTGGAGGTGTGGATCTCCTTGACCATGCCGGTACCGATGACGACGGTCCCCGCGTGCACGGCGGGCGCGAGCCTGTGGAGCTGGTCCTCCAGAAGCGCGAGGCTCTTGGGGACCCGCACGAGCAGCAGGTCGACACGGTCCGGCGGGGTGTCGCGGACCGACAGGGTGCGCACCGAGTCCGGAGCGGCGCCGTTGCGCGCCAGATTGGCCTCGGTGGCCCGCCGGGCGAGGTACGAGTCGGTGATCTGTACGGGGCTGTGCGCGGCCAGCACGGTGGCGAGGGCGCCCCATCGGTCACCGACCACGGCCACGGTGCCGGCCGGACGGACCGGCTCGCTACCCTCCGCTCCCTCCAGCCGCCGCAGCAGGTACTCGTCGGCGGCATCCCACGCACGGAACGGGTCGCGCGGGTTCTCGGGAAAGCGGGCGAGATCGAATTCGCCCTGTGACGTCGTCAAACGGTTCATATGCGTTCAGGCTAACCGAGTGGCGGGGAGCGCTCCGCACGCTCCCCGCCACAGCGGTGGTCCGGCGGGTCCTACGGGAGCCGCTTGTCCATGGCGGACCGGCCTTCCTCGGACAGCCTGCGCTGTGCCCACTCCAGGCTCTCGGGGGTCAGATCCCGCCCGGAGGCGAGCACCAGATCCTCCGCGGTGGGCTGATCGCCGCCGCCGGTGTGCAGCAGACGGTCAGGGGTCACTCCCCGCACTTCCGGCACGGATACGGATTCGGACTCTTCGCTCATACCGCCTCCTCGTCCTTGCGGTAATTCTCGCGCCGGGGCGACCTCCGCGCATCCGATGTCCCCTCGGCCGCGGAAGAGCTGTCACTTGACCTGCACATGATGAATACGCAACGTTCACACGACCCGCACCGTGCGTGTGGAAAGCTCCCGACCGAACACTCAAAGTCCGGCTTTCACGACACCGTTCACCCCGGAGAGGACACCCCACATGTCCAGTCGTCGCCGTTTCTACGCGCGTCCACTACTCGCTACAGCCGCCTCGATCGTCGTACTCACGGGCGTCGCGGCTGCCGCGCCCGCGGCCACCCCCACGGCCGCCTCCGCCGCGTCCCCGGCCGCCGCGCTCGACGACACGTACTACCAGGGCGCCCTGGGCAAGACGGGCACCGCCCTCAAGAGCTCGCTGCACTCGACCATCAGCGACCAGACCACGCTCTCGTACAGCCAGGTCTGGGACGCGCTCAAGGCGACCGACGAGGACCCGGCGAACTCCTCCAACGTGATCCTCCTCTACACCGGCCGCTCCCAGTCCAAGAGCGAGAACGGGGGCGACACGGGCGACTGGAACCGGGAGCACGTCTGGGCCAAGTCCCACGGCGACTTCGGCACCGCGACCGGCCCCGGCACCGACATCCACCACCTGCGCCCCGAGGACGTCCAGGTCAACTCCACCCGCGGCAACAAGGACTTCGACGACGGCGGCAGCGCCGTCTCGGGGGCACCCGGCAACTACACCGACGGCGACTCCTTCGAGCCGCGCGACGCGGTCAAGGGTGACGTCGCCCGGATGATCCTCTACATGGCGGTGCGGTACGAGGGCGACGACGCCTTCGCCGACCTGGAGCCGAACGACAGCGTGAGCAACGGGTCGGCCCCGAACATCGGGCGGCTCTCCGTACTGAAGCAGTGGAGCCAGGAGGACCCGCCGGACAGCTTCGAGCAGAACCGCAACGAGGTCATATTCGACCAGTTCCAGCACAACCGGAACCCGTTCATCGACCACCCCGAGTGGGTCGAGTCCATCTGGTAGGGAGTCACCGGAGGCCGACCGGCTCAGCCCGGTCCGGCCACGGCCCGCGCACCGTGCTCGACGGCCGCCTCGCGGGAGCCGAAGCGCGGCAGGTCCTGGCCGGTCCGCTCCCGGACCAGGTCCGGGGGGCCCAGCCGGTCACCCGGGTCGACGACGGCTGCACGCCGCCCCTCCCGGGCGAGTCTGGACAGGCCGGCGTGCAGCAGCTCGAGAGCGAGGGAGTCCGCGCCGGTCACCTCGCGCAGGTCGAGCACCACCGCGCCGGCCCGCTCCGCGCCCGACTCGTCCAGGGCGTACAGCACGCGCTCGGCGGCGGTGAAGTCGAGCGCCCCCTGGGCGGCGACGACACCCACACGCTCGTGCAGCGCGCGCTCCCGCCGGCCGGACGGCGCGGAGGGCAGCACATCGGCGGTGGTGGCCAGCGTGACGGTGGAACCGGGCAGCGCCGGGTTCCTCATGAGGTGGAGCCCGAGGCGCTCCGAGAGTGCGCCGAGCGCGGCGTGGCCGCGCACCGACGTGCCCGCCGCGTCCAGCAGCGGACTGTAGGCGGCCAGGCCGAAGCGGGCCGGGCCGGCGGCGATCAGCCCGCCGGACACACCGCTCTTGGCCGGCAGCCCGACCCTCAGCAGCCAGTCGCCCGAGGCGTTGTACATCCCGCAGGTGGCCATGACCGCGAGAACCTGCGCCGCGACCTCGGGGGACACGACCCGCTCCCCGGTGACGGGATTGACGCCGCCGTGCGCCAGGGTGGCGGCCATCACGGCGAGGTCGAGCGCGGTGGCCCGGACCGCGCACTGCCGGAAGTAGGTGTCCACCGCGGCCACCGGGTCGACGGGCAGGACTCCCGTGCTGCGGATCAGATAGGCGAGCGCCCGGTTGCGGTCCCCGGTCGCCGCCTCCGAGTCGTACACGTCCTCGTCGACATCAAGCTTCCGCCCGGCGAAACGGCTCAGGCAGGTCAGGATGCGCTGGAAGGCGGGGGTGTCGCGACTGTCGGGGACCAGGGCCGTGGTGACGATGGCGCCGGCGTTGACCATCGCGTTGGCCGGCCGGCCGGAGCCGGGTTCCAGGCTGATGGCGTTGAAGGCCTCACCACTCGGTTCGGCGCCTACCCAGCGCCCCACCTCCTCGAGGCCGAGAGAGGCGAGCGCGAGGGCGTAGACGAAGGGTTTGGACACCGACTGCAAGGTGAGATGAGTGTCCGCCACGCCCGCGCTGTAGGAGTGCCCGTCCATGCTGACGAGGGCGAGCCCGAAGTCGCCGGGATCGGCGGTGGCCAACTCCGGGATGTAGTCGGCGAGCTGTCCTTCGCGTACGCCGGCGAAGCGTTCGTGGAGTTCACGCAGCGCGTCCGTGACGGCCTCGGACGCGCTCACCGGAACGTCATTCCGTGTCGTCGCCGAAGATGTCGCGGAGCTTGGCCTCGCGCTCCGGGTCGAGGTTGCTGTGCAGCAGTTCGGCGCCACCGCCGGGCAGCGACTCGCTGATGCGGCTGGGCACCTCGTCGAGAGTGAGCAGGAAGAGCGCCGATGTCCCGGGCGTCACCTCCCGCTTGACCTCGGCGATGAAGTCGTCGTCGATGCCGACGTCGGCGAGCCTTCCGCCGAGCGCACCGGCCGCGGCTCCGACGGCCGCGCCGAGCAGAGGCATCAGGAAGATCAGCCCGAAGAGCATTCCCCAGAAGGTGCCGCTCAGCGCGCCCGCGCCGACGAGGTTGATCAACTGCTTGGTCTTCGGCTTGGAACGCCTGTCCGGCCAGGTCACGACAGCCGCGTCGAGGATCTTGACCAGACCTTCCTTCTGGAGGGACTTCAACGCGGCCTCCACACTCTCCGCGCCTTCGGCCGTCCGGAACTTCCACACCGTGAGCGTGGACATCGCGTCTACCTCCGAAAGAACGGGGAATAATTCGCCCATACTAGGATCAAAAGGTATGAATTGACTCGTTGGGCGACCCCTCCGCACAGAGGCGGCCCCAGCATCGCGGACCCCGAACCCTCCGGGAGGGAACGATGGATACGGACGCCCTGACGCCCGGCCTGCTGCAGGAACTTCGCGCGACCAGGCCCTATCCGGCCCTGTCGCTGACGATGCCGACCCACCGACGCGCGCCGGACAACGCCCAGGACGCCGTACGGCTGCGGAACCTCGTGGCCGAGGCCGGCAACCGGCTGGCCGCCGATCCCCGGGTGACCCACGAGACACAGAGGGCCGTGAAGGCGCAGCTGGACCGCGCGGCCGCCGACGTCGACCAGCGACGCGCCCTGGACTCACTGGTCATCCTGGCCGACACGGACGGCTACCAGATCTGACAGCTGCCGCGGACTGCTCCCGAGCGCGTCGTCCTGAGCGACTCCTACCTCACACGCAACCTCGTCGCGGCCAAGGCGGGGGCACAGCTGTTCTGGGTGCTCAGCGTGTCCGCCGAACACGCGGCACTCTGGTCGGGGACGAACGAGGTGCTGCGTGCCGAGAACAGGAACGGATTCCCGCTGAGCCCCCCGCACGAGAACTTCGACCCGGAGCGCCAGGCCCGGAGCGGCGGCGCCCCGAGCCTCTACTCCAACGAGGACACCCGCAGCTTCTTCCGCACGGTCGACAGCAAGCTGCGCGGCGTACTGACGGCGGACCCCCGGCCGCTGTTCCTGGTCGGACTGCCGCAGGCACTCTCCTTGCTCGAGGACGTCGGAGAGTGTGCCGGGTCGGCCGCCTGCAAGGTCCCGAAGGGGACGACGGCGGAAACGACCGCAGCCGAGCTGGCCGACGAGCTGAAGGCCGCACTGGACGACTGGCGCGGGCAGACGGACGCCTCCGTCCGGGACAGGCTCGACACCGCCCGGGGCGCCAAGTCCTTCGCCAGCGGGCTCGACGAGGTCTGGACGGCCGCCGGGGAGAGCCGCGTGGCCCTCGTCGCGGTAGAGGAGCACTTCCAGCAGACGGTGCGCGTCGACGACAACCACCTGCAGCCCGTGGACCCGGCGGACGTCGCGCCGGAGGACGGCGGGATCCGCGAGGACGTCGTGGACGAGCTCATCGAGACGGTTCTGGACAACGGCGGCGAAGTGGTGTTCGTGGCCGATGACTCCCTCGCCGGCCACGGCCGGATCGCGGCAGCTCTGCGCTTCTGACCGCGTGTCCCTACGTGAGGATTATGTGAATTATGTCTAGGTTTGGCGCTCCGAAGTTGATCTCACCACGTTGATCCCACTGATCACGTCGTGCACGAAGGAGAGCCATTCATGGACCGATTCAGGCGCGCGTCAGCGGCTGCCCTGCTGACAGCGGTGGCACTGGCCGGCGCGGTGGGCGGGGCCGCGGCGTCGTCCGGTGTCCCCGCACCGCCGTCCGGGGAGCGCGCGCAGGACCTCGCGACGCGTCCGGCCCTATCCGCCCACGCGACCGCCCGCAACGTGTCGGCCTGGGAGGAGTTCCGCATCCACGGCTCCGCCCGGAACGTCGGCTCCGGCACCCCGGTCACTCTCCAGCAGAAGCAGGGCAAGCGCTGGGTGTCGCTGCCCGTCACGATGAGGACCGCCCGCAGCGGCGAGTACACCCTGCGCGTGAAGCTGGGCATGAAGGGCGAGAACGCCCTCCGGATGATCGGCGCCGGTGCTGTCTCGCCCGTCGTCCGCACGACCGTGAACTGAACGCCCCACCACGCGCTTCGGCCGGCCCGCGAAGAGCGGACCGGCCACGCGTCCTTCAGTCAGCCCTCCCAGGTCCAGTCGGCGACCTCTGGCAGGTCCGTTCCGTGTTCCCGGATCCAGTCGTGGTGGCGGGTGCGTACGTCCGCCATCGCCTGCCGGACGGCGACGGCACGGACCCCGAGACCGGGGACCCGGTCGACCACGTCCATGACCAGCCGGTAGCGGTCCAGGTCGTTGCGGACCACCATGTCGAACGGTGTGGTGGTGGTCCCCTCCTCCTTGTAGCCCCGGACATGCAGATGCGCGTGTCCCGCGCGCCGGTACGCGAGACGGTGCACCAGCCAGGGATAGCCGTGATAGGCGAAGATCACCGGCCTGTCCCGGGTGAAGAGGGAGTCGTACTCCGCGTCCGGCATCCCGTGCGGGTGCTCCTCGTGGGGCAGCAGCCGGGTCATGTCGACCACGTTCACCACGCGCACGGCGAGCTCAGGAAGGTGACGCCGCAGCAGGCCGGCCGCGGCCATCGTCTCCAGCGTCGGTACGTCTCCGGCACAGGCCAGCACGACGTCGGGTTCACGGCTGCCGTCCTCGGTACCGGCCCATTCCCACACCCCGGCCCCCCGGGCGCAGTGCGCGCGTGCCTCGTCGAGGGTGAGCCAGTCGAAGCCGGGCTGCTTGCCGGCGACGATCACGTTCACGTAGTCGCGGCTGCGCAGTACGTGGTCGGCGGTGGACAGCAGCGTGTTGGCGTCCGGCGGCAGATAGACCCGGACGACCTCGGGGCTCTTGTTGAGGATGTGGTCGACGAAGCCGGGGTCCTGGTGGGAGAAGCCGTTGTGGTCCTGACGCCAGACGTGCGAGGTGAGCAGGTAGTTCAGAGAGGCGATGGGCGCGCGCCAGTGCAGCCGACGCGAGGTGCGCAGCCACTTGATGTGCTGGTTGACCATCGAGTCGATGATATGGGCGAAGGCCTCGTACGAGGAGAACAGCCCGTGGCGCCCGGTGAGGAGGTATCCCTCCAGCCAGCCCTGGCAGAGGTGTTCCGAGAGGACTTCCATCACCCTGCCGTCGCGGGCCAGATGCTCGTCGGTCGGGAGGACCTCCGCCTGCCATGCCTTGCCGGTGGCTTCGTAGAGCGCGCCCAGACGGTTGGACTCGGTCTCGTCGGGACCCACCACGCGGAAGTTCCTGCGGTCGGCGGTCGCCGCCATGACCTCTGCGAGGAGTCCGCCCAGGGCCCGGGTGGGCTCGTGCAGGACGGTCCCCGGCTTGTCGACCCGTACCGCGTGGTCCTCCAGGGTGGGGAGCGGCAGATCGCGCAGGAGCAGCCCGCCGTTGGCGTACGGCGTCGAGCCGAGCCTGGCCGCGCCCTCGGGGACGCAGTCCAGGACCTGGGCGGTGGGCCGGCCCTCGGAGTCGAAGAGCTCCCCGGGCCGGTAGGAGCGCATCCACTCCTCCAGCTGACGCAGGTGGCCGGGGTTGTCGCGGACGCCCGGCAACGGGACCTGGTGGGCGCGCCAGGTGTTCTCGACGGGGAGTCCGTCCACGTCCTCGGGCCCGGTCCAGCCCTTGGGGGTGCGCAGCACGATCATCGGCCAGCGGGGCCGCGCGGATGCGCCCTCGGCGCGCGCCGCTCGCTGGTACTCCTCGATACGGTCCACGGCGAGGTCCATGGCGGCGGCCAGCGCGCGGTGGACCACGGCGGGTTCGTCGCCTTCGACGTAGAGCGGGTCGTGGCCGTATCCGCGCAGGAGCGCGTCGAGTTCGCCCTCGGGCAGCCGGGCGAGCACCGTCGGGTTAGCGATCTTGTATCCGTTGAGATGGAGGATCGGCAGGACGGCACCGTCATGGACGGGGTCGAGGAACTTGTTCGAGTGCCAGGACGCGGCCAGCGGCCCCGTCTCCGCCTCACCGTCGCCGACGACGCAGGCGACGAGCAGCTCCGGGTTGTCGAAGGCCGCGCCGTAGGCATGGGTGAGCGAGTATCCCAGCTCGCCGCCCTCATGGATGGAACCCGGGGTCTCCGGGGCGACATGGCTGGGCACACCGCCGGGGAAGGAGAACTGCTTGAACAGTGCTCCCATCCCTGCGCGGTCGCGGCTGACATCGGGGTACGTCTCCGAATAGCTGCCCTCCAGCCAGGAGTTGGCGAGGACGGCGGGGCCGCCGTGGCCCGGCCCCCAGACGCAGAGGGCCTGCCGGCTCCGTGCCTTGACGACCCTGTTGAGATGGGTGTGGACCAGGTTCAGCCCGGGCGAGGTGCCCCAGTGGCCGAGAAGCCTCGGCTTGATGTGCTCGGGGGCCAGCGGCTCTTCGAGGAGGGGGTTGGCTATCAGATAGATCTGGCCGACCGCGAGATAGTTGGCGGCACGCCAGTGCGCGTCGAGTGCCGAGATCTCGGTGTCGGACAGGGCGGATGCCCCGGACGGTGTTCGGGCGTCGGTCATGAGGCGTCTCCCTGGGGCATGACTAGCCGGCGTCCGAGCCGGGGCCGTACCAGACGGTGGTGGCGTTGCAGAACTCGCGGATGCCGTGTCCTGCCAGCTCCCGCCCGTAGCCGGAGCGCTTCACCCCGCCGAACGGCAGCGCGGGGTGGGAGGCCGTCATGCCGTTGAAGAACACCCCGCCGGCCTCCAGGTCGCGCACACAGCGTTCCATCTCCCCCTGGTCACGCGTCCAGACGTTGGAACTGAGCCCGAAGGGTGTGTCGTTGGCGAGATCCACGGCCTCGTCGAGGTCCGCCACCCGGTAGAGCGTCGCCACCGGGCCGAAGGTCTCCTCACGGTGGATGCGCATGTCGGGGGTGACCCCGGTGAGCACGGTGGGCTCGTAGAACCAGCCACGGTCCAGTCCCTCGGGCCGCTTGCCCCCGCACAGCGCGGTGGCGCCCTTGGCGAGGGCGTCCTCGACGAGTTCCTCCAGGTCGGTGCGGCCCTGTTCGCTGGAGAGCGGTCCCACGTCGGTGGACTCCTCCAGCGGGTCGCCGACGGTCAGGGCGCGCATCCCGGCGGTGAACCCCTCGGTGAAGGCGTCGTAGGCGTCCGTGTGGACGATGAAGCGCTTCGCGGCGATGCAGGACTGGCCGTTGTTCTGGACGCGGGCGGTCACCGCGGTCTTCGCGGCCTGCTCGACGTCCGCCGACGGCAGGACCACGTAGGGGTCGCTGCCGCCGAGTTCCAGCACGGTCTTCTTCACCTCGTCGCCCGCGACGGAGGCGACCGCGCGGCCGGCCGGTTCGCTGCCGGTGAGCGTCGCCGCGGCGACCCTCGGGTCGCGCAGGACCGCCTCGACGGCGCCCGAGCCGATGAGGAGCGTCTGGAAACAGCCGGCGGGGAACCCCGCCCTGGTGAACAGGTCCTCGATGTAGAGGGCGGTCTGCGGCACGTTCGAGGCGTGCTTGAGCAGACCGGTGTTGCCCGCCATGAGGGCGGGCGCGGCGAAGCGCATGACCTGCCAGAGCGGGAAGTTCCACGGCATCACGGCGAGCACGACGCCCAGCGGCCGGTAGTGCACCCGGGCGCGGACGGCACCGGAGTCCTTGACGTCGGTGTCGTCGGGGTGCTCGTCGGCGAGCAGGCGCTCGGCTTCGGCCGCGTACCAGCGCATCGCCTTGGCGCACTTGGCGGCCTCGGCCCTGGCGGCCTTGACGGGCTTGCCCATCTCGGTGGTCATGGTGCGGGCGATGTCCTGCTGGTCCTCGTCGAGGAGATCGGCGGCCCGGTTCAGCAGGCGGGCGCGCTCGGCGAAGTCCGTGGTGCGGTAGCTGCGGAACGCACGGTGTGCGGCGGCGAGCCTGCGCTCGGTCTCCCGCTCGTCCAGTGCGTCGAATGTCCTGAGCGTCTCGCCGTTCGCGGGATTGACCGTCGCGATGGGCATGGCACTGCCTCCTTGCGTTGTTCTTCGACCGTGCCGCGCCACGCCGCGGCGCGCAACGCGGCCCTCTCCCACGCGTACCCGGCCGGCGCGGATCATGCGTGCTCCGGGCACACCGTCCACGCCGGCCGGGCCGGCACCGGGCTGTTCGTCACACGAGTTCGGCCACCGGGCCGCTCTCGACCACCGGGCCGCTCCCGGCCACCGGGCCGACTTCGTCCATCGGGCCGACTTCGTCCATCGGGCCGCTGAGGAACGTACGGCCGCCGGGGAGCGGCGTACGCGGAAGCAGTCCGGTGGTGACCGGCGTCTCGGCGTAGCGCGTGAACCACACCACCTTGCCGTCGGCGGTCCGGCAGGTGCCCCAGCTGTCGCTCAGGGCCATGACACGGCTGAGGCCGCCGCCACCGCCGTCGAGCAGCCGGGGCATCCGGGAGTCGTTGTCGGCCACGGACACCGTCAGGTGCCGGCCGCTCCAGCGGAGCTCGACGACGCAGTGGTTGTCGTCGCCGACGTGTCGCTGGACGTTCGTCAGGAGCTCTTCCGCGGCCCGGCACACCGGCCGGACGTGCAGGTCGAGACTCCAGTGACGAAGGTGTGCGGCGACTATGCGCCGCAACTGGGAAATGCGCTCTGCCGACACCTGCAGTTCGACCAGATAGTGCCGGTCGAGTGGAACGGTCATCGTCGAGGCTCCTCACCGCGAGGCTCACGAACTTCACCCCGTTCGAACCAACGACCCCCGAACACGAAGCGTGAGCAGTAATCACTTCTGGGTCACTCATCAGGGTGACCCGAGGGGGCCGGTTGCGCAACCGAAGGAGCCTGGCACCGGGTGTCACGGCAGGTAGGGCAGCAGTTTGTCCGGGGTGAGGGGAAGCTCGCGCACCCGGGCCCCGGTGGCGTGCCGTACGGCGTTCCCGATCGCGGCCGCGGTTCCGACGATGCCGATCTCGCCGATGCCCTTGCTGCCCATGGGGTTGAGGTGCGGGTCTTCCTCGTCGATCCAGTGCGCCTGGATGTCGGGGACGTCGGCGCAGGACGGCACGTGGTAGGAGGCCAGGTCGCACTCGGTGAAGTCACCGAAAAGGGGGTCCATGGTGCTGCCCTCGGTGAGGGCCATGCCGAGGCCCATGACCATGCCGCCGATGAACTGGGAGCGTGCCGTACGGGAGTTGAGGATGCGTCCGGCGGCGAACACGCCGAGCATTCTGCGAACCCGCACCTCGCCGGTGAGGGAGTCCACCGCCACCTCGGCGAAGTGGGCGCCGAAGGCGTGCCGTGAGTACGGGGACTCCTGCGCCGTCTCCTCACCGGTGTCGGCGGTGACGGTGATGCCCTCCGGCGGGAGCGGCCCGGTGTGCTCCGCGAGCCGGCGGACCAGCCCGGTGGCCGCCTTGTGCACCGCCGAGCCCCAGGAGGCCGTGCCCGAGGAGCCGCCCGCGACGGACCCGGCGGGCAGGTCGCTGCTGCCGATGTCGATCGTCACGTTCTCCTGGGGGGTGTCCAGCACGGAGGCGGCGATCTGCGCCATCACGGTGCGGGCGCCGGTGCCGATGTCCGTGGCGTTGACCCCGATGCGGTAGGAGCCGTCGGGAGCGGCCTGCGCCGAGGCCGCCGACTTCGAGACCATCACGGGGTACGTCGCCGAGGCGACCCCCGTGCCGAGCAGCCAGGGCCCGTCCTCGCGTGCGGCGGGCTGCGGGTCGCGGTCGAGCCAGCCGAAGCGCCGGGCTCCCTCGCTCAGACAGGCCGCGAGGTTGCGGCTGCTGAACGGGCGCCCGCTGTCGGGTTCGTCCTGGGGTTCGTTGCGCAGTCTCAGCTCGACGGGATCGATCCCGAGGGCGTTCGCCAGTTCGTCCATGGCCGACTCCAGGGCGTACATGCCCGAGGCCTCTCCCGGTGCGCGCATCCAGGACGGGCTGGGCACGTCGAGTGCCGCCACCCGGTGCTCCGTGCGGCTGTGGGGCGAGGCGTACATGATGCGGGCCGGCACGGCTGCCTGCTCGACGAACTCCTTGATCTGCGAGGTGTGGGTGACGATCTCGTGGGAGACGCTGGAGAGGACGCCGTCGCGGTCGGCGCCCAGACGGACCCGCTGCAGCGTGGGTGCGCGATGCCCGACGATCGCCGCCATGTACCGCCGGGGCAGGGCCAGCTGGACCGGAAGGCCGGTGTGCCGTGCGGCCATCGAGGCCAGGACGGCCTGCGGACGCGGGGTGCCCTTGGAGCCGAAGCCGCCACCGACGTGTTCGGAGATGACGGTGATGCGGTCCCGGTCGAGCCCGAAGGCCTTGGCGAGGCTGTCGCGTACGACGGTCGATCCCTGGCTGGAGTCGTGGACGGTCAGATGTCCGTCGTCCCACCGTGCGGTGGACGCATGCGGTTCCATGGGGTGGTTGTGCAGCCCCCCCAGCGTGTAGGTGGCGTCGATCCGCACGGGTGCGGCGTCGAACCCGCGCATGGCGTCGCCGCGTTCCCGCAGGGCCGGGAAGCCGCCGTTCGCCTCCTCGGGGGTGTAGAGGCCCGGGTGGTCCCAAGTGAGGACGACGTCGTGCCCGGTGGTGGCGTACTCGACGTACACCGCTTCCGCACCGGCCCGCGCGGATTCCAGGCTCTCCGCCACGACGAGGGCGACGGGCCAGCCCCGGTGCGGCACCCGGTCGTCCTGGAGCACGGCGAGGATCGGGTCGTCGGGCTCCTTCAGCCTCGGCGCGTTGTCCTTGGTCAGGACGGTGTGCACCCCCGGAACCGCGAGCGCGTCGGCGGTGCGGATCGCGGTGACGCGCCCGCTCGCGACGGTGGCCGGGACGATCCAGCCGTACAGAAGGCCTGGCGCGGTGTGCTCCGCGGCGTAGCGGGCGGTGCCGGTGACCTTGTCCCGGCCCTCGCGGCGGACTACGGGCGCGCCCAGCGCCCGGGTGGAGTCGCTCATGACGGAAGTCCTCGGTTCGTCGGGGTGTGCGGGGCGACGGCGGGTCAGGCGGTCGCGGCCTCGGTGGTGAGTTCGGTCAGCGTCGCGACGGCCAGCCTGCGGGCCAGGACCACCTTGAAGCCGTTGTCGCGCAGGGGCCTGGCCGCTTCGAGCTCGACGCCGACCGCGCGCGCGAAGGTGTCCTCGTTCGCGGGGGCGCCGCGCAGCACGTCCTCTGCCAGCCGGGCACGCCAGGGCCGGTGCGCGAGCCCGCCGAAGGCGAGCGAAGCGTGGTCGACGCGTCCGTCGCGCACGCTCAGCACGACCGCGACGGAGGCCAGGGCGAAGGCGTACGAGGCGCGGTCCCTGGCCTTGCGGTAGAGGGAGACGGCCCCGGCGGGAGGCGGCGGCAGCACCACTTCGGTGATCAGCTCACCCGGACGGATCACCGTGTCCTGGTCCGGGTTGTCACCGGGAAGCCGGTGGAAGTCGGTCACGGGCACGGTCCGCTCCCCCTCGGGGCCGTGCAGCAGGACGGCGGCGTCGAGGGCGGCGAGGGCGACCGCCATGTCCGAGGGGTTGGTGGCGACACAGTCCTGCGAGTGGCCCAGCACCGCGAGATCCCGGTGCGCTCCCTCGCGGGCGGGGCAGCCAGAGCCCGGAGACCGCTTGTTGCAGGGCTTGGAGACGTCCTGGAAGTACGGGCACCGGGTGCGCTGGAGCAGGTTGCCGCCGGTGGTGGCGGTGTTGCGGAGCTGCCCGGACGCCCCCGCCAGCAGTGCCTGGGACAGGGCGGGATAGCCGCTCCGTACGTCGGGGTGGGCGGCGAGGTCGCTGTTGCGGACGGTCGCCCCGATCCGGAGGCCGCCGTCGTCCGTGCGTGTCACCCGGTCCAGAGGCAGCCGGCTGACGTCGACGAGCAGGCCGGGTGACTCCACCCCGAGTTTCATCAGGTCGACGAGATTGGTGCCGCCGCCGAGGAACCGTGCGGCGGGGTGCCCTGCGCCGGCGCGGACGGCTTCGGCCACGGAGGCGGGACGCAGATAGGCGAAGGGTTTCACGGGGCCACGTCCTTGATCGCCTCGACGATGTGCGGGTAGGCGCCGCACCGGCAGATGTTGCCGCTCATCCGCTCGCGGATCTCGTCCGCGTCGAGCGCGGCCGGTCCTCCGGCGGCGAGTGCCGCTCGCGCGGTGACGTGGGAGGGGAAGCCGTCCTCGGCCTCACCGAGCATCCCGGCGGCCGAGCAGATCTGCCCAGGGGTGCAGTAGCCGCACTGGAGCGCGTCCCTCTCCAGGAAGGCCGACTGCAGCGGATGCAGCCGGTCTCCGTCGGCCAGCCCTTCGACGGTGGTGATGTGGGCGTCCTCCTGCGCGACGGCCAGCAGGAGACAGCTGTTGGCGCGCCGGCCGTCGACGAGCACGGTGCAGGCTCCGCACTGGCCGTGGTCGCAGCCCTTCTTGGCGCCGGTGAGTCCGAGGTGCTCTCTCAGGGCGTCCAGCACGGTGGTGCGGTGATCGAGTGTCAGGGTCCGTGCCGTGCCGTTGACGTACAGGGTGAAGGTGGAACAGTCGTCGGGAGTCGGCACCTGGGCCGCTTCCGTGTCGACGGTCCCCGGGGTGGCGTTCATGCAGGCGTTACCTTCCGGGTTCGGGGCGGACGGTCGTCACGCGGGCCGGTGGCTCTCCAGCCGCAGGCGGATCTCCTGTTCCTGGTCGCCGGCCGCCGTCCCGACGAGCCGGACGGTGAATGCGTCCGCCAGGTGCTTGCGGAGGCGGTCGACCGCCCAGTAGCCGCCCTGCGCCTCGACCATCACCGGCGCGGAGAGCTGCGCGGGTCCGGGGCCCGTCTTCGTCTCGGAGACGTCGACCGTCGCCGTCCACACGGTGGGGCGCGTGTCCGAGGCCTCCTGGGGGGCGTCGCCCGCCGGACGGTCGGAGACGAAGGAGCTGCGCAGCACGTCGAACACGGTGCGCGCGTCCTCCTTCGGGCAGCCGGTCACCGCCACCACGACATCGCCGCTCTCCTGGTGTTCCTGTGCCTGTTCGTGCGTGCTGTTCACCCTGGGTTCCTTTCACTGGGAGCGCTCGGCGGCCTCACGCTGGGGGCCGACCGTGTGTACGGGGTCCTCGGCGGAGGCGATTCCCGCCGCGAAGACCCCGAAGCGTGTGCAGACCGAGCCCGCGAGCAGCGCGAGGCCCGCGCCTGCGGCGACGGGGCGGCTGCGGTGCCCGAGCAGGAGGGCCGCCGCCGCGCCGGCCGCGGTCAGCCCGCGTGCCGCGCGCATCAGCGTCCCGGCGCGGCCCTCACGGCAGGTCACCGCGACGGTGCCGAGGCGGCGCTCCATGGCTCGGCTCGCGGCGCCGTCGCCGACGGCCGCGAGTACGGATGCGTACCGGGCCGGGGTGTTCTCGTGGACGGGTCCGGCGACCAGGGCCATTCCGGCCGCCGCGGCGGTGGCCGACGCCGCGAAGAGGTAGGGGAGTTCGCGGTGTGCACCGTGCCAGGCCGGTACGGCGGTGTCGGCTGCCAGGACCGCGGTGTACGTCGCCAGGACGGGCCCCAGGACAGCGGCGGCCGCGGTGGCCGCCGCGCCGGTCCTCGGCAGCCGGCCGGTGACCGCGGTGAGGGCGGCCGCACCCGCGGCCGGTCCGTAGCCGGCGAGCAGCCAGGAGCCCATGCTCATCGGGGAGGTCGGCTTGAAGACGCGCAGCATGTTGGGGAACCGCGACGGGCGGCCGAGGTCGTGGACGAGCGCCGCCGCCGAGAGGCTGACGGCCGCGAGGGAGGACACCTTCAGGGCCTTGGCCGTGGTGCCACGGCCGGTCAGCTGGGCTCCGGCGGCGACGACGGAACCGGCCCCCGCCAGTCCGCCGAGGAAGAAGTATCCGGCGATGTCCTGGGCGGACCACGACGGTGCCTTGATGACAGGCCTGCCGTAGTAGGAGACGGGCTCGGCACGGCCTGCCTTCCTGCTGGACGTGCTGCTGGTCATGTGCGGCCGCTCCTTCGGGTGAGCAGGGGAAGGGCGAAGGAGAGGGCGGCGCCCGTGGCCAGCGACAGTGCGGCGATCCCCGCGTGACGCCACATGGCCGGCAGGTCCCGCGTGGTGACCACGGGGTGCGGGGGCAGGCCGTACACCTCGGGCTCGTCCATGAGGAGGAAGAACGCCCCGTCTCCCCCGACCCCGTTGTCCGGTTCATGGCCGTACAGCCGCGCCTCGGTCACTCCGGCCCCGTGCAGCTGCTCCACCCGCAGCGCGGCGCGTTCCCGCAGTTCGTCGAGCGGGCCGAACTGGATGGACTCGGTGGGGCAGGCCTTGGCGCAGGCCGGCTCCTGCCCCGCGCCGAGGCGGTCGTAGCACATGGTGCACTTGAATGCCCGGCCGTCCGTGGGGCGTTGCTCGATCACGCCGTAGGGGCAGGCGGGCACGCAGTAGCCGCAGCCGTTGCAGATGTCCTCCTGGACGACGACCGTGCCGAACTCCGTGCGGAACAGTGACCCGGTCGGGCAGACGTCCAGGCACGCGGCGTGGGTGCAGTGCTTGCAGACGTCCGAGGACATCAGCCACCGGACGCCGGAGGCGTCCTCCGGCTTCCCGGGATCCGGCTCGACGAGCGGCAGTTCCGTACGTCCGGCGGGCACGGGCTGTTCGATGAAGGCGACGTGGCGCCAGGTGGAGGCTCCCAGGCCGCCCGTGTTGTCGTACGACATGCCGGTCAGCGACAGCCCGTCCTCGGGGAGGGCGTTCCACTCCTTGCAGGCGACCTCGCACGCCTTGCAGCCGATGCAGACGGAGGTGTCGGTGAAGAACCCCACGCGCGGCGGGGCGTTCTCGTGTCCGGCGTCGCCTGCCGGATCGGGCTCGGGCCCGCTGAAGAGGTTGTTCCTCACGACGTCTCCTGCGTTCCGGTGGTCTCCGTGATCCCGGCCCGGCGGCGGTACTCCGCGACGAGTTCGGGCAGTGCGGGTCCCCTTGGCCTGCGTCCGGACCGGATGTCGGCGGTGAGCGCCTTGTCCTCCTGGATCAGGGCGTTGGGATCGAGTGCGATGGCCACCAGTTCGTTCGCCGCGTCGCCGGTGGAGATGCCGTTGGGGCCCCAGTGGAAGGGCAGGCCGATCTGGTGCACGGTCCGGCCCCGGACGGTCAGGGGCGTGATCCGGCGGGTCACCATGACGCGCGCCTCGACGGCGTTGCGCGCCGTGATGATCGTGGCCCAGCCGCCGTGCTCCAGCCCTCTCTCCGAGGCGAGCAGCGGCGACACCTCGCAGAAGAACTCCGGCTGCAGCTCGGACAGATACGGCGACCAGCGGCTCATCCCGCCCGCCGTGAAGTGTTCGGTGAGGCGGTGGGTGGTGACGACGTACGGGTACACCTCCGCGCCCGGCTCGTCGCCGCTCGGGTGGTAGCGGTTGCCCTCGCGGGGGTGCAGCTGCCTGACCGGCGAGCGGGAGCGCGAGGGGTGCAGGGCGTTGGTGAAGGGCGAGTCCTGCGGTTCGTAGTGCGTGGGCAGTGGGCCGTCCTCGAGGCCGGCGGGGGCGTACAGCCAGCCCTTGCCGTCGGCCTGCATGATGAACGGGTCGTCGCCGCGCAGCGCGTCGGGCCCCTCGGCGCCTGGTGGAGGCACGTGGCCGGGGGCACGGTCCGGGACGAAGTCCGGGACGTCGTACCCGGTCCACCGGCCTTCTACGTCGTCCCACCAGACGTAGGCCTTGCGGTCGCTCCACGGGCTGCCGTCGGGGGCCGCCGATGCCCGGTTGTAGAGGATGCGCCGGTTGGCCGGCCAGGCCCAGGCCCATTCGGCCGCCACCCAGTCCTGTTCTGTGTGGGGCTTGCGGCGGGCGGCCTGGTTGACGCCGTCCGCGTACACCCCGCAGTAGATCCAGCATCCGCACCGCGTCGAGCCGTCGTCCTTGAGCTCGGTGTAGGCGGAGAGCGGGGCACCGTCCGGGCCGTGCCCGTTGATCTCGGCCAGTACCGCCGCCGACACCGGTTCGTCGAGCGGCCCGTCGACGGGGTAGTCCCAGGTCAGGTCCTGGACGGCGCGGTCCATGGGGTCGGTGGACGCCGCGAGCCGCTCCTTGACGCGCCGGCCCAGGTGGTACATGAACCAGAGGTCACTGCGCGCGTCGCCCCCGGGCTCGACGGCCGCGTGGTGCCACTGGAGCCACCGGTTGGTGTTGGTGAAGGAGCCGGACTTCTCGGTGTGTGCCGCCGCCGGGAAGAAGAAGACCTCGGTGCCGATGTCGCCGGTGGTCATCTCCCCCGTCTCGGTCTCCGGGCCGTCCTGCCACCAGGTCGCGGACTCGATGAGCGAGAAGTCGCGCACGACCAGCCATTCGAGCTGGGCCATGCCGAGCCGCTGCAGTCGTGTGTTGGCGGAGCCGACCGCCGGGTTCTCACCCATGAGGAAGTAGCCCTTGCACTCCCCCGCCAGCTGCGCCATGACCGTCTCGTACGTGCCGTGGGAGCCGGTGAGGCGGGGCAGGTGGTCGAAGCAGAAGTCGTTCCCGGCCGTCGCCGCGTCGCCGTAGTAGGCCTTGAGCAGGCTGACGAAGTAGGCGCGCATGTTGCCCCAGAAGCCCTTGTCGGTGCGGCTCACCCGGATGAACGCGTCGAGGTTCTCGTGGGCGTGTGCGTGCGGCATCGGCAGATAGCCCGGCAGCAGGTTGAAGAGGGTCGGGATGTCACTGGAGCCCTGGATCGACGCGTGTCCGCGCAGGGCCTGGATGCCGCCCCCGGGCCTCCCGATGTTGCCGAGGAGCAGCTGGAGGACGCTCGCCGCGCGGATGCACTGGGCGCCGGTGGTGTGCTGGGTCCAGCCGACGGCGTACGCGAAGGCGGTGGTCCGCTCCCGTCCGGAGTTGGAGGTCAGCGCGTCGCAGACCTCCAGGAAGACCTCTCGCTTCACCCCGGTGATCTCCTCGACCATCTCGGGGGTGTAGCGCGCGTAGTGACGCTTGAGGACCTGGTAGACGCAGCGGGGGTCCTGAAGGGTTTCGTCGCGCGGGGGCCACGCACGGGTCTGGGGGCCTCCCGAGCCGTGGGTCTCGGACCCGGCCGCGGAGTGCACCCGTTCGTGCGCGTCGTCGTCGCCCGCGCGGTCCCCGTACTGCTCGTCCACGTCCCCGGCGGGCGCCTGCACCTCGGTGTCCCGGTACTGCCAGCTGCGGGGGTCGTAGTGGCCCCGCTCCTCGTCCAGGCCGGAGAAGACGCCGTCGAGGTCCTCGGTGTCCCTGAAGTCGTCGCCGACCAGCGTGGCGGCGTTGGTGTAGTTGAGGACGTACTCCCGGAAGTCCTTCTCCTCGCTGAGTACGTGGTTGATGATGCCACCGAGGAACGCGATGTCGCTGCCGGCCCGGATGGGCACGAAAAGGTCGGAGAGTGCGCTCGTGCGGGTGAAGCGCGGGTCCACATGGATGATCCGGGCGCCGCGGGCCTTCGCCTCCATCACCCACTGGAAGCCGACCGGATGGGCTTCGGCGAAGTTCGACCCCTGGATGATGACGCAGTCCGCGTGCTGGAGGTCCTGCATGAAGGTGGTCGCCCCGCCCCGGCCGAACGAGGTGCCGAGGCCGGCCACGGTGGAGCTGTGGCAGACCCGCGCCTGGTTCTCCACCTGCACGATGCCGAGCCCGGTGAAGAGCTTCTTGATCAGGTAGTTCTCTTCGTTGTCCAGGGTGGCGCCGCCGAGGCTGGCGATGCCCAGGGTGCGTGCCGTGCGGAGTCCTTCGTGCTCCCACTGCCAGGTCCTGCGCCTGGTCTCCACGACACGGTCCGCGACCATGTCCATCGCCGTCTCCAGGTCGAGCGGCTCCCATTCGGCTGCGTACGGGCGCCGGTACAGCACCTGGTGGCGGCGGGCCGGGCCGGTGGTGAGCTGGAGCGTCGCGGAGCCCTTGGGGCACAGCCTGCCGCGGCTGACCGGTGAGTCCGGGTCGCCTTCGATCTGGACGACCCGGTCGTCCTTGACGTACACCTGCTGGCCGCAGCCCACCGCGCAGTACGGGCAGACGGACTTGACGACGCGGTCCGCCGTGGCCGTACGGGGCCGGGCCTCTTCCGTCTCCCGCGACACCACCGCCCGCCCTCTGCCCAGAGGATCACCGCCGGTCAGCTGCCGGAACACGGGCCAGCGGCCGAGCGGGTTGCCTGCTCCCATCGCATTTCCTCCAGCGGTCCGGGGACTGACTCCAGGCTCGCCCCACGGCTCCGTGTCGGCGACACGAGCGGTGTTCCGACGGGCGGGCCCGCGAAAGATCTCGTACCCGGTGTGCGGCGGGGAAACGTGGCCGTCCGCCCGCGCCGTGTACCGGCTCGCCGCCTACAGTTCGCGGAGCGCCGGCAGGAGCGTGCTCCGGGCCCAGTCGATGAAGGGCCGCTGGTGGGACCCGCCGATCTGGACGAGAGCGACCTCGGTGAAGCCCGCCTCGATGTAGGGGCGTACGGCCTCGACGAACGCCTCGACGTCCGAGCCGCACGGGATCGCTCCGGCGATGTCGTCCTCGCGGACGAACCGGGTCGCCTGCTCGAAGGCGGAGGGGCCGGGCAGTTCCGAGTTGACCTTCCAGCCGCCGAGCGACCAGCGGAACTGGTCGTGGGCGCGGGCGACGGCCGCACCCCGGTCGGTGTCGTAGCAGACGGGCACCTGTCCCACGCGGGGCTTGCCGGCCCCGCCGTGCCGGTCGAACGCGCTCAGGAGTTCGCTCTTGGGTTCGGTCGCGATGACCAGGTCGCCCAGGGTCCCCGCGAGTTCGCAGGACTTCTCCCCGGAGACCGCGATGCCGATGGGGACACGCTTGTCGGGCAGGTCCCAGAGCGTGGCGTTCTCCACGTCGAAGTGGGTGCCGTGGTGGTTGACGTAGCCCCCGTCGAAGAGGGCACGGATGATCTGTACGGCTTCTTCGAGCATCTCCAGCCGGACATGGGCGGAGGGCCGTCCCGCGCCCACGACGTGTTCGTTGAGGTCCTCTCCGGAACCGAGGCCGAGGCGGAAGCGGCCCTCGGCGAGCAGCTGGAGCGTCGCCGCCTTCTGCGCGACCACCGCGGGGTGGTAGCGGGTGGTCGGACAGGTCACGTACGTCATCAGCGGGATCCGGGAGGTGGCCTGAGCGGCGGCTCCCAGGACCGACCACGCGTAGGGCGCGTGTCCTTGGGAAGCCAACCAGGGGAAGTAGTGGTCGGAGGTGACGGAGAAGTCGAATCCGGCCTCTTCCGCCGCGACCACGTCCCTGACGAGGGCGCGGGGACCCGCCTGCTCGGTCATCATCGTGTAGCCGATCTGAACCATATGAAACTCATTTACCGTGACATCGCCATAAAACATGAATTCATGTCAATGGCTGTCTGTGATCGACTCCCCGGGGTATGCGCCATGCATGGACGTAACGAACGGAGCAAGGGACTCAATCGCCGCCACCCTCGCCGACGGCCCAGGCGCGGTCGGTGTGATCGTCGGCATCGTCGGGCTCGCCGTGGTGGTTCTGCTGATCGGCGGCTTCTGGTTCGGCATGCGGCGCCGCGACAAGGAATCGCGGCCGCCGCTTCCCGAAGAGCAGCCGCCGCGTCCGGAGTACCGGACGGAGATCCAGGAGAGCGGTCGGCACAGCTCGGACCAGTTCCCCGAGAACGGCCGGGCCATGTCGCCGTACGAGCTCGGCGGCCACGGCAATGAGGTGATCCCGCCCGACACCACCCCGGACACCACGCCCGACCCCGAGCGCCCGCGCGACTGACGGCGGCGCCGACGGATGGGGGGAAAATGAACCGGTCGAAATCCGACCGCAGGACCCGGATCACGGTCCTGGTCGCGCTCGCGGCCAATCTTGTCATCGCTGTGGCCAAGGGGGTGGGGGGACTCCTGTCGGGATCCCCCGCCCTCCTGTCCGAGGCCGCCCACTCCGTGGCGGACAGCGTGAACGAAGTCTTCCTGCTGGCCGCGCTGAGGCGCAGCCGCCGCCCTCCCGACGCCCATCACCCCTTCGGGTACGGCAAGGAGCGCTACTTCTGGTCGCTGCTCGCGGCCGTCGGCATCTTCGTCGTAGGGGGCTGCTTCTCGTTCTTCCAGGGCTTCGAGGCACTGGGCCGGGACGAGCAGGAGTCACCCGAGGGGTACACGGTGGGCCTGATCGTCCTCGGGGTCGCCTTCCTCGCGGAAGGCGGTTCCCTGGTCCGCGCCCTGCTTCAGCTCCGCGGGGAGAAGGGCGCCGCCCGTGACCCCGCGCTGAGGACGGTGATCGCCGAGGACAGCACGGCGGTGCTGGGTGTGGTGCTGGCCATGGCGGGCATGGTGCTGCACCTGGTCACGGGAGACGTCGTGTGGGAGGCGTCGGCCTCGCTGGGGATCGGCCTGCTGCTGGTCTACGTCGCCTTCCGGCTCGGCAGGGACGCGCGTGACCGGCTGATCGGGGAGTCCGCCGAACCCGACCTCCGCCGGGGCGTGAAGGAGCTTCTCGCGTCCCAGGCCGAGATCGACAACGTCGCGGCCCTGTTCACCATGGGCCTCGGTCTCGACTCGGTGCTGGTGGCGGCCAGGATCGACCTGGCACCCGGCATCGACAGCGAGGAGGTCGAGCGGGTCGCCGTGCGCATCAAGCGGTCGATCGCCGAGGCCTGGCCGGAGGCGGAGCACGTCTTCCTCGACATCACGAACGCGCCGCCCCGGGGCGGGGTGTGACCGCGGGCGCCGCGTGTTGCGGGAGTCGCCGAGGCGGAAGAGGCTGGTCCTGGCCGCGCGGCACCGAAGAAGTCATGCCGCAGAACCGATAGGGCAGTGGACCATGACTCCTAGCGATCCCCGGACCGCGCCGGAACCGGCGGTGCTGAGCGGTGCGAGCGCCCCGTGCTGGGTCCACCTGGTGACCCGCGACCTGGAGGACGCACAGCGCTTCTACGGCGCCGTTCTCGGCTGGACCTTCCGCCCCGGACCGCTGGGCAGGGACTTCCTGATGGCGCGCTCCGAAGGTGTGCCGGTGGCCGGCATCGGCGCGGTCGCGTCCGCCTACCAGGTGGGCGTGGCCTGGATGCCCTACTTCTCGGTCCGGGACGCCGGTGTCGTCTCGGCCCGCATCCGGGAGCGCAGCGGCACCGTGGCCGTAGGCCCGCTGACGGTCGGGCAGGGCCGGGCGGTCCTGGCCGCCGACCGGGACGGCGCGTCCTTCGGGGTCTGGGAGTGGACAGGGCGCGCGGCCACCCTCGCACCGTCGGGGAACCGGGCGCACGCCTGGCTCCGACTGCGTACGAGGGACGCCTTCGACGCGGCGATCTTCTACGGCGAGGTACTCGGCTGGGAGAGCGGGGAGCCCGGCGGCTGCGAGGTGGCGTACGTGAAGGAAGAGGTGCTCGTACGCTGCAACGGACGCCCGCTGGCCAGGATCAGTTCGGGTGCCGTCGAGTCCGCTCCCGACCCTCAGGTGCGCCCGCACTGGCAGGTGCAGTTCCCGGTCCCCGATGTCGGCGCGACGGTCCTCGCCGCAGAGCGGAACGGGGGGACCCTCATGGAACGGCGTGACGTGCGGTACGGCAACGAGGCGACGCTTCGGGACCCGGACGGCGGGCTCTTCACCGTGACGGACGTACGCGGTCCGGCGGGCGTGGACGAGGACTGACGACGTCAGGGACGCGGGTCGGAGTTCTCGGGGTCCTCGTCCTCTCCCCCGCCACCCGGCCGGCGCCCGTCGCCCCGGGCGATGGCCCAGAGCGGGAACACGAACCAGCAGACCAGGAACCAGAGGGCCATTCCGCCGACCAGCCACAGTGCCGCCACGTTGTGCAGCGCGACCCGGAGTATGAGCAGCAGCGTGCTGCACATCGTGCAGAAGAGCAGGCCGAGTCCCAGCTTCGTCAGGCGTGAGGCCCAGATGACCGTCTGCGGCTTCATCCGGCGGCCGGTGAGCAGCCGGTGGTAGGACACGGGCCCTATCAGCGCGGCCGCGGTCGCCGAGCCCAGCATGACGGTCACGACATAGATGTTCCGGTCGGCGGTGGAGAGATCGGCGAAGCGGGGCTGGAAGACCACCGCGAGCAGGAAGCCGAACAGGATCTGTACGCCGGTCTGCGCGACCCGGAGCTCCTGGAGCAGGTCTCCCCACTGCCGGTCCGCCCGCTCCTCCTCGGTCTCCTGGCGTCCGCTGCGCGGGTTCGCCCCTCCCCCGTCGCTGCCCACCGGTCTCTGTCCCATGGATGCCTCCCCCGCCTCGTAGAGGTGGTACTGGTGCCCCGCGAGGCGGTCGTGAATCCTGGCTCATCCACGTTGCCGGTCGGTCGCGGGACAGCGCGCCGGGCGGTGCTCTCCATGGTGGCAGCCGCCGGGAAAACCACCACAGCTACGGCCGGGAGGGCCGGCAGCCCTGCCGGACGAGGGCCAAAACCTCGACGCACCGTGACAACTCGCATAGGATCGTCCTACGGCATCGCGCGTCGGTCACCGGCTGGGTGAGGCGTGGAGGTAGCCCGTGAGATGCCCGTTGGAGGCATTCCACAGTGTCAGTCGAGTTGAATCACACCATCGTGCACAGCCGGGACAACCGCGAGTCCGCCGATTTCCTGGCGCACATCCTGGGTCTCACCGTCGGAACGGAGTGGGGACCCTTCATCCCGCTCGTCCTCGCGAACGGCGTCACGCTGGACTTCGCGACCATCCCCGCCGAATCGATCACCGTGCAGCACTACGCGTTCCTCATCTCGGAAGCGGAGTTCGACACGGCCTTCGAGCGCATCGAAGCGCAGGGGATCGATTTTTACGCCGATCCCCACAAGAAGCACCCCGGCGAGATCAACCACAACGACGGCGGACGCGGGGTGTACTTCCCCGATCCCAGCGGTCACGGGATGGAGCTCATCACCCGCCCGTACGGCGGCTGGTCGTAGCCGTCCCGGCCCCTCGATCCGTACGGACGGCCCGGCCCCGATCGGGGCCGGGCCGTCCGGCTCAGGGACCGCCGTCGACCGTCAGCGTCAGCTCGGGCCGATCCCACATCACCGCGGGAGGGTTGGCCGCGACGGTACCGGTGCGTTCGGCGCCGACACCGCGGTAGAACCCCTCGGCCGGCGGGTGCGCCACCACGCGCACGGCGGTGAGACCCGCACGCCGTGCCTCGTCGCGCAGGTGGCCGACGAGAAGCCGCCCGATGCCACGCCCCTGGGCGTCGTCGGCGACGAACATCAGGTCGAGTTCCGGCGGGGACAGAATCAACGCGTAGAAGCCGAGCACGCGGCCGTCGTCGTCCACGGCCACATGGACGGCGTGCGCCTCGATGTAGTCCGGGCCGACCCTGTACCCCGCGACCATGGGTGCGAACGGGCCCTCGTAGGCGCGTGACGTGGTGACCAGGCGGGTGAGCCGTCTGGCGTCGCGTGCGACGGCTCGCCTCACGTGGACGGCGCCACGCCGGCCCGTAATACTCGGTCTCATGAGATGAGTATTACGCACTGCCGGCACGGGGCGCACACGCGATCAGCGCCCGCTTCGCCCGGCGTGCCACTCGGCCACGACCGCGTCGATGTCGAACGGCTCGAGGTTCAGCGGCGGGCCCTCCGGGGGTCTGGCAAGCGCTTCGCGGATCCTCTCGTTCACCTCGGCCATGATGCGCCGGACCTCGGCCTCCGACCGCGCCTGGGACGCCTCGTGCCGGGCGTCCTCGGCCGCCTTCCGCAGCATCAGCGAGGGCGGGAGCGCCGACAGCCCCTCCCGCTCCATCTTCGCCTTGATCCACCACATCGCGTCGTAGGGCCTGTCGAGACCTGGAATCGGCTTGCCGGCACCCGGCAGGCCGGCGAAGACGCCTCGCTCCTCCGCCTCGCGAATCTGCCGGTCGACCCATGTCTCGAAGCTGACCCCCGCCGGTTTCCGCTCGGTCACCGCGCGCCCCTCTCGCAACTCGTACCGGACGGCTCCGTGTTCGTCCGGGCCCGCACCCTTCGAGGATACCGGGGAGCATTCCCGCTTGAACGGCGTCCAGGGGGTACACGCCTGTTGCGCACAGCCCGGCCAATACACCGAACCGGGCCCGAACCGGAAGGGGTTGACGAGAGTGAAACAGCACGACGCACCGACCGCGAACCGACGGGAGCGTCGGCCATGACGACCGTGGTGATCATCGTTGCCGTCGTCCTCGTGGCCGCGCTCGCCTTCTTCCTCGTCCGTGGCCGTGCGACCGGCGGGCGTGGTCTGCGGAGCCGCTTCGGATCCGAGTACGACCGGACGGTCGCCCGTCACGACGGCGACACCGCGGCGGCCGAGCACGAGCTCTCCGAGCGGGTGAGGCTGCACGGCTCCCTGTCCGAGCGGCCCCTTCGGCCGGAGGCCCGTGAAGCGTACGCGCGCCGCTGGGCAGAGGTCCAGGAACAGTTCATCGACTCCCCCAGGGACGCGGTCGTCGAAGCCGACGCGCTCCTGGCGCAGCTGGCGCGCGACCGGGGCTTCCCGGACGGCGACAGTTTCGAGGAGCAGACGGCCGCCCTCTCCGTCCATCACGCCGAGCAGGTCGACGGCTACCGCAGGGTGCACACGGCCGTGCGCGGCCAGGGCGGCACGGAGGAGATGAGGAAGGCCCTGATCGAGTCCCGGGCGCTCTACGACGTACTTCTCGCGGACGCGCCGGCCGAGCCGGCCCGGACGGACCGGCACGAGACGAAAGGCAGTGCAGCAGCATGACCGACCGCATCGAACGCATGGCACAGCCCCGAGACGGCGGGAGCCGTGAGCCGAGGAGCGGAGGGCCGGGCGATCTCAGCGTGCCGCCCGCACCGCGTGCGGCACCCGCCGTTCCGCCGGCCGAACTGAACGGCGGGCGGGACGGCCGCCATGAGACCGTCGGCGCCGACCGGCCGCTGGTCTCCCGGGACGCCCGGGACAAGCTGTCGCTGCGCATGCAGCAGGCGGTGACCGACTTCGTCGAGAGCCCCCGGCGGGCGGTCGAGGAGGCGGACAGCACGTTCGACGAGATCGTCGCGGGCCTGACCGAGGTCCTCGCGGAACGCAGCCGGGTGCTGCGCGCGAGCTGGCAGGAGCAGGACACCGATGCCCAGACGGAGGAGTTGCGCGTAGCTCTTCAGCGCTACCGCGACATCAGCGAACAACTGCTGAGGATCTGAGCGGCGCCGCCTCAGCACACCGGCCCGGAGCCACGTCCCCCGACACGGCTCCGGGCCGGCCCGCGCCCGGGGCGGTCCGTCAGACCGGGACGGACAGGTCGGCGCGCAGCCGCTCGGCAACCGCCGGCGGGAGGCGCAGCGCCTGGTTCAGATAGCCGTCGAGTCCGCCCCAGCGCTCGTCCATCGCGTCGAGGGCCACCTCGAGATACCGGGGCCGGGCCTCGACGACCGCGGACGCGATGTCCGGGTCCCCGCCGTCGGCGAGGAAGCGCACCACCGCGGGCCCGAAAGCCGCGCGCACCGCGCGGTTCCCCGCGAGGAACTCCGCACGTACGGCGTCACGCGACGCCCCCGCCATCATCAGCAGCAGCGCGGCGGCCCAGCCCGTCCTGTCCTTCCCGGTCGCGCAGTGGAAGAGCAGCGGTCTCGCGCGGGGGTCCGCGACGGTGTCCAGGAAGGCGCGGTACGCGGCCGCCGCCCCCGGGGAGAGGACCATCTTCCGGTAGGTCTGCGCGAACAGTTCCTCCGCCTTCCCCCCGCCGAGCAGACGGGCTGCTCCGTCCGGGTCGCCGAGCAGCGCCTTGAGCCGCGCCGGTGCCACGCCCGGGTTGTCGCCGAGGACATCGGCGACGAAGAGCCTCGCACCTGTCGGCAGCCGGTCGGGCGCCCACCTGCGCTCGTCCGCCGTACGCAGATCGACGACGGTGCGGATACCGAGCGCGGCCACCGCCATGTCGTGCTCCGCGTCGAAATCGCTCAGCTGGCCCGAGCGCAGGAGGATTCCCTGCCGCAGGCGGTGGTGGCGCCCCAGGGCGATGCCGCCCAGATCGCGCAGGTTGACAACGGTGGAGGCGGGGACGGCCCGGGCGGTCTGCACGATGAACTGCCTCTTTCCCGACAGACTGCAGGTCGGAATCAACGTCGCACGGCGTGCGAATATCGACAAAGGGAACGTGAGTTACCGGGACACCGGCCGGCGGGGAATCAGTCGGCGAGGATCCTTGCCTTCTGCGCCGCGAATTCGGCGTCGGTGAGAGCGCCCCGCTGCTTCAGCTCGGCGAGTCTCTCGAGCAGCGTGATGACGTCGTCCCCGCCGTCGGCGGGGACGCGCTCGTGCGCCAGGAGACGGCCGCCCGCCTCCTGGACCGCGCGGGTGAGAGGTACCGACCAGAGGTCCTCCCACACGATCAGCGCGGCAGAGTCCTTCTCCGGCGGATGCTCGAGTACGTCGAGATCCGTGACCTGCGGCAGACCGGCAGGCCGGTCGTCCGGCGGATCGAACGACACCAGGCCCTGGGGGTCCATCTCCCGCAGCTCCACGTACTCGACTCCTCCGCCCGCCGTTCTGCGTGCGAAGGCCAGGTCGAGGATGCGTACCGCCTCGGACGCGACGGCGTCGGCCAGTACGGGCGCGATCGCGTCGGCGAAGCGGCCGCCGGGAAAGGTGACGACGAGGTACTCCACGGGTCCCACAGCCATGGTGCGTCCTTCCCCTGCGGTTCTGGATCGACAGCAGCTTAACTTCGGGCAATCCGTTACGCACTGTGAGAAATGGATGGCAGAAGTGATAGGGCGGAGGGCGCGCATGCCGCGGTGCGCGCATCCGCGGCGTGGGACAGTGGTCGTGTGACCCTGGAAGACCTCGTCCGGCTGCGCCGGGCCCGTGACCGGATGGACCGCGACTACGCGGAGCCGCTCGACGTCGCGGCTCTCGCCCGCGCCGCTCTCATGTCGACGGGCCACTTCTCCCGCAGTTTCCGTGCCGCATTCGGGGAGACGCCGTACAGCTACCTGATGACGCGCCGGATCGAGCGGGCGAAGGCCCTTCTGCGGCGGGGAGACCTCACGGTGACGGACGTCTGCTTCGCGGTCGGCTGCACCTCGCTCGGGTCGTTCAGCTCCCGGTTCACCGAGCTCGTGGGTGAGAGCCCCAGCGCGTACCGGGCGCGCCCTCATGACGCGGGCGCCGCCATCCCGGCCTGCGTCGCCAAGATCCACACGAGACCGGTCAGGAATCGAGAAGCAAAAGCCTTTCCCCGCCCGTAGCGTGGCTCACATGGACATCAGACTTTCGACGTGTTTCATCGCCGTCGACGACCACGACAAGGCGCTGGCTTTCTACCGGGACGTCCTCGGCCTCGAGGTGCGCAACGACGTCGGTTTCGAGGGGATGCGCTGGGTGACCGTCGGGGCGCCGTCGCAGCCCGGTGTGGAGATCGTCCTCGAGCCGCCGCTCGCGGACCCGAACGCCTCCCCCTCCGACAAGGCGGCCATGGCGGAACTGCTGGCGAAGGGCCTGCTGCGCGGTGTCATCTTCAGCACCGACGACTGCGACGCCACCTTCGAGCGCATCCGCGCGGCGGGCGGCGAGGTGCTCCAGGAGCCGGTCGACCAGCCGTACGGCGTCCGCGACTGCGCCTTCCGCGATCCCTCGGGCAACATGCTGCGCTTCAACCAGCCCCGCAGCTGATTCCGCCCCGGCCGGGGCCGCCCTCTGCTAGACAACGACCGTTGCCGCGAGCGCCGGTGACGCCGATGGTGACCGCGCAGGCGGCCCGCGTGACAGATGGAGAAAACACAAGCATGGCCACGAGGACGGACACGCAGTCGCCTGCGCTGCATGTTTCCGACAGCCACGATCTGATCCGTGTACACGGCGCACGCGTGAACAATCTCAAGGACGTCACCGTCGAGATCCCGAAACGCCGTCTGACGGTGTTCACCGGCGTCTCCGGCTCAGGCAAGAGCTCGCTGGTGTTCAGCACGATCGCCGCCGAGTCGCAGCGGATGATCAACGAGACCTACAGCGCCTTCGTCCAGGGCTTCATGCCGACACTGGCGCGGCCCGAGGTCGACGTGCTGGAGGGGCTCACCACCGCGATCATCGTCGACCAGCAGCGGATGGGAGCCGATCCGCGGTCCACGGTCGGTACCGCCACCGATGCCAACGCGATGCTGCGTATCCTCTTCAGCCGGCTGGGCAAGCCGCACATCGGCCCGCCCAGCGCGTACTCCTTCAACACCGCGTCGGTCCGCGCGAGCGGCGGGATCACCGTCGAACGCGGTGCGGCGAAGACCAGGACGGTGAAGGCCACCTTCAACCGCACCGGCGGCATGTGCACGCGCTGCGAGGGCCGGGGCTCGGTCTCCGACATCGACCTCACCCAGCTCTACGACGACTCCAAGTCGCTCGCCGAGGGCGCCTTCACCATTCCCGGCTGGAAGTCGGACAGTCAGTGGACCGTGCAGGTCTATGCCCAGTCGGGCTTCGTCGACCCGGACAAGCCGATCGCCGAGTACACCGAGAAGGAACTGCAGGCCTTCCTCTACGGCGAGGCGGTCAAGGTCAAGGTCAACGGCGTCAATCTCACCTACGAGGGGCTGATCCCCAAGATCCAGAAGTCGTTCCTGTCCAAGGACAAGGAGGCGATGCAGCCGCACATCCGGGCGTTCGTGGAGCGCGCGGTCGCATTCACCACCTGCCCCGACTGCGACGGCACCCGGCTCAGCGAGGGCGCCAGGACGTCGAAGATCGAGCGGATCAGCATCGCCGACGCCTGCGCGATGCAGATCAGTGATCTGGCCACGTGGGTGAGCGGGCTCGACGAGCCGTCGGTCGCGCCGCTGCTCACCGCGCTGCGTCACACCCTCGACTCCTTCGTGCAGATCGGGCTCGGCTACCTGTCGCTCGACCGTCCGGCGGGCACGCTCTCGGGTGGTGAGTCGCAGCGCGTCAAGATGATCCGGCACCTCGGCTCCTCGCTCACCGATGTCACCTACGTCTTCGACGAGCCGACCATCGGCCTGCACCCGCACGATATCCAGCGGATGAACGAGCTGCTGCTGAGGCTGCGGGACAAGGGCAACACGGTGCTCGTCGTGGAGCACAAGCCGGAGACGATCGCGATCGCCGACCATGTCGTCGACCTCGGCCCCGGCGCCGGGGCGGAGGGCGGCGCGGTCTGCTTCGAGGGAACCGTGGAGGGGCTGCGTGCGAGCGACACCGTCACCGGCCGCCATTTCGACGACCGGGCCGCCGTCAAGGAGTCGGTACGCAAGCCCACCGGCGCGCTGGAGATCCGTGGGGCGTCGGCACACAACCTGCGGGACGTGGACGTCGACATCCCGCTCGGGGTGCTGACCGTCCTCACCGGCGTCGCCGGTTCCGGCAAGAGCTCGCTCGTGCACGGGTCGCTGCCACACCGGTCGGGGGCGGCCGGTGAGAACGTGGTGTCGGTCGACCAGAGCCCGATCAGGGGCTCGCGGCGCAGCAACCCGGCCACGTACACCGGGCTGCTCGACCCGATCCGTAAGGCGTTCGCCAAGGCCAACGACGTGAAGCCGGCGCTCTTCAGCGCCAACTCCGAGGGCGCCTGCCCCGCGTGCAACGGCGCGGGAGTCATCTACACCGACCTGGGGATGATGGCCGGAGTCACGAGCACCTGCGAGGACTGCGAGGGCAAGCGGTTCGACGCCTCGGTCCTCGAATACCGCTTCGGCGGCCGGGACATCAGCGAGGTGCTCGCGATGTCGGTGGCGGAGGCCGAGGAGTTCTTCGGCGCCGGCGAGGCACGTACGCCTGCCGCGCACCGCGTCCTCGGCCGGCTCGCCGACGTGGGGCTCGGGTACCTCCGCCTCGGGCAGCCGCTCACCACACTGTCCGGCGGCGAGCGGCAGCGGCTCAAGCTCGCCACCCACATGGCCGGGAAGGGCGGCGTCTACGTCCTCGACGAGCCGACCGCCGGTCTGCACCTCGCCGATGTCCAGCAGTTGCTCGGCCTGCTCGACCGGCTGGTCGACGCCGGCAAGTCGGTCATCGTCGTCGAGCACCATCAGGCGGTCATGGCGCACGCGGACTGGATCATCGACCTCGGCCCGGGCGCCGGCCACGACGGAGGGCGGATCGTCTTCGAGGGCACGCCGGCCGACCTCGTCGCCGACCGCTCGACCCTCACCGGCGAGCACCTCGCGGCCTATGTCGGGGCCTGACCGGCGCGGCCCGGCGTTGGCCCAGGTGCCGGCGCCGGGCCCGGGGCCCCTCGTCCGGCCCCGGCCCCGGGTCCCGGCCAGGATCCACCGGACAAGGGCGCACTACCCAGCGGATCCGGCACATTTCGGAGAGTGCAAGGTCACAGCCGGTGGCCCTGCTGCTCATCGGAGTGCTGACCTAGCATCTGAGCATGACGGTCCTGCCTGCTGACGGGCTTTCTCCGGCCGCCGAGTTCGCCGACCCTTCCCACGACCAGTGGCAGAGCCTTGTCGAAGGCGTACTGCGCAAGTCGGGCAAGGAAGTCACGGGCGCGGCCGCCGAGGAGGCGCTGTCCACCGCACTCGAGGACGGACTCACGGTCCGCCCTCTGTACACCTCTGCCGACGTATCGGCGGACCCCGGTCTGCCCGGCTTCGCACCCTTCACACGGGGCAGCAGGGCGACGGGGAACACCACGGCCGGCTGGGACGTGCGCCAGCGCCACGCGCTGGCCGATCCCGTGCGCCTCAACGAGGCCGTGCTCGGCGATCTGGAGAGCGGCGTCACGTCGCTCTGGCTGGCCGTCGGCGGGCCTGGCGGGGTGCCGGTACCCGGCCTCGCCCGCGCACTGGAGGGCGTGTATCTCGATCTGGCGCCAGTCGTGCTCGACGCGGGTGCCGATCCTGGCCCCGCCGTCCGTGAGTTGCTCGGGCTCTACGAGGCCCGCGGTGTCGCGAAGGAGGCCGCACGCGGCAGCCTCGGGGTGGATCCGCTCGGGCAGGCCGCACGCTCGGGCACCGAGCCGGGGCTGGGCGACGCCGTCCACTGGGCGCGGCTGTGCTCCCGGGAGTATCCCGGGCTGCGCTCCCTGGCCGTGGACGCGCTGCCGTATCACGAGGCGGGCGGCTCGGCCGCCGAGGAACTGGGGCTCTCGCTGGCCACCGGGGTCGCCTACCTCCGCGCGCTGACGTCGTCGGGGCTCTCCGTCGAGGAGGCGTGCGCGCAGCTGGAGTTCCGGTACGCCGCGACGGCCGACCAGTTCCTGACGATCGCGAAGCTGCGCGCCGCCAGGCGGCTGTGGGCCCGTGTCGCCGAGGTCTGCGGGGCTCCGGGCGCAGGGGCCCAACGGCAGCACGCCGTCACCTCGTCGGTGATGATGACGCGGCGTGATCCATGGGTGAACATGCTGCGGACGACGCTGGCCTGTCTGGGCGCGGGTGTCGGCGGAGCCGAGTCCGTCACCGTACTGCCGTTCGATCACACACTGGGTCTGCCGGACGCGTTCGCCAGGCGGATCGCCCGCAACACCTCGACGATCCTGATGGAGGAGTCGCATCTGGCCCGGGTCACGGACCCTGCGGGCGGTTCCTGGTACGTCGAGCGGCTGACCGATGAACTCGCCGCTGCCGCCTGGGCGTTCTTCCAGGAGGTCGAACGGGCCGGCGGCCAGGCGGCCGCCCTGCGCTCCGGCATGGTCCAGGAGCGGCTCGCGGCCACCTGGGCGGCCCGGAGCCGGGATCTGGCACGGCGCAAGGAGCCGGTCACCGGGGTCAGCGAATTCCCGTCCCTCGACGAGCGGGTGGTGGAGCGCGAGCCCGTACCCGCCGCGCCGTCGGCCGGCGGGCTGCCCGAGGTGAGGCGCGACGAGGCGTTCGAGACGCTGCGGGCCAGGTCGGACACGCACCTCGCGGCCACGGGCAGCCGGCCGAAGGTGTTCCTTGCCGCACTCGGGCCGGCGGCGGTGCACACCGCTCGGGCCTCCTTCGCGGCGAATCTCTTCCTCTCGGGCGGTATCGAACCCGTCCACGTCCCGGTTTCGGTGGACGCGTCGACCGCTGCCGCGGCCTTCACCGCCAGTGGGGCCACGATCGCCTGCCTGTGCTCGACGGACACGCTCTACGCCGAGCAGGGCGACGCCGTCGCCTCCGCTCTCAGGGGCGCGGGCGCCGGCCAGATCTTCCTCGCGGGGCGGCCGGGCGAATTCACCGGGGCCGACGTCCATGTGTTCGCCGGCTGCGACGTGGTCTCCGTACTCTCCTCCGAACTCGACCGCATGGGAGTGGCGTGATGCAGACACCCGAGACCACGGCGTCCCCCGGGGCCCCTGTGCCGGACTTCTCCGACGTCGCGCTGAACGGCGGGACCCCCTCCGGGGTCACCGAGGACCAGTGGCACGCCGCCGTGAAGGAGTCGGCCGGCCGGTCCGAGGAGGAGCTGCTCTGGGAGACCCCGGAGGGCATCGACGTCAAGCCGCTGTACACCGGGCGGGACCTCGAGGGGCTCGACTTCCTCGGCAGCTATCCCGGCATCGCGCCGTACGTGCGCGGCCCGTACCCGACGATGTACGTCAACCAGCCCTGGACGATCCGCCAGTACGCCGGGTTCTCCACCGCCGAGGAGTCCAACGCCTTCTACCGGCGGAACCTCGCGGCCGGACAGAAGGGGCTGTCCATCGCGTTCGACCTGCCCACCCACCGGGGCTACGACAGCGACCACCCCCGGGTGACGGGCGACGTCGGCATGGCGGGCGTGGCGATCGACTCGATCTACGACATGCGCCAGCTGTTCGACGGCATCCCGCTGGACCGGATGTCGGTGTCGATGACGATGAACGGCGCGGTGCTGCCCGTGCTCGCCCTGTACATCGTCGCCGCGGAGGAGCAGGGGGTCGCCCCCGAGAAGCTGGCCGGGACCATCCAGAACGACATCCTCAAGGAGTTCATGGTCCGCAACACCTACATCTATCCGCCCGGCCCCTCGATGCGGATCATCTCCGACATCTTCGCGTTCACCTCACAGAAGATGCCCCGCTACAACTCGATCTCCATCTCCGGCTACCACATCCAGGAGGCCGGAGCGACGGCCGACCTGGAACTGGCCTACACCCTGGCCGACGGGGTGGAGTATCTGCGGGCCGGGCAGGCGGCGGGCCTCGACGTGGACGCCTTCGCCCCGCGCCTCTCGTTCTTCTGGGCGATCGGCATGAACTTCTTCATGGAGATCGCGAAGCTGCGGGCGGCGCGGCTGCTGTGGGCGAGGCTGGTCAGGGAGTTCGGCCCGAAGAACGCCAAGTCCCTCTCGCTGCGCACCCATTCGCAGACGTCCGGCTGGTCCCTGACCGCGCAGGACGTGTTCAACAACGTGACCCGTACCTGTGTCGAGGCGATGGCGGCGACCCAGGGGCACACCCAGTCGCTGCACACCAACGCCCTGGACGAGGCGCTCGCGCTCCCGACGGACTTCTCGGCGCGGATCGCCCGCAACACCCAGCTGCTGCTCCAGCAGGAGTCCGGCACCTGCAGGGTCATCGACCCGTGGGGCGGCAGTGCGTACGTGGAGAAGCTGACGCACGACCTTGCGGCGCGGGCCTGGCAGCACATCGAGGAGGTCGAGGCGGCCGGCGGCATGGCCAAGGCCATCGACGCGGGCATCCCGAAGCTCCGCATCGAGGAGGCCGCGGCCCGCACCCAGGCCCGGATCGACTCCGGGCGCCAGCCCGTCATCGGCGTCAACAAGTACCGCGTCGAGACCGACGAGAAGATCGACGTCCGGTCGGTCGACAACTCCTCCGTACGCACCCAGCAGATCGAGAAGCTGCGCCGGCTGCGCGAGGAACGCGACGAGACGGCCTGCCGGGCGGCGCTGAGCGCGCTGACGGAGGCGGCCGGGCGGGACCCGGGCCCGGGGCTCGACGGCAATCTGCTGGCGCTGGCTGTCGACGCGGCCCGGGCCATGGCCACGGTCGGCGAGATCTCCGACGCGCTGGAGAAGGTGTACGGCAGGCACTCGGGACAGATCCGTACGATCTCCGGGGTGTACCGCAAAGAGGCAGGAGAGTCCCCGTCCGTGGACCGTACCCGCACGCTGGTCGACGACTTCGAGGAGGCGGAGGGGCGGCGTCCGCGCATCCTCGTCGCCAAGATGGGCCAGGACGGTCACGACCGCGGCCAGAAGGTGATCGCGACGGCCTTCGCCGACCTGGGCTTCGACGTCGACGTCGGCCCGTTGTTCCAGACGCCGGGCGAGGTCGCCCGGCAGGCGGTCGAGGCGGACGTGCACGTCGTGGGCGTCTCGTCGCTCGCCGCCGGTCACCTCACACTCGTGCCCGCGCTGCGCGAGGAGCTGGCCGCCGAAGGCCGGGAGGACATCATGATCGTGGTGGGCGGGGTCATTCCGCCGCAGGACATCGAGGCGCTGCACGAGGCGGGTGCCGCCGCGGTGTTCCCGCCCGGCACCGTGATCCCGGACGCCGCCCACGATCTGGTCACGCGGCTCGGTGCCGCGCTCGGCCACGAGCTGTGAGCCGCTGACGGATGGCGCGGCACATCAAGATCGACATCGACGCGTACGTCAGGGGTGTGCTCGACGGGAAGCGTGCGTTCGTGGCACGCGCGATCACTCTCGTCGAGTCCGCCCGCCCAGATCACCGGGTGCTGGCGCAGCGACTGCTGAGCGAGCTGCTGCCCTGTTCGGGGCAGGCCAGGCGGATCGGGATCAGCGGGGTGCCCGGCGTGGGGAAGTCCACGTTCATCGACGCGCTCGGCACCCTGCTGACGGGGCTCGGGCACCGGGTCGCCGTGCTGGCCGTGGACCCGTCGTCGAGCCGTACGGGCGGTTCCATCCTGGGCGACAAGACCCGGATGGAGCGGCTGGCCGTGGACGCGCGGGCGTTCGTACGCCCCTCCCCCACGGCGGGGACCCTCGGCGGGGTGGCCAGGGCGACCCGCGAGTCCATCGTGGTGATGGAGGCCGCCGGCTACGACGTGGTGCTGGTGGAGACGGTCGGGGTCGGGCAGTCGGAGACGGCGGTCGCCAACATGGTCGACACCTTCCTGCTGCTCACCCTGGCCCGTACCGGCGATCAGCTGCAGGGCATCAAGAAGGGTGTCCTGGAGCTGGCGGACACCATCGCGGTCAACAAGGCCGACGGCCCGCACGAACGCGACGCCCGCTCCGCCGCACGTGAACTGGCGGGTGCGCTACGGCTGATGCACCCCGTGGACGCGGCCTGGACTCCCCCGGTGCTGACGTGCAGCGCCAGGGAGTCGACCGGTCTGGACACCCTGTGGGAGCGACTGGAGCAGCACCGTACGCTCCTGGAGTCCACCGGTCGGCTGTCGGCCAAGCGCCGCGAGCAGCAGGTGGACTGGACCTGGGCGATGGTCCGTGACGAGCTGCTGGACAGCCTGCGCAGCCACCCGGCGGTGCGTGCGCTCACCCCGGAGGTCGAAAAGCTGGTCCGTGAGGGCGAGTTGACGGCGACGCTGGCCGCCGGGCAGATCCTGCAGGCGTTCCGCGGGGAGGACTGAGGGCCGCCCTGCCCGGGTTCACACGGCGGCGCGCCGTGTGCCGGTGGGGGTGTCGTCGGCGATGCCGTGCTGGTCCTCGTCGGGGCGCCCCTGCCCGGGCAGCAGAAAGGTGATGGCGAGGAAAGCGGCCAGGAGGCATGCCTGGACGATGAGGGCGTGGTGGAGTCCGCCGGTGAAGTCGCCGCTCTCGGCCCGTGCGAAGAACAGGGAGCCGAAGACGGCGACGCCGACGGAGCCGCCGATGGACTGGACGGCGGACAGGACTCCGGAGGCGGATCCGATCTCCTTGTCGTCGACGGCGGCGAGGACGAAGCTGAACAGGGCGGCGATGACCATGCCCGCGCCGATGCCGGAGACGGTGATGCCCGGGGCGATGTCCCAGATGGAGAACGCGGCCGTGGTGAGGCCGTCCAGCTCGAACCAGAGCAGTGTCGCACCGGCGAGCTGGACCAGCGGGCCGATCTGGAGGACCTTGCGGCCGATCCTGTCCGCGAGGAAGGCGCCGCTGACCGCCCCGCCGATCGCCGTGCCCACCGCGAGCGGCAGGTTACCGAGTCCCGCGTCACCGGCGGTGAAGTGCCGGCCGATCTGGAGGTAGAGGGTCAGCACGAGTTGCGTGCCGACGAGTCCGGCGAAGAACAGGGCGATGCCGCCGAGCCCGACGGTGAAGGCGGGCTTGCGCAGCAGGCCGGGAGTGACCAGCGGTTCACGGCCCGCCGCTGCCGTACGGCGCTGGTGCACCGCGAACAGGACGAACCCGATGGCCGAGGCGGCCATGCACAGCCATGTCCACAGTGGCCAGCCGTCCTCCTGTCCCTGGTTCAGGGGAAGGACGAGGAGCGCGCAGGATGCCGCGACCAGCGCCGCGCCGGACATGTCGACGCTCACCGTGCGGTCGCCGGCCTTCTTCGGTACGCACTTCGCGGCGGTTGCCAGGGCGGCGATGCCGATGGGCAGGTTGACCAGGAACACCGACCGCCAGCCCAGGCCGAAGAAGTCGCCCTCGATGAGGAAGCCGCCGAGGACCGGGCCGATGATGCCGCCGAGCCCGAGGACGGGGCCGAAGATCCCGAAGACCTTGGTGAGTTCGGGCCCGGTGAAGTTCTCCCGCAGCAGGCCGAGGCCCTGCGGCAGCAGCATCGCCCCGGCGGCGCCCTGCAGCAGCCGGAAGGCGATCAGTGTTTCGATGTTCGGCGCCAGCGCGCACAGCAGCGAGGTGGCGGTGAAGGCGGTCAGGCCGATCAGGAACATGCTGCGCCGCCCGTAACGGTCACCGAGCCGGCCACCGAGCACGAGCCCGGCTCCCAAGGTGAGGGCGTAACCACCGATCACCCACTGAAGGCCGACGGAACTGGCGCCGAGGGATTTTTCCAGTGCTGGTCCGGCGACGTTGACGATGGAGGCGTCCAGGAGATCCATGACCTCCGCGACCAGCATCACCACAAGGATCAGCCACCGCCATCGGTAGGGCTCGGTGGCCTCGTGGACGGTGGGGGAAGGGTCACGCATTACTCAGTACCTCCATCGTGAAGTAATTCCATGATGAAGGTAAATTGATGGCGGTAGGTTGTCAAAGCGGGCCGACGACGCGGATCGCGTGGCAGGAGAGAAAGGTGGCGGGCCTCCCATGGAGGAAGCGGTGCGGGACGGTGTGGCGGCGCAGCGTGAGCGGCTGATGGAAGGGCTGCGTGGCTACGGAGGCCACTACGCCGAGCTCAGCCGACGCTTCGCCGCCTGGCTGGGCCTGCACTCCACCGACGCCACCGCGGTGCTTGAGATCGCTGCCGCCGAGGAGCGCGGCACGCCCCTGTCGCCGGCGCGGCTGAGCGAGCGGATCCCCCTGTCCACGGGCGCCACCACCGCGCTCCTGAACCGTCTCGAAGCGGCGGGGCACATCACCCGCACCCGCGAGCACTCCGACCGGCGTGTCATCACCCTGCGCAGCGGCCCGCACATCCAGGAACGGGCGGACGAGTTCTTCGGCCCGCTCGCCCGCCGCCTCGACACCGCGATGGCGCACTATCCGCCGGAACTCCTGGAACGGTTCGAGTCCTTCGTGACCGACCTGAACTCCACCATGGACGCTCACCTCGCGGAGCGGAGCACGGCGACGCGGCGTTCCCCCGGCAGCTGAGGGCTTTCCGGCATCACGCCACGGGAGGGCCGGGCCTTCCCCTCCCCGGCCTTGCGTGGTACGTTGCGATCAGCACGCGTGGACACCCCCATCGGGCCCCGGTGCTTCCTCTCCGCTGTTGCGCCCGGCCCTCGCGGCCGGCGATCCAGCTTCTCGTAACACCTCTTCCGTCCGGTCCGGGCTTCTCATGCCCGTCGTACGAGGCGTGATTCCGCCGCCTTGCCTTCGCCGGACCTCTCATTCGCCATGTCCGCGAAAGGACCCACCCCATGACCAGCACACTCGAACGCCCCGTAGTCCGGCAGAACCAGCCCGTCCCCGCCGTCGGTGTCCTCGACACCACGAACAACGGACATGGCGTCCTGCGCACCGACGGTGGCCATCCCTCCCCCCGTGACGTCCAGGTGTCGCCCGCACTGATCCGGCGGTACGCCCTGCGCAAGGGCGATGTCGTCGAAGGGACCTGCGAGCGCCCTCGTGCCCTGTCCGGCGTCGACTCCGTCAACGGCCGTGCGGCGCACGAGCTCCGGGGCCGTCCGCACTTCCGTGACCTCACCCCGCTCCACCCCCGGGAGCGGCTGCGCCTTGAGCGGCCGGACGGGGGCCCGGCCCCCCGGATCGTCGACCTCGTCTCCCCCGTCGGCAAGGGTCAGCGCGGCCTGATCGTCGCGCCGCCGAAGACCGGCAAGACCGTGCTGCTGCAGCAGATCGCGGCGTCGGTCGCCGTCAACCATCCCGAGTGCCATCTGATGGTGGTCCTCCTGGACGAACGTCCCGAAGAAGTCACTGACATGCGCCGTTCCGTGCGCGGCGAGGTGTACGCCTCCACCTTCGACCGGCCCGCCAAGGAGCACATCGCGCTCGCGGATCTCGCCGTGGAACGAGCCAAGAGGCTGGTCGAACAGGGCTGCGACGTCGTGATCCTCCTCGACTCCCTGACCCGGCTGTGCCGCGCGCACAACAACAACGCCGGGGCCGGCGGCCGCACTCTGAGCGGCGGCGTGGACGCCGGGGCTCTCATCGGCCCCAAGAAGCTGTTCGGATCCGCCCGGCTCGCCGAGGAGGGCGGCTCGCTCACCATTCTGGCGACCGTGCTGGTGGAGACCGGCTCCCGCGCCGACGACTACTTCTACGAGGAGCTCAAGAGCACCGGCAACATGGAGCTCCGCCTCGACCGGGCGTCGGCGGACCGGCGGGTCTTCCCCGCCGTCGACATCACTCCTTCCGGCACCCGTCGCGAGGAACTCCTGCTGCCCGCGGGGGAACTGGCCGCCGTACGGAGCCTGAGGCGCGCCCTGGGGTCGAGGGACTCCCGGACCATGCTCGAAGCGCTGCTGGACAGGATCCGCAGGACCCCCGACAACGCCGCCTTCCTCCGGCAGGTCGAGCAGACCGTTCCCGGCGCGTGACCGTATGCACGGCATCCGGGCGCGGCCGGCGGACCCTGGAAGTCGGGCGCGCCCGGATGACCGGGCACGCCCGCCCGGCCGCTCAGCCCGTGGCACCCAGCGCGTCGGAGACCAGCGCGCGGGCCTCGTCCTGGACCCTGGCAAGGTGTCCGGCGCCCTGGAAGCTCTCCGCGTACACCTTGTAGACGTCCTCCGTGCCTGACGGGCGGGCCGCGAACCACGCACTGTCCGTGCAGACCTTGAGCCCCCCGATGGCCGCGCCGTTGCCGGGCGCCTCGGTGAGCACCGCGGTGATCGGCTCACCGGCCAGCGTGTCCGCGGTGACCTGCTCCGGGGAGAGCCTGGCCAGCACCGCCTTCTGCTCCCGGGTCGCGGGGGCGTCGATACGGGCGTAGGCCGGGTCGCCGAACCTGGCGGTGAGTTCGCCGTAGTGCTGGGAGGGGGTGGAGCCTGTGACGGCCGTGATCTCCGAGGCGAGCAGGGCGAGCAGGATGCCGTCCTTGTCGGTGGTCCACACCCGGCCGTCGCGGCGCAAAAAGGATGCTCCGGCGGACTCCTCTCCGCCGAACCCCAGCGTGCCGCCGAACAGCCCGTCGACGAACCACTTGAAGCCCACGGGGACCTCCACCAGTCGCCGTCCGAGGTCCGCGACGACCCGGTCGATCATGGAGGAGGAGACCAGGGTCTTGCCGATGCCGGTGCCGGCGGGCCAGTTCTCCCGGTGGGAGCAGAGATACCGGATGGCCACGGCCAGGTAGTGGTTCGGGTTCATCAGCCCCCCGTCCGGCGTGACGATGCCGTGCCGGTCGGCGTCCGCGTCGTTGCCGGTGGCGATGGTGTACGCGTCGCGCTGCTCGATCAGCGAGGCCATGGCGTGCGGGGATGAGCAGTCCATGCGGATCTTGCCGTCCCAGTCCAGCGTCATGAAACGCCAGGTGGGATCGGCGAGCGGGTTGACCACCGTGAGGTCGAGCCGGTGCCGCTCGGCGATGCGCCCCCAGTACGCGACCGATGCGCCGCCGAGGGGGTCGGCGCCGATCCTGATCCCGGCATCGCGTACGGCGTCCAGGTCCAGGACGGCCGGGAGATCGTCGACATAAGCGGTCAGGAAGTCGTGGCGCCCGGTGGTTTCGGCGGCCAGTGCCCGGGCGTAGGGGATCCGCCGGACCTCCTTGAGCCCTCCCCCGATCAGGGCGTTGGCCCGGTCCTGGATCCAGGAGGTCGCGTCGGAGCCGGCCGGCCCGCCGTGCGGCGGGTTGTACTTGAACCCGCCGTCCGCGGGCGGGTTGTGCGAGGGCGTGACGACGATGCCGTCCGCGAGGCCGGCCGTACGGTCCCGGTTGTACGTCAGGATCGCGTGCGAGACGGCCGGGGTCGGGGTGTAGCCGTCGTCGCTGTCGATCAGGACGGTGGCGCCGTTGGCGGCGAGTACCTCCACCGCCGTGATCCGGGCGGGTTCGGACAGCGCGTGGGTGTCGGCCCCGAGGAACACCGGCCCGTCGGTTCCCTGCCGCTTCCGGTAGTCGCAGATGGCCTGGGTGGTGGCGGCGATATGGTCCTCGTTGAACGCCGCCGCGAGCGCCGATCCGCGGTGCCCCGACGTTCCGAAGGCCACACGCTGGCCGGGCTCGTCCGGGTCGGGGTGGACCGTGTAGTAGGCCGTCACCAGCCGTGCCACGTCCACCAGGTCTCCGGGCTGCGCCGGCTGACCGGCCCGTTCGTGAACCATCGCTTCTCCTCTGTCCTCATCGGCCGTTCGCGGACCGCCACCGGACGGACGATCACCACGAGTTGTACCCGATACTGCCTGTCCGGCGGCGCTCCCGGGTACGCGGCCCGTCGGCTGCACGTCCGGCCCACGACGGATCCGGGGCCTTCTCGCCATGGCAGGCCGGTTCGCACGAAGAGGGAGCCGACCCGGAGAATGCCGTACCGGGCGACCGGAAACCGGCAGCGGGAATTCCCGAGCTCAACTGGCCGGGAATTGCGACACATTAACGGCGGACACATCCGGAACCCACTGGATACGTCATCGGAATACAGCCTCGGGACACAGGAGAGGCGTACGGCACGGCCATCATGCGGCACAGTGACGGACAAATGCATCCGTAGCAGTCTGACACGCCGCAGAACTCGGGGAACCGGTGGTCGGGGGCCTGTCCGGGGGTAAGCCATCCGGATACGAGCGCGAGTCATGCGTGTTTTCCCACGCACGGTCTGCCAGAGTTCAGTTCGGTTTTATCCACTTGATCTCCGCCGCCATTTTCCTTGCCGCCGGTGTTTTCCCGAACCGGCTCTTCGGGGGCCTGTGAAAGAGAGCCGTGCGTGCTGCAGAAGAGTTGCACCGACGAGAGTCGGCTGACAGTGCTTCACCTGGTCCAGCCGGTGGAGGGGGGAGTCGCACGGGTCGTGACCGACCTCGTCGCGGCACAGGTACGGGCGGGGCTGCGGCCCGTCGTGGCCTGCCCGCCGGACGGGCCGCTGGCGTCCGGGGCGTCCACCGCCGGGGCGCGGGTGTGCGCCTGGCCGGCGGAGCGCGCCCCCGGCCCCCGGCTCGGCCGGGAGATCCTCACGGCGAGCAGTCTGATCCGCGCGTGCGCCCCCGATGTGATCCACGCCCACAGCGCGAAGGCCGGGCTCGCCGGCCGGCTGGCCGTGCGCGGCCGGATCCCGACGGTGTTCCAGCCGCACGCCTGGTCGTTCGAGGCCCTGGAAGGCCGGGCCGCCGGACTGGCCGCCGCGTGGGAGCGGTTCGGGGCGCGGTGGAGCGACCGCATCCTCTGTGTCAGCGAGTCCGAGCGTCTGACCGGACAGCGCGCGGGTATCACGGCGCGCTGGTCGGTCATCCACAACGGCGTCGACCTCTCCCGCTTCCGGCCGGCCCGCGAGGACACCGCAGCGTCGGCCCGTTCCTCGCTCCCGGTGCTCGACGGGATCCCGGCCGAGGTGCCGCTCGTCGTGTGCGTCGGACGCCTGAGCCGGCAGAAGGGCCAGGACGTGCTGCTGCGGGCCTGGCGGACGGCAGCGCCGGGCGGTGCGCGACTGGTCCTGGTCGGCGACGGACCGTACGGGGACGAACTGCGCCGCACCGCCCCTCCCGGCGTGCTCTTCGCGAGAGGGAGCGAGGATGTGCGGCCCTGGATCCACGCGGCGGACCTGCTGGTCCTCCCTTCGCGCTGGGAGGGAATGGCGCTGGCCCCCCTCGAAGCGATGGCCTGTGGCACGCCGGTCCTGCTGACCGATGTCGACGGGGCCAGGGAGAGCCTGCCGCCCGGACACCTGTCCCACTGCCTCGTGCCGCCCGATGACCCCGGGGCCCTCGCGGACGCGCTCACCACGCTGCTGGGCGACCCGGCGCTGCGGGCGGAACTCGGCCGCACGGCGCAGAGCCGCACCCGGTCGGTCTTCGACGTGACGAAGACCGCCGGAGCGGTCCTGCGTCTCTACCAGGAACTTGTCGGCCAGTCCCATCCCACGACGAGGAAGCGCACCGAGCGATGACGACGGAGAGTGCACCTGTCCCCCGAGCCGCCCAGGCAACCGCCGTACGGCGTGCGGCTCCCACGATCCGCCCGCCGCGCAGCGGCAGGGAGGGCGCCGCGGCCCCACGGACCGCAGGGGGCCTCGGGTGGGTCCGGGCTCCGGCGCAGCTGATGGCCTGCGACGTACTCGCCCTCGGCATGGCCGTTGCCCTGGTCGCACCTGGGCCGTGGCCGACGGTCGTCGCCCTCCTGCAGGCCGCCGCCCAGCTGCTCCTGAACGCCTACCGGGGCCTGTACCGGACCGGGCTCTCCCCGTCCGCCCTGGCCGAACTGCCCGCGCTGGCCGGGCTGGCCGTGGTGCAGTGGTACGTCGCCGCCGAGACGATGTCCGCGCACGATCCGAGCCACGCCGCCGGGTGGCTGGCGCTCGGCCTCGCGGCCGGCTTCCAGACTTTGGTGAGCTGCGGGTCACGCGCCGTGGTCCACCGGTCCCGGCTGTGGTCGGCCGCACGTGATCCGCAGTCCACCCTGGTGGTCGGCGACGGTCCGTCGGCCGACCGGGTCGTCGCCGTTCTGCAGGAGCACACGCGGTACGGGATGCGACCGGTCGGCCGGGTGGCGGGCTCCGGCCCGGATGCGGACCAGGCGGCGGACCTGCCGGCGGGCGAAGCGCCCCTGCCCGTCCTGACGTCGGTGCAGGACGCCGGACGGGCGGTCGTGCAGAACTCCGTACGGCACGCCGTCTTCACGGTCCCGCCCGAGGCCGCGTCCGGCGGGGCGGAACTCTTCGCCCTGTTCGCGCGGCACGGCTGCCGGGTGTGGCTGATCACCGATCAGGCACCTGCGCCGTACCGGTCCGCACCCCGGCCGGACCATGTGTGGGGGTTCGCGGCGCACGCGCTGCACCCGGGGCCGCACCGTCCGGGGGCGCACCGGGTGAAGCGTGCCATGGACGCGGTCCTGGCCATGGTCGCCCTGGTCGCGGCGTCCCCGGTGATGGCCGCCTGCGCTCTCGCCGTGCGTGTGTGCGACGGTCCGGGCGTCATCTTCCGCCAGGAGCGGATCGGCGGGCACGGACGCCCGTTCGTCCTCCTGAAGTTCCGCACGCTGCGCGCCGACGCGCACGAGTCGGCCACCCGGTGGAACGTGGCGGCGGACCGGGGCATGAGCCGCGTCGGCAGGTTGCTGCGCAGGACGTCGCTCGATGAGCTGCCGCAGCTCTGGAACGTCGTACGCGGAGACATGAGCCTGGTCGGGCCACGCCCCGAACGCCCCTATTTCGTCCAGCAGTTCAGCCGGAAGCATCCCGGTTACCGGTACCGGCACCGGATGCCCGTCGGCATCACGGGACTGGCCCAGGTGCACGGTCTGCGCGGCGACACCTCGATCGAGGACCGGGCGCGCTTCGACAACCGGTACATCGAGACATGGTCGCTGTGGCAGGACATGTGCGTGCTGGCGCGCACGGCCGGCTCGGTGTTCCGGCTCGGAGGCAGCTGACCAGTGACACTCACCATGACCGCGGCACCCGTCGCACCGGCCACACCGGAGAGGACGCCGGCTCACCGGTGGGGCGGCCGTTGGCCGTTGCTGCCGCTGATCGCGACGGTTCTGCTCGTGGCCGTACCGTCCGACGACACGTCGCCCTGGGCCGTGGCCGGTGTGCCGGCGGCCGATCTCCTCTCGGGTGTGGCCGTCCTCGTCTGCGTGGCCCGGCTTCTGATCCTGCGCAGGCGTCCGCTCACACCGTCCGCGGCGATCGCGCTCGGGCTTCCCGTGGTGGGCCTGGCCCTGGCCACGGTCACCGCCGCCGACCCGGTGGCGGCCCTGCCGGGGTTCGTGCGGTACCTGCAGATCTTCGTCCTCGTACCGGCCGCTGTCCTGCTCCTGGTCAGGGACGCCGCAGGGTTCCGGGCCGTCGCGGCGGCCCTCGTGGTGCTGGCGGCCGTCCAGGGTGCGGCGGGGGTGCACCAGTACGTCACCGGCACCGGTGCCTCCTACATGGGGGAAAACATCCGCGCTGTCGGCACGTTCGGCCCCAGCGATGTGATGGGCATGGCCACGGTCGTCGGCTACGGCCTGGTGGCGGCCGCAGCGTACGCGCTCCGCACCCCCGCCGGCACACCGCGCCGGCTGAGGCCGTGGACTGCCGTGACCGCCGCGCTGCTTGCCGTCCCGCTCGTGCTGTCGTTCAGCCGGGGAGCGTGGATCGCGACGGCGGCGGGAGCACTCGCCGTGATCGCGCTGACCGGGCTCCGGCAGGCCGTCCGCGTCCTGGCGGTGCTGGGCACGGCCGGCGTCGTCCTGGTGGGCGGTTTCGGCGTCGGGTCGGAGATGATCTCGCAGCGGCTCACCAGCATCACCGAGGTGACCAGCGCGCCCGACCGGTCGGTGAACGACCGCTACACCATGTGGGCCGCTGCGGCGGGGATGTGGCGCGAGCACCCCGCGACCGGCGTCGGGCTGAAGGGCTTCCCCGCGCACCGGGACGGGCACGCCTCGATCGGGCTCTCCGCCGGCAGCGACACGGCGGGGGCAGGCCAGGAGTTCCGTAAGCAGCCGCTGCTCTCCCCCCACAACATGTATCTGCTGGTGCTCAGCGAGCAGGGACTCATCGGCTTCACCACGCTGGTGGGCTCCTGGGCGGCGCTCCTGGCCGGCGGGGTGCGCAGGCTGGTGCTCGCACGGGCCCGTGGAGCCGCGGCAGTCGACTGCGGGCTCGCCGCCGTCGGGCTGATGACCTGGCAGACGGTCGACTTCCTGTACGCGGACATCGGCGGCCCTTCCACCGTCCTGACCGGGATCGTGCTCGGCCTCGCCGCGTGGTGGGCGCTGGCGGAGCCGGAGAGGACGGCCGACGCGTGAGGGGGACGGTCACGGATCCGGTCGCTGAGGTGCCGGTCACCGGAACATCCACGCGTGATTCCCCAGTGCGGTCGGGGCGATTCCTCGCCCGGGCGGCGGGGGGCGCCGCGGGGCTGACGGTGATCGCGGCCCTGCTGGGGCTCCTCCGGGACCAGGCCGTGGCCCGGCTCTTCGGCGCCAGTCACGCCAGCGACGCCTTTCTGATCGCCTGGACGGTGCCGGAGATGGCGGCCACGCTGCTGATCGAGGACGGCATGGCGCTGCTGCTCGTGCCCGCGTTCAGCCTGGCGCTGACCCGGCGGGCCGCCGGCGGCCACGCGCAGGACCCGGTCCGCGTCCTGGTGGCCGACACCCTCCCCCGGCTGTTCGCCGCGCTGGCCTGCGCGGGAGGGCTGCTGGTCTGGGGCGCGCCGTGGGTTGTCGGCATCCTGGCTCCCGGACTGGACGATCCCCGGCTCGCGGTGGACTGCACACGTCTGACGTCCGTCACGGTGCTCACCTTCGGCATCACGGGGTACTTCAGCGCGGCGTCGCGGGCGCACGGCAGGTTCCTGGCTCCGGCCGGTGTCTACATCGCGTACAACATCGGCATCATCGGCATGACGCTGGCGCTGCACTCCGTCTGGGGGGTGAGGGCCGCGGCCGCGGGGGTAGCCGTGGGCAGCGTGCTGATGATCCTGACCCTGCTCCCCACGTATCTGCGGCTGATGCCGGCGCGGAGCCGGAGGCCGGCGGCCCGGGAGCGGGGTTCCGGATCCGCCCTTCTCGGGGCGACGGTCCTGGCGCCCGTCGTCCTGTTCGTGGTGAGCCGTCAGTCGCAGGTCTTCGTCGAGCGTTTCCTCGCCTCGTCGCTGCCGGACGGCGCCATCTCCCATCTCAACTACGCGCAGAAGGTCGCGCAGCTGCCGATGGTACTGGCCATGATGATCTGCACGGTGACCTTCCCCGTCGTCGCCCGGGCGATGGCGGCCGGGGACCGGGAGGGTGCCAGGCAGCGGGTCGAACGGGATCTCGCCCTGGCCGGGACCGTGGTGCTGCTGGGCGCTGCCATGGTGCTCGGCTGTGCGCCCCGTATCGTCGAAGTCCTCTTCCAGCGCGGCGCCTTCGACGCCGCGGACACCGCCGCCACGGCCGGTGTCATGCGGGTCTACGCGCTCGGTCTGCTCGGCCACACCCTGGTCGGTGCCCTGTGCCGGCCGTACTTCTCGGCCGGCCGGCCCACCTGGTATCCGCTCGGCTCGATGGGTGCCGGACTCCTGGTCACCACTGCCGCCGGAGCCCTGCTGACCGGCCCGTTCGGCGTCAACGGCATCGCCGTCGCCAATGCCGTCGGCATCAGCACGGCCGCTCTGCTGATGCTCCTGGGCCTGGGCTCGCGGGCGGTCGCCGTACGGGCCTGGGCCGTCGCCCTCTCCCTCGCCCGGCCGGCTGCCGCGGCGGCGGCTGCCGCGGCAGCCGGCCGGCTGGCCACGGAGCTGGTGCCCAGACCGTTGCCGGGGCTGGCGGCCGGGTGCCTGATCGTGCCCATGACGTTCCTTCTCACCGCGCTCGTGCTCAGAATCCCCGATGCCGTTCATCTGCTGGCACTCATCCGACAGAGGTTCCGTCATGACCGCTGACACTTCGGCGCCCCGTGCCCGTACGTTCCCGTTCCGGTCCCAGCCGTGGATCCTGACCTACCACTCGGTGAGCGATCCCACGGAGGATCCGTACGGCATCACCGTCTCCGCCGACCGCCTGGACGAGCAGCTGACCTGGCTGCGGCGCCGGGGACTCACCGGTGTGGGGATCGCGGCGCTGCTGCGGGCGTGGCGCGCCGGGAAGCGAGGGCTGGTGGGGCTCACCTTCGACGACGGGTACGCCGATTTTCTCGACGAGGCACTCCCGGTACTGCTCGCCCACGGCTGTAACGCGACGGTGTTCGTCCTGCCCGGCCGGCCCGGCGGCTCCAACGCCTGGGATCCGCTCGGCCCGCGCAGACCGCTGCTGACCGAGGAGGGCATCCGCACCGTCGCCGCGGCGGGTATGGAGGTCGGTTCGCACGGCATGCTCCACCGGGATCTGACGGCGCTGTCCGACGACGAGCTGCGCCGGGAGACACACGGCAGCCGGGAGGCGCTGCGGCTCATCGTCCGGCAGGCTCCGTCCGGCTTCTGCTACCCGTACGGCACGGCCGACCGGCGGGTGGTCGAGTCCGTGCGGGAGGCGGGGTACGCGTACGGGTGCGCCCTCGCTCCCGGCTCGCTGTCGGGGCCGCTCGCCCTTCCCCGCACCCATGTCAGCCACGCCGACCGGGGCGCCCGCCTGCGGGCCAAGGAGGTACGGCACCGGCTGCGGCACCGCTCACCCGGCGCCATGGGGCCGGGTGACGCCGAGTGAGAGCGCTGCACGTCATCACCGGCCTCGGCGTCGGCGGGGCGGAGCAGCAGCTGCGGCTGCTGCTGCGTCATCTGCCGGTGCACTGCGACGTCGTGACGCTCACCAACCCGGGAGCGGTCGCGGAAGGGCTCCGCGCGGACGGCGTCCGTGTCCGGGACCTGCGGATGAGGAGCAACCGGGATCTGGGCGCGGTGCCCCGGCTGGCCCGCCTCATCCGCCGCGGCTCGTACGACCTCGTGCACACGCACCTCTACCGTGCCTGTGTCTACGGCCGGATCGCGGCGCGTCTCGCCGGGACCACCGTCGTGTCGACGGAGCACTCGCTGGGGCGCGCGGAGATCGAGGGACGGCCGCTGACCCGCTCCACCCGGGAGCTCTATCTGCGCACCGAGCGGCTCGGGGCGGCGACGGTCGCCGTCTCCGACACCGTCGCGGGCAGGCTGCGCGACTGGGGTGTGCCGGCCGCCCGGATCCATACCGTGCCCAACGGCATCGATGTGGCGGCGTTCCGCTTCGACGGCGCGCGACGGCTCGCCACCCGTGCCCTGCTGGGTCTTCCCGACGGTGCCTTCGTGGTGGGGGGCGTGGGCAGGCTGGTTCCCGGCAAACGCTTCGACCTGCTGGTGCGTGCCGTCGCCGCGCTCCCCGGTGCCTGGCTCGTCCTGGCCGGGGACGGGCCGGAAGCCGGGGCCCTGCGCTCTCTCGCCGGCCGGCTCGGTGTGAGCGGCCGTGTCAGGTTCCTCGGCGAGTGCGGCGCCGCGGGTGCCGCGCCCGGCGTTCCGGCGGTGCTCAGTGCCCTCGACATGTTCGTCTCGGCGTCCCGCGAGGAGTCCTTCGGTCTTGCCGTCGTCGAGGCCCTGGCCGCGGGACTGCCCGTGGTGCACGCGGCCTGCCCCGCCATCGAGGACCTTCCGGCGGGCCGGGTGCCGGGCGCCACCCGCATCGACTCCGGCTCCGGCGCGGCGGATCCGACGGAGGAGCTGACAGCCGCGCTGCGCCGTCGCATGGAGAGCGGCGGCCCCAGGCTGCCGCCGCCTCCCGCAGTGGACCAGTACGACATCAGGCTCAGCAGCCGACGCCTCATGGACGTCTACGCACGGGCCATCGACACCGCCACAGTTCCCCCGACCGAGAGAGCACCATCATGACCGAGTCGCCCGAGCAGCAGCCGCCCGTCCCAGGACGGTTCCGCAGGCTCCGCCCCGCATCCGTACGGACCGGCCGGTGGCCGCTGCCCGCCTGTGTCCTGCTCGGAGCCGCCTGCGGATTCTCGTACGGCGTGCTCGCCCCGCCCGAGTACGCGGCCACCAGCTACGCCATGGTCACCGCCGGAAAGGACATCGATCCGGCCGCGGCCCTGGGCTACGCGCAGTCGTACGGCCGACTGGCCACCAGCGACGCCACCCTGGCCTACGCCAAAGGCGCCGCCGGGGAACCTGTGCGCGAACTACGCACGCACGTGCGGTCCGAGACCTCCCCGGACTCGCCCATGATCGCGGTCACCGGTACGTCGGCCGACCCGCGCCGTGCCGCGGACATCGCCGACGCGGTGACGGAGGCGGTGGTCGTCAGCAGCGGGCACGTCGCGAAGGAGACCGGCGTGAAACTGGTCAAGTTCTCGCACGCCGTGCCGCCCGTCGAGCCCGTGTCCCCGTCGACGCCGCTCGGTACGGCCGTGGGCGCCGCCGCCGGCGGTCTGGCCGGCGGACTGGTCCTGCTCGTCCGTCCGCGCCCCGGACGCCGGGACGCCGTGGCCCAGGTGCCGGGCCCCGCCCAGGGCGGCGCCACCGGCGAACGGGAGCTCGTGCGATGAACACCGGCCTCCGAGGGCGGCTCACCGTGACCCTCTGCCGGGATCTGCCGGACTTCGCGGAACTCGCCGCGGAGTGGGACGCGCTGCACCGCCGGTGTCCCACCGCCACGCCGTTCCAGAGCCACGCGTGGCTCCACTCGTGGTGGCTCTCCTACGGGGCCCCCGGGCGGCTCCGGGTCGTCCTGGTGCGCCGGGGCGGACGGCTGATCGGTGCGGCGCCGCTGATGCTCGTGCACCGCCCGATGCCCCTGCTGGTGCCGATGGGCGGGACGATCTCCGACTTCTTCGACATCCTGGTGGACGGCGAGGAAACCCCGGCAGCGGTCACCGCGCTGGAGCGCGGGCTCCACCGTGCGGCCGCGCACACGGTCGTGGACCTGCGGGAGGTCCGGCCCGACGCCTCGGCGCACCTGCTGTTCGAGGCGTGGTCCGGCGCCCGGAGCAGCCGCACGGACTCGACCTGCATGGAGCTGCCGGCCCAGCCGATCGACGCCCTCATCGGGCGAATGAGCGGTTCGCGTGCCCAGCGGGCCCGGGCCAAGCTGCGCAGGATCGACTCGGTGGGCATCGAGTGCCGTCCGGCTCCCGTGCACAGGGTGGCGGGCGCGATCGGCACGCTGCTGCGGCTGCATGAGCTCCAGTGGCTCGGCAGAGGGGTCAACCCCGAGCATCTGCGGCCCCGCTTCTGCGCGCATCTGGTGCGCTCCACCCGCCGGATGGTGCGCGACGGCGAGGCCTCGGTCAGGGAGTTCCTGCTCGACGGGGAGGTGGTGGCCGCCGATCTTTCGTACCGGTCGGCGCGGCTGACCGGGGGTTATCTCTACGGGGCCGATCCCCGGCTCAGAGAGGCGAAGGTGGACGTCTCCTTCATGCTGCTGCGCGAGATCGCACGGGAGGCCGGGGAGCTGGACCGCGGTGTGCTGAGTCTGCTGCGCGGTTCGGAGCAGTACAAGAGCCACTGGGGTCCCGTACCGGTCGTCAATCAGCGTCTGATGCTGTCCCGTTCCGCGCTGGAGCCGCTGTTGCGGCTGCGGGAGACGCAGGTGGCCGTCCGGGACCGGGCGGCGGAGACGGTGAAGTCCCGCTTTCCCGCCGCGCGGGACCGGCTCGGCCGGCTCAGCGAGCTGCCGGCGGCCGGTGCCGCGCTCATGGGCCGGAGTTGAGCCGTGATGATGAGTTTTGCGCCGATCCGTTACCGTCTGTCGACTTATCCGTTGTCAGGGCATAGCGGCCGCACGCTCGGCGGCCGGTTCCGATCCTCTCAAGGAGAACTGATGTCGCGTATCTCGAAGGTGGCCGCCGTCATGGCAGGTACCGGTGCCCTGATCGCCGGCGGCGCCGGCATGGCTGCCGCCGACTCCGGAGCGGAGGCCGTCGCGGCCAACTCCCCCGGTGTCCTTTCGGGCAACGCCGTCCAGGTGCCCGTCCACATCCCGGTGAACGTGTGCGGCAACACGGTGAACGTCATCGCCCTGCTGAACCCGGCGTTCGGCAACACCTGCGCGAACGTGTCGGACAGCCACGAGGACGAGGGCGACTACGCCTACGGCCACTGACCTCCCCCGAGGCGCCGTCCGGGCCTCCCCTCTCCGCGCGGAACGCGGCGAGGGGAGGCCCGGCCCCGTTCGGCAGGCGCTGCTCAGACGTACCGGTAGAGCCGACTGTGGTCCATGAGCTGCGAGGGTGCCACATCCCACGGCGGCATGGGCCGGTCGAGCACGAAGATCCTGTCCCGCTGCGGGTCGTCGGCGGGCAGAGCGCGGGCCGGCAGGTAGCGGGAGCGTGGATGCGCCTTCTGCCAGCGGGTCCACAGGAGGTCGATGAAGGCGTGATGCAGCCAGAAGACCGGGTCGTCGGGTGACGCGGCGCCCGCCATCGACCCGCCGATCCAGCGGTGCACCTGGTTGTGGTTGGCCACGCCCCGGCCCCCTCTGATGCCCCAGCCCTCGATCCTGTTCCGGAAGCCGGTGGTGCTGACACTGTTCCAGGGCGCGGCGTCGTACACGGGATCGCTCAGCGCACGGTCCACGTCGGCCGCCCCCGGCAGTGTGACGGGCGCGGAGGGCCGGCCGAAGTTGCGCCGCAGGAAGGGGTCGTCGGTGACTCCGGCGCGGATCCGCCAGTTTCCCTGCCGGTAGGCGAAGGGCCCGGTCATGACCTGCCGGTCGCCCGGCCTGCCGTTGCCGCCGAGGAAGCCCTCCGCCCAGAGTGACGCGCTCGCCGTGTTGTCCCGCGTCCAGTCCCAGTAGGGAATCGATACGCGCGAGTCGACCGCCCGCAGCGCCTTCTCGAACTCCAGGAGGTATCTGCGGTGCCACGGGAAGAAGGACGGGGTCATGTGGGCGGGCCGTGGCCTGCTCTCGGCGTCGGTGACGTAGAACTGCCGGTGCAGGGTGACGAACTCGTCGTAGCGACCCGATCGTTTGAGCTCCAGGATCGCGTCGACCAGGCGCTTCTTCTCGGTGCGCGTGAGGTCGCGCTGATTCTTGCGGCTGTACACGCGTGCTCGTCCTTAAGGGCTCAGATGGTGTGCGGGGAGGAGGCCGAGAGCTGGGCGGCGCCGAGTTCGTCGACGGCCGCCCGGGCCGTCTCCAGGAGCGTGGGGAACGACTCGTAGTGGTTGACGGTGCTGAGATAGCTCCCGTCGGCGCGCCTCATCACGTGCAGCGTCCTCCCGTCGACGCTGACCTCGGTGCCGGGCGCCGCGGCGGCGGCCTCGGCCTCGCCGGCGAACGGCTGGGCTCCGGCCGGCACCATGGCCGTTGCCGTGCCACGGATCTCGCGGCCCTTGTACAGCTCGGAGAAGCGCTCGGGCCCCATGGCTTCGCGCTCCTGGACGGAGCCTCCGGGCTCCCGGGGCCCGAGGAGGACCGGGGTGAGCGCGCCGCCGGTTCCGGCGACCACGGTGGCGGTGAAGGCGGTGCGCAGCACCGCGCGGCGGCCAGGCCGCGGGGCGGCCGTGGGCTCCCCGCTCGTGCCGTCGGTCGGATTCATGGTGGTGTGCCTTCCTCTTGTGCGCTCCGGCCAGGTGTCCCGCTCGAGTGGGCAACGAGACGGAGCGTGAACGGTTCTCATCCGTAGGGCATCACGCGGCCGTGGGAATTGGTGGCGCCGTGCGGCCGTGTCGGCCGCACGGGCGCCGTCCACCGGGTCAGCATGGCCGTCCGAACTCCCGGAGGTTGTGCATGAACGCCCCGACGCAGGTGCCCACGGTCCACGTGCGAGGAACGGCCCTCGCCGATCCGGCCGACCCGGCGTTCTGGCGGCTGCCCCGGCCCGAGCGGCTGTCCGCGTTCGCCCGGCTGAGGGAGCTCGACGCCCCGGTCCTCCTCACTCCTCGTACGGGCTCGCGTACGCCGTTCTACGCGTTGGTGACCCACGCGGACGTGCGGGCGGCCAGCCGGCAGCCGCAGGTCTTCGCCAGCGCCCCGGGCGTCACCATTCCGGAACCGGCCCCCTGGGCCAAGGCGGTGTTCGGCAACTCCATGGTCAACATGGACGGAGCCGAGCACGCGGGTCTGCGCAGGACCATCTCCCGCGCCTTCACCCCGAGGCTGCTCGCCGCCGCCGAGGAGAACATCGACGCCGTCGCCCGCCGGCTGGTGGACGAGATGGCCGCGGAGGGACCAGGCGACTTCATGCGCTCGGCTCCCTCCCGTATGCCGTTCGAGGTCATCTGCGACCTCATGGGCATCCCCGCACGCCACCGGGGCCGTATCGCCGCGCGCATCGACCACGCGTCGGAGTACGTCGGGGTGCAGAGACGCGGCCGTACCCGGCTGCGGATCCCTGGGCGTGGCCTGCGCTCACTCGCCCGCATGCAGCTGGAGATGGCGGGCATCGCCCGTGAGCGGCGCCGCGCCCCGGCTGACGACGTGATCACGGCGCTCGTCCGCGCGGACGTCGGCGGCCGAACCCTGTCCTCGCGTCAGCTCGGCGCGTTCTTCTCGCTGCTGCTCGTGGCGGGTGTGGAGACCACCCGGAACGCGCTCGCCCACGGGCTGGTCCTCCTGACCGCGCATCCGGAGCAACGGGCTCTGCTGGAGTCCGACTTCGACCGCTACGCCGACGGCGCGGTCGACGAGATCGTCCGCCACTCGACGCCGATCATCCAGTTCCGGCGGACGGTGGCGGCCGAACACACGCTCGGCGGGCACACCTTTCTGCCCGGGGAAAAGGTCGTACTTCTCTACGCGTCCGCCAACCGTGACGCGTCCGTCTTCGACGACCCCGATTCCTTCGACATCACCCGGTCACCGAATCCGCATCTCGGATACGGAGGCGGGGGCCCGCACCACTGTCTGGGGGCGCATCTCGCGAAACTGGAGATGAAGGCTTTCTTCCGAGAAATGCTCACACGACTGAAAGGCGTACGGACTTCGGCCGAACCGGGTCTGGTCGATTCCAATTTCGACAACCGGGTCCGCTCCCTTCCTTTCACCTTCGAGACACGTCACCCGAACGGCCCGCTCTGAACCTGCGCGTGTCGCGAATGGTCTATTCGCAGGTGGTCCCGCAGCCCATTGTCGAATCTTTCTCCTTAGGGTCGACAGGGTCGGAGTCAGGCCGCAATCCAAGGAGGAGCCGTGCCCGTACAGCGCCGTCTCATCAACTTCGGCGTCGGGGCGACCGCGCTCTGCCTCCTCGTCGGCGGTGCGGTCCTCGCCGGCCATGACACCACGGACACGCAGGCCGGCAAGGGCGCGGCCCAGCAGGCGCCGGAGCCGGACACGACGACCGCCGTCGGCGCCTATCTGGACTACGGGCCGAAGGGTGTGCAGCGGATGGAAGAGCTCTCCCGCTGGCTCGGCGGTACGGAGCTCCGCGTCGGGCACAGTTACCTGCCGGGCGACCTGTGGGAGAACATCGAGGGCCGCCCCGGCTTCCTCGCCTCGTGGGCTGCCTGGCGGAAGGCGGACGAGGACCGGATGTTCGTGCTCAACACTCCCATGCTGGAGCGGAACGAGGAGCATGTCTCCGACGACGAGGTGCGCGGCCTGCTGCGGGCGGGCGCCGAGGGGCGGTTCGACGAGCACTTCCGCCGGCTGGCCGAGCGTCTGGTCCGGCTGGGCGTCCCGGACACGGTCATCGTCCTCGGCTGGGAGATGAACGGGACGACGTACACACACCGGTGCGGCCCCGATCCCACCGCGTGGAAGGAGTACTGGAACCGCGTCGTCACCACGATGCGGTCCGTGTCCGGCCAGAAGTTCCGCTTCGACTTCGCTCCGAGCAGGGGGCGGGACGCCGTGCCCTGGACGGAGTGCTATCCGGGCGACGACGTCGTGGACATCATCGGCATGGACTCCTACGACCAGCCTCCCGCGCGGACCTTCGACGAGCAGGTGAACGAACCGTACGGTCTGCAGAAGCAGGTGGACTTCGCGGCCGAGCACGGCAAGCCGATCTCGTTCCCGGAGTGGGGACTGTTCCGCAACGGCGACAACTCCGAGTACATGCGCCGCATGCTGGAGTGGATGGAGCGGCACAAGCCGGTCTACCAGACGATCACGGACTACTGCCCGCACGGGGTATGGCAGTGCGCCGACAATCCCGAGTCCTCCCGGGTGTTCCGCGAGATGCTGAGCGGGCTGCCTGACGCGACAGGGCCCTCGGCGCCCGCTCCCGACCCGAGCGGGACGCCGACCGCGCCGAAGCCCGACAAGCCGGCGCCGACGTCGCCCGCACCGGACACGAACGGGTCCGGATGGTGCTTCACCGTCCCGCTGAGCGAGTGGTTCGGCCAGTGGCTCGGCGACCGCGAACTCTGCCTGCGCGACTGAGGGCGCTCGCTCCGGCGATGTCACATCCGCGGCAGCCGCTCCGTCATGGTGGCAGGCGGCGCGGACCCGGGAACGGCGTTCCGGGGCCCGCGCCGGCGTACCGGGCAAGGCACGAGCGCAGGCTGGTGGTGCCGGTGAGGGTGCCCGGTGCCGTGGGAGCCGCCATGGCGGGCGACGGCCGGCTGCCGGCCGGCCCGGGACCGCGGGGCACGGAGACCTTAGACGAGTGGCTCGCCCGCGCTGTCACACGGGGAGCGTGACAGAACCCCGTCCTCCGTCGCTCACCACCCGGTCCACAGCAGATGGTTGACCAGCAGGGCGACTACGGCCTGGGCGGCCAGCCAGCGGCGTCTGCCGATGTCCGGAAGCAGAGCGGCGGCGGGAATCAGCCAGACGACGAAGGGCTGCCAGATGCGTTCCGTCTCGGCCTTGCTCATCCCGGACAGATCCGCGGCGGCAAGGGCGAGGAGCGCGGCCAGGGTGAGGATCGCCAGCCGCTGAGAGGCCGTCGCGGTGCCGGAGAGGAGACCGCGTACGGCGGCGGGGGCGGAAACCGCCGTACGGCGCAGACCGGCGACGGTGGCGAGTCCCGCGGCGAGTGCGGTGCAGGCGAGGTTCGCCCAGACCCAGTAGGAGTAGGGACGGGTTCCGCCCGCACCCTGGTAGTAGCGCTCGACCAGCAGATGGTAGGCCTCCCACCAGTTGAAGCCCGCCAGGGTGAAAACCGCGGGTACGACCAGTGCGCCGAGCAGGAGGAGGCCGAGCGGGCGTGCCGTCCGGGCCAGCACGAGGACGGCTGCCAGCAAGGCCGCGACGAGCGTCAGGCCGTAACTGAGGTAGCAGGTCAGCCCGAACAGCAGTCCGGAGCCCAGCGCCGCGGCTGCCGGGTGGCGGGCCGTGCGGGTCGCGGCGAGAGCCAGCAGTGCCACGGACCACGCGGCGACGGCGGCGAAGTAGCCGTCCGCCGAGGTGCCGGTCCAGACGGCGAAGGGGGCGAGGACGAGGAACGGGGCCGCGCGCCGCGCGAGGTGCTCGCCCGTCAGGGCGCGCAGCGCGACCATGACGGCCACCGCGGCGGAGCCCCCGAGCACGATGCACCACATGCCCGCCCACGCGCCGCCCCCGAGTCCCGCGCGGTCCAGGCCGACGAAGGTGAGCGTGGCGCCCGGCGGGTGCCCGGCGACGTGGGCCGGCCAGTTGCCCGGCGGACCGATCACGATGTGGTCGGTGAATCCCCGCAGGGCGGCGCCGATGTCGTCGAAGCGGTCGATCACACGCAGGTATTCGTGCTTGGTGGTCAGCCTGCGCGCGATCCCCCGGTACCAGCCCTCGATGAGTGCGAGCGAGAGGATCCACGCCACCGAGCCGGCCCAGCAGGTGAGCAGCAGCCGCCGCCAGGGGAGCCTGGCCGCGAGCCGTGGCCCGTACGCGACGACCGCCACGGCCACCGCGAGGGCGGCCGGAGTACCGGGGCCGACGTGCGGGTCCCAGGAGGCCAGGAGGGGCGGCCAGTGGACCTGCAGGCTGCCGTCGCCCTCCTGGATCACCCATCCGACCGCCATGGCCACGGCCACCAGCAGCGCTCCCGCGGCGGCGGCCGTCAGGTCCCGAGAGCGGCCGGCGGGATCGGGGGTGGGGGCGGATTCGTCGATGGTGGCGGGCACGGTGGGCTCGGGGGGCCGGATGCGGTCACTGCGTTCCTCGGTCGTCACGCAGGCACGCTACGCACCGACGGGGGCCAGGAGGCGGTGCGACGCCGCCGCGTCACACAACCGTCAGATCCGGTGACGGGTGATCCGCCCCGCGCCTCGGACGTCAGACTTTCGTCAGGAGTCGTACGCCACTCGGAGCGGGGTCTTCGGCTTAACGTCGGCACATGGGCGACAGACATCGGCGGACCGGTACGCACCTCCCCTCCCCCGGCTTCCCTCCTCCCACCGAACCGGCCTTCTGGCGCAGTCCGGTGCGCGGGGTCCGGTTCACGGCCGTACTCGGCGTGGTTCTCCTCGCCGGGATCACCCTGCTGTTCGTGACCGGCCTGCTGTCGTACGCGGCGTACAACCCGGATCTCGCCGCCGTGAACGACAAGACACCGGCCAGGGGGTGGCTGGGCTTCTACCTGTTCGACTGGCCCACGGGGCCCCACTGGCTGTACCGGCTGACCCAGGGGGTCCACGTGACCCTCGGCATCGTTCTGGTGCCCGTGCTCCTCGCCAAGCTGTGGTCGGTGATCCCGAAGCTCTTCGCACTGCCGCCGGCTCGGTCGGCCGGGCATGCCCTGGAGCGGCTGTCGCTGCTGCTGCTCGTGGGCGGGGCGCTCTTCGAGTTCGTCACGGGGCTGCTCAACATCCAGTTGGAGTACCTGTTCCCCGGTTCCTTCTATCCCCTGCACTTCTACGGGGCGTGGGTGTTCTTCGCCGCGTTCCTCGCCCATACCTGCCTCAAGCTCCCCCGGGCGCTACGGGTACTGCGCCATGGTCTGCCCACGGCGGAGATTGACGAACTCGCCTCGCCGCGTCCCGCGCCGCCGACCGTCTCCCGGCGCGGTGCCCTGGCGGTCGTGGGGGCGGGGTCGCTGCTCCTGCTGGTGACCTCCGCCGGCCGGAGCTTCGACGGCGGGCTGCGGCGGACCGCCCTGCTGACCCCGCGCGGCGGCGCCGAACCCGGTCCCGGGCCCAACGGCTTCCAGATCAACAAGACGGCCGCGAAGGTGGGCATCCCTCCGGCCGCGACGGGGGAGCGCTGGCGGCTCACCGTCGTCGGACCGGCCGGGGAGGTCCAGTTGTCACGAGCGGAGCTCCTGGCCATGGAACAGCACAGCGCGGCGCTGCCCATCGCCTGTGTGGAGGGCTGGTCGACATCCGACCAGTGGTGGCGCGGGGTCCGTCTGCGCGATCTCGCGGAGCTCGCCGGCTTTCCCGAAGGGCCACCGGGGGTGCTGGTGGAGTCCCTCCAGCGCAGCGGGCCGTTCCGGAGGGTGGCGCTCAGGGACAACCAGGTGCGCGACCCGCGGTCGCTGCTGGCGCTGGGCGTCAACGGTGAGCCCCTGTCGCCGGATCACGGCTACCCGGCGCGCGTCATCGTGCCCGCCGCCCCCGGTGTGATGAATACCAAATGGGTGAGCCGACTGACGTTCGGAGAGCTGTGATGCGGGTTCTGCGCCGCTGGTACGGGGAGGGGCCGCTGCACCTGCTGCTGATGGTCTCGTCGTTCGCCCTCACGGGTTACGCGGGAGTGCGGCTGCTCGACGGGGACACACTCATGATCCTCGTGTGGTTCGTGGGCGCCGCGCTCGCGCACGACCTGGTGCTGGTGCCGCTGTACTCGGCGGCGGACCGTGCCCTGCGGGTCCCGTTCGCCCGGCGCCCGGGGCTGGTGAACTTCGTACGGGTACCGCTGCTCCTCTCCGGGCTGCTCCTGCTGATGTGGTTCCCTCTGATCACGCGTCACTCGGAGCTCTACGAGCCCGCGAGCGGGATGTCCCCCGACAGATTCCTGGGCAACTGGTTGCTGATCACGGCCGCGCTGTTCGCCGTGTCGGCGCTCTGGCTGGTCGTACGGACCGTCCGGGCGCGGCGCAGGGCGAGGAACGGACGGCCGTCGGCCTCCCACTGATCGACGGGCTTCCAGTCCTCCGACCGCGCGTACCCGAGCAGCGCGGACACCCCGGCACGGGCCCATGGGAAGTGGGGTGCGTCGGCGTTCCCCCGGCCGTCGTCGATGCGTACCTGGACCTGCTCGTCCACTTCATGGGGTGCGGCCTCCGTGATGAGCAGTCCCCCCGGCGCCAGCACGGCGGCGACCCGGCGGAGCAGGGCCCTGGGGTCACCGCCGATCCCGATGTTGCCGTCGATGAGCAGGGCCGTCCCCCAGCGGCCCTCCCCGGGCAGCGGCTCGAACACGCTGCGGCGGAGCGCCGATCCGCCGATCCTCTGGGTGCGGCCGATGGCGGCCTCGCTCACGTCGATACCCAGCGCGCGGTGTCCACGCTCGGTCAGCGCCGCCACCAGCCGGCCGGGTCCGCACCCGATGTCGATGACCGGTCCCTCGCTGAGGCGGAGTGCCGACAGGTCGGCGGCGTCGGCGTCCGCGCACCAGCGTTCGATGTCAAGCGGCAGGAGCCACCCGTCCTTCCGCCGGAGGAACAGCGGGCCGCGGCCCCGGCTGACCGCGCGCGCGTACGGATCGGTCACCCAGGGGACGGGGGCCGGGCCTGCCGGCGGGAGCACCGTGCTCATCGGACCTCCGCCCGGTCCAGGCGGGAAAGAGCCGAGGCGAACAGGCCGTGGGGCGCCTCGGCGGCGACGTGCAGCGCGTCCTCGGCGGTGTCCACGTCGCGCAGCGGCGGCAGATCCCGCACGGTGAGGCCCGCGCCGGTCAGGCGTGCCCGCTGGATCGTGCCCGTGCCGGGGCGGGACATCGGCACGCCCCGCACGAGGGACGGGTCGGGGGCGGCCAGGCCCAGCGCCCAGAAGCCGCCGTCCTCGGCGGGTCCGAACCAGGCGTCGCAGGCATCCCAGCCGCCCGGGGAGAGGGCGGGTGCCAGCAGGGCCGGGGTGATCTGGGGCGTGTCCATCCCGACGAGGAGTGCCGGTCCGTCACATGTCCCGAACGCCGCCGCGATGCGTTCGTCGAGGGTGCCCGCGCTCTGCGGGAGCACGTCGAATCCCTGCGGCATCCAGGGGCCGGGGCGGCCTTCGAGCACCAGGACCCGTCGCAGGGCGGGAAGGGTGAGCACGGTCCGCAGGGTGTCCTCGAGGGCCGCGGTGGCGAGCTCCGCGGCCTCGCCGGGACTGAACGGCGGTGTGAGCCGGGTCTTGACCCGGCCGGGGACCGGTTCCTTTGCGATGACCAGCAGGGTCGTCGCCCCGGCGGTCGGTGTCCTTGCGCTCATCGTGATGCCTCCGCCCTGTCGCTCCGCGAGGCCTGCGGAGGCGGTTGCCGCAACACGGCACGCATGTCCCGCACGGCGTGCCAGGTCCCGCGCCAGGTGCCGGTGACCTTGGACTTCCCTGTCCGGGGCAGATACGGCACGTCCGTCTCGGCGACGCGCAGTCCGGCGTCCGAGGCGCGCACCACCATCTGGAGCGGGTAGCCGCTGCGACGGTCCGTCAGGCCGAGGGCCAGGAGCGCCTCCCGGCGCACTGCCCGCATCGGCCCGAGGTCGTGCAGCCGGAGGCCGGTACGGCGACGGAGCATTCCGGACAGGGCGGTGTTGCCCAGTCTGGCGTGCAGGGGCCACGCGCCGCGGGCCGTGGGGCGGCGCCGGCCGAGAAGAAGGTCGCTCTCCCCCTCGGCGATCCGCCGGACGAAGCCAGGGAGCAGCGCCGGGTCCAGCGAGCCGTCGCAGTCGCAGAAGCAGACGTACTCCGCCTCGGCGGCGAGCAGCCCCGCGTGGCAGGCGGAGCCGAAGCCACGGCGCGGTTCGTGCACGACGGTCGCGCCGAGCGAGCGGGCGATGTCCGCCGACCCGTCGGTGGACCCGTTGTCGACGACGATGGCCCGCCACCCGGCGGGAACCCGGGCCAGTACCCGGGGCAGGGCCTCGGCCTCGTCGAGGCAGGGCAGAACGATGTCGGCGCGGATGCGGTCGGCGAGATCCGCCGGTGGGGAATCGGTCACGCCGATCACCCTACGGAGCGGAAACCGGCATTCCGGGCTTCAGGTTCTTACGAAACGTGGACGTCGACCATGTGGCGGCCGGGGGCCGTCCGTCCGAACGGCCGGTGATGCCACAGTGGCAGCATGCAGAACATCTCCTCCCCCCGGGACCACCGTGCCCCGTCACCGACCGGTCGCGGGGACGGCGTGTCGCACGGCCGGGTTCTCGTCGTGGACGACGATCCGACGGTCGCGGAGGTCGCGGCGGGGTATCTGGAACGCGCGGGCTACGACGTCGAGCGGGCGGACGACGGGCCGGCGGCGCTGGAACGCTTCGCGGCTCTGCGGCCCGATCTGGTGGTCCTCGACCTGATGCTGCCCGGCATGGACGGCTTCGAGGTGTGCCGCCGGATGCGTGCGCAGGGGCCGGTTCCCGTCATCATGCTCACCGCGAGAGGGGACGAGGAAGACAGGATCCTCGGGCTGGAGACAGGCGCGGACGACTACGTGACCAAGCCCTTCAGCCCGCGTGAGCTCGTGCTGCGGGTGGACTCGGTCCTGCGCCGGGGCAGGCGCGCCGAGGCAGATCCGCCCGCCCGGCTCGGCGGAGCCGGGCTCCGCCTGGATCCGCTCGCCCGCCGTGCGACCCGTGACGGCCGGGACCTCGCTCTCACGCTCCGGGAATTCGATCTGCTCGCGTTCTTCCTGAGCCACCCGGGACGGGCCTTCGCCCGCGAGGAGCTCATGCGGGAGGTCTGGGGCTGGGACTTCGGCGATCTCTCGACGGTGACGGTCCATGTGCGCCGGCTGCGGGGCAAGGTCGAGACCGACCCCGCCCGCCCCGTTCTGATCCAGACCGTGTGGGGCGTGGGTTACCGCATGGATCTGCCGGACGACGACGCTCCCGGGAGCTGAGCACATGACCGACATCCTGCTCATCGCCCTCCTCGCCTTTCTCGGCGCCGCAGCGGCCGGACTGCTGGGCGCGCTGGCTCTGCGGCTGCTCCGGCACCGCCCCCTGGTGGTCTCCCTGACCGTCGTCGCAGCGGTGGCCGTCACGGCGATGCTGGCCGGGACCCTCACCGTGGCCTGGGCGATGTTCCTCTCTCCGCACGACCTGACGGTGGTGACGACCGTCGTCGCCATGGCCGCCGCCGTGTCCCTCGTGACCGCGATGCTGCTGGGGCGCTGGGTGGCCGCCAGGAGCCGGGACCTGACGCTGGCCGCCCGCGACTTCGGCGAAGGGGGCACGTTCGCGGCCCCGGAGGGGCTGGCCACCGCGGAACTCGCCGCGCTCACCCGCGAACTGGCGGCGACCAGCGAGAAGCTCGAGACCTCCCGGGACCGCGAGCGTGCCCTGGAGAGGTCTCGCCGGGAGCTCGTCGCGTGGATCTCGCACGATCTGCGGACCCCGCTGACCGGGCTGCGCGCCATGTCCGAGGCGCTGGAGGACGGCATGGCCCCGGACTCCGGCCGCTATCTGCGGCAGATACGCAGGGAGGTGGAGCGCATGAACGACATGGTCGGTGATCTCTTCGAACTGTCCCGGATCCATGCGGGGTCGCTCACGCTGACCCCCACCCGGGTCTCCGCCCACGACCTGGTCGGTGACGCGCTCGCCGGGGCCCATCCGCTGGCCCGCGAACACGGGGTCCGTCTCGTCGGCGACCGGGTGGACGCCGTGCCGGTGGAGGTCGACAGCAAGGAGATGAGCCGGGTCCTGGGCAACCTCCTGATCAACGCGATCCGGCGCACCCCGGCCGACGGGACGGTCGCGATGGCCGCGCGGCGTTCGCCCGGCGGTCTCGTGCTCTCGGTGACGGACGGGTGCGGCGGGATCCCCGAGGAGGAGCTTGCGCGGGTGTTCGACACGGGGTGGAGGGGCAGCCCGGCCCGTACGCCGCCGGCGGGGGCGGGGCTGGGACTGGCCATCGTCCGCGGGATCGTCGAGGCCCACTCCGGCCGCGCGGACGTACGGAACGTGACCGGTGGCTGCTGCTTCGAGGTCACTCTTCCCGCGGCATCGGGCTGAGGCCGGGCCGTCCGGTCACCCGGCGCTCCGCAGGGGCGCCGTGGCGAACTCCCGCATCCCCTCGGCGAACTCCGTCTCCGGCTTCCAGCCGAGCTCCTCACGCAGGCGGCGCGAGTCCGCGGTCACGTGGCGGACGTCCCCGAGGCGGTACTCACCGGTGACGACGGGGGCCGGGCCGCCGTGGGCGGAGGCGAGGGCACGGGCCATCTCACCGATGGTGTGCGGTGTGCCGCTTCCCGTGTTGTAGGCGTCGAAGGTGCCCGGCTCCCGCTCCTCCAGCGCCGCGAGTGCCACGGCGTTGGCCGCCGCGACGTCCCGTACGTGCACGAAGTCGCGCCGCTGGCCGCCGTCCTCGAACACCTGAGGGGCCTCGCCCCGGGCCAGGGCCGACCGGAAGAAGGACGCGACACCGGCGTAAGGGGTGTCTCGCGGCATCCCCGGCCCGTACACGTTGTGATAGCGCAACGCGACGGCCCGTCCGCCCGTCGCGCGTGTCCAGGCGGCGGCGATGTGTTCCTGTGCGAGCTTCGTCGCCGCGTAGACGTTGCGCGGGTCTCCGGCCGCGTCCTCGGTGACCAGACCGGGCACCAGCTCGGCGCCGCAGGCCGGGCATCGCGGCTCGAACCGTCCCGCGTCGAGGTCGGCGACAGCCCTGGCGCCCGGCCTGACGGAGCCGTGCCGGGGACAGTCGTAGCGCCCTTCGCCGTAGACGACCATCGAGCCGGCGAGCACCAGGTCCCGGACACCGGCCGCCGCCATCTCCGCGAGCAGCACCGCGGTTCCGAGGTCGTTGCACCCGACGTACTCCGGCGCGTCCGCGAAGTCCTTGCCGAGACCGACCATCGCCGCCTGGTGGCACACGGCGTCGACCCCGGACAGCGCCCCGGCCACCGCCTCCCGGTCCCTCACGTCCGCGACGACGGTCCGGACGCCCGGCGGCAGACGACCGGCCGCGAGGGCCCCGGCGCCGTGCGCGGACGGCAGCAGTGCGTCGAGGACCACCGGCTCGTGCCCTCCGGCGGCGAGAGTCCGGACGATGTTCGACCCGATGAACCCGGCTCCGCCGGTGACCAGTACACGCATGGCCGCCACGCTAGGCCGCCCGGAGGCGGGAAGGACGGCGCGGCACGCCCACGTCACGGAACCGTAAGACCACGCGCCCTCCGGTGGTTCCGCCCTGGCGGCGGCCGGCGCACCGACGGATTCCGGCGACGCGCGGCACGTCCCTCCGACGCGTCGCTTCCCGATCACACGGGTCTCTTCGATACTGGGTGCCGTACGCGTCTGACCGGAGGACCGGATTCACGCCGACGGCCGGCCGGCATCATCGGCCTGCCGTCGCTCTCCCCAGGAGGAACCGTTGCGCATGCTCATCAACGTGCCGGAGACCGTCGTCGCGGACGGACTCCGCGGAATGGCCGCCGCCCACCCGGAGCTCGTCGTGGACGCCGAGAAACGTCTCGTCGTCCGGCGCGACGCCCCGGTGGCGGGCAAGGTGGGGCTCGTATCGGGCGGCGGGTCCGGGCACGAGCCGCTGCACGCGGGGTTCGTCGGGCCCGGGATGCTGTCCGCCGCGTGCCCCGGGGAGATCTTCACCTCGCCGGTGCCCGATCAGATGGTGCGGGCGGCCGTCGCGGTCGACAGCGGTGCCGGCGTGTTGTTCGTCGTGAAGAACTACACGGGGGACGTGCTGAACTTCGACATGGCCGCCGAGCTCGCCGAGGACGAGGGCGTCCAGATCGCCCGCGTCCTGGTCGACGACGACGTGGCGGTGGACGACAGCACGTTCACCGCGGGCCGGCGCGGCACCGGCGCGACGCTGTTCGTCGAGAAGCTCGCCGGTGCCCTCGCCGACGAGGGCGCGCCGCTGGAGCGGGTGGAGTCCCTGGCGCGGCGCGTGAACGAGTCCTCCCGGAGCTTCGGGGTGGCGCTCAGCTCCGTCACCACTCCGGCGAGGGGCACGCCGACGTTCGATCTCCCGCCGGGCGAACTGGAATTGGGGATCGGTATCCACGGAGAGCCGGGCCGGGAGCGCCGCCCGATGATGACGTCCCGGGAGATCGCGGACTTCGCGGTCCACGCGGTGCTGGAGGACCTGCGGCCCAGCGGCCCCGTGCTCGTGCTGGTCAACGGGATGGGCGCGACTCCGCTGCTGGAGCTGTACGGGTTCAATGCCGAGGTACAGCGGGTGCTGTCGGAGCGAGGCGTGACGGTGGCTCGTACCCTGGTCGGCAACTACGTGACGTCGCTCGACATGGCAGGCTGTTCGGTGACGCTCTGCCAGGTGGACGAGGAGATGGTGCGGCTCTGGGACGCGCCGGTACAGACGCCCGCGCTCCGCTGGGGCCGGTGAACGGACTTTCCACCGTGTGTGAGGAACAGGAGATCTTGTGCTCGACACCGATTTCTTCCGTCGCTGGATGGCCGCCACGGCGGCTGCCGTCGACCGTGAGTCGGACCGGCTGACCGACCTCGACGCCGCGATCGGGGACGCCGATCACGGGAGCAACATGCGGCGCGGTTTCGCAGCGGTGAGTGACGTCCTCGACAAGGAGGCCCCCTCCGCGCCCGGGGCGGTGCTGACGCTGGCCGGCCGGCAGCTGATCTCGACGGTCGGCGGGGCGTCGGGGCCGCTGTACGGGACTCTCCTGCGCCGCACCGGGAAGACGCTGGGCGACGCACCCGAGGTGACGCCGGCTCAGCTGGCCGAGGCCCTCGGGGCGGGCGTCGCCGCGGTGGCCCAGCTCGGCGGGGCGCAGGCGGGGGACAAGACGATGCTCGACGCGCTGCTCCCCGCCGTCGAGGTGCTGGGTTCCTCGTTCGAGGAGGCCCGCGACGCGGCGCTGGCCGGTGCTCTGGAGACCGTGCCGCTTCGGGCCCGCAAGGGCAGGGCCAGCTACCTGGGCGAGCGCAGCATCGGACACCAGGACCCGGGGGCCGCGTCGGCGGCGCTGCTGGTCGGGGCGCTCGTCGAGGCCGCGGGACCGAGTGCCGGAGGCGGCGCATGAGCGACGAGAAGCAGGTCGGGATCGTCCTGGTCTCGCACAGTGGACCGGTGGCGGAAGCCGTCGTAGAGCTGGCCCGGGGGCTGGCGGCCGGTGGTGCGACGGCACCGGTGGCGGCAGCGGGAGGCACCTCGGCCGGAGGCCTGGGGACGAGTGCGGAGCTGATCGCCGAGGCGGCGAGGACCGTCGACAGGGGTGTCGGGGTCGCACTGCTCGTGGACCTCGGGAGCGCGGTGCTCACCGTCAAGTCCATGCTGGCAGAGGGTGACGAACTGCCCGACGGGGCACGGCTGGTGGACGCCCCGTTCGTGGAGGGCGCGGTCGCCGCGCTGGTGACGGCGTCGGCGGGGGGCGACCTGGACACCGTGGAGGCGGCTGCCACGGACGCATACGGCTACCGGAAGGCGTGAAGGGACTGCGCCGCCCTGCCACGGCTCGAACCCGGCGCACCACAAGGAACCACCGCGCGGCTCCCGGACCTGGTCCGGGAGCCGCGCGGTGGTGCGGCACACGACGGGGCGTCAGGCGGCGGGCGCCACTGCCCCGGCCGCGATCTCGATCCGTGCCTGACGGGTGACGCCGTTGACGGTCACCGCGAGCGTGACGGCGCCCGGCCGGAGGGCGGTGAGCGTGCCCGTGGCTGGGTCCAGCGCCGCGAGGTGGCGCCGGTGGGCGCCGTCCGCGTCACCGATGTGGACGTTCGGCGAACCGGCCCAGTCCGCGCTGAGCGGGAACGCCGCGGGAACGGTCCGAGTGCCCTGGGTGACGTTGGCGCTCACCTTCGTCCGCTCCCCCGCGACGAGCGCGGAGGGGGCGTCCAGGGCCAGTACGTCGACATGGGCGCGGGTCTGCGCGGAGACCCAGTCGGGGCCGCCCCGCCACGGCTGCCGGCGCGCCTGCGACTGTTCGCCGGGCGAGACGCGGTCGGCGCCGATCAGGGACCAGCCGGTGAATCCGCCCTCGTCCGCGGGGCCTGCCGGCGCCTTGCCGGAGTTCCCGTTGACCAGGTACGGGACTCCGTCCACGTGCGAGGCGTGGAAGACCCCGACATGGCTGCCGATGAGGGCCGCCCCTTTGCCGGTCGTGCGCCGGAAGTCCGCGAGCCACTGTTCGACGAGGGCGGCTTCCTTGCGGTCGCTCAGCTGACTTCCCTTCTGCACGGTCGGATCGCGCGGGGGCACGTGCTCGATCAGCATCACGGAGCCCACGGACCGGTCCTTCGCCGCCGCGTCCAGCTGGGCGCGCAGTTCCTTGATCTGGTCGAAGCCGCCGCCCCGCAGGCTGAGACTCGATGTGTCGAGCGTGACGACCCGGGTGCCCTCGTGGTCGAACGTCCGCCGGGCCGGACCGAACTGTGCGATGAAGTTGTCGATCTTTCCGCCCATCACCTCGTGGTTGCCCGGCACGTAGTACCAGGGCAGCGAGTCGCCGAGCTCCTCGTCGAGGACCTGTCGGGCGAAGGCCAGGTCGGCGGGCGAGCCCTCGTCGACGAGGTCACCGTTGACGACCAGGAAGTCGGGGTGCGCCGCCTTGATCTCGCGCAGGGTGCGGCGGGCCTGCTGGACGATGGCGCTGTCAGGTTCGCGTGCGACGAACTGGGCGTCCGACATCACCGCGAACTGCCAGTCCCGGCCCTCGGTCACGGCGGCAGGGTCGATCAACGGGTCTGCGCTTTCCGGCTGTTCGGGCAGGTCGACGGTGGGCGGCACCTGGGCGGTCAGGTCGTCGACGACGATCTCGCCGGTGTACTGCCGGGCCGCGGCCGTCTCGGCGAGGTAGAAGCGGTACACGGACAACGGCATCGCCGCGCCGGGCGGCACGGCGAAGGTGACCTGCCGCCAGCCGGTCCAGGTGATGTAAGGCCCCCGCAGCAGCTGGTCCGAGCCCGCGGCGTCCCTGAGGTGCAGGGTCGGCCAGGCACCGTTGCCGTCGCCCTTGATCCAGAGCGTGTACGCCTGCGGCTGGCCCGGCACGGCGACGGGCTCCGGCGGGGCGGCGTAGGCGGCGCGCGTCGCCGTCGACCGGGTGAAGTCGTAGGTGAGCCGGAGGCCGGTGCCGGTGTGTCCGTCCGGCGTCGCTGCGAGCGAACCGTCCGCGCGGGCCTGGCTGAACTTCCAGGATCCGGCGTCCTCGAAGTCCGCCGCGGACTGCTCCGTGAGGCCGACACTCACCGCGAGGACCGTACTGACGCCTGCCACCGTGGCCTTGATCTGCCCCGCTCCGGAGCCGGTGAGTGACCTCACGGTGAAGGACCCGCGGCCGTTGTCGTCGACGGCGAACAGCGTGTGGTCGTAGTCGAGGCGGATGTCCCCCGGCTCGACGGGAGCGCTCGTGCCGTGGGCGTCCAGTCCGAGGATGCCGAAGCCGCCGGTGGCCTCCTTGTCCGCCAGGCCGACACGCGCGGTGGTGGACCGGATCCGGTCCAGCCGGTCCAGGACGGTGAGCCGGGTTCCGCCGTGGGCACCGGCATGTTCGGCCCGGACGTCGGTCGTGCCGCTGCGGCGTGCGGTGAACCTGCCCCGGCCGTCGACCCTGCCGACGGCAGCGTCGGCCGCGCGCCAGCGCGGGGTCCCCTCGGCGGGGCCGTACGTCTCGTCGTATCCGGCCGCGGTGAGCTGCCGGGTCAGGCCGGGGAAGACCCGCTCGGGGTGACCGCCGCCGACCGGGTCGTCGCCGGGGGCGGTACCGGCCGGCATACGGGTCTCGACCCAGAACCCTTCGAGCCGGCCGCTGCCGTCGGGGGCGGTCAGGGCGAGACCGTTGGGGACGGTGCGCTCGCTGCCGTCGGACGGGCTGTTCTCGACCTGGAGCGTGTCGCTGCCCGGCTCACGGGCGACGAGCGTCGACGATCCTCCGCCGTCGAGGTTCAGGGCGCTGTACGAGCCGGCCTTGCGCATCATCTCGCCCAGTTCGGTGAGGGTGACGCCCCCGCTGTCGGCCTGGCGGCCGTCGACGGTGATGACCTGCATGGTCCGGCCGTCCCGGGAGAACCCGACGGCGGTGCGGGGCGCCGCGGTGTTGTTGCCCTCGCCGTCGTGGTCCTGCGCCGCCCCGTCGGCGACGAGCAGTTCCCGGCCGCCCACGGCGGTACGTGGTACGGCTCCGCCGTCGGTGCGTGCCCGGTAGGCGATGCCGACCGGGTCGCCGGGCTTCAGCGAGGTCAGGAGTTCCGCCCCGGCCTCGCGGCCGACGAGCACCACGGTGTCCTCGGGCACGGGTCCCGGTCCGGGGGTGCCCGGCGCGGAGACGACCTTGCCGTCGCGCACGGCCACTTCGGCAACGGGCTGCGCGTCGTCGACGGTCAGCGCGCGGTCGGCGCTGCCCCAGGCGGAGGTGTAGGCACCCACGCCCCCGGCCGGTACGTTCGCCGCGTTGTACGCGGCGAGCGGGTTCGCGCCCGAGGGCAGAGTCAGAGTGCCGTCGAAGTACAGCTCCAGGACGCGGCCCGCGTTCTCCGGCCCGATGCCCACCGCACGGTTGGCGCCCGGGGCCGGGGAGTGGACCGTCCGGCCGTCCTTCACGCCGGGGCCCTGGGGCGCCCCGGTCTGGTTGATGTCGAAGAAGTCCGCGTTGACCGCGGCGACGGTACGACGGCCCTGCCCGGGGTCGTGGCCGGCAGCGAGCTCGGAGACCGTGTGCCGGTCCGCGACCTTGCCCGAGGAGAGGTAGTCGGCGCGCACCCCGCTGCCGCCCAGATCGACGGAGAGGGTGTCGACCCGCAGCCACTTGTCGGATTCGAGACGGTCGTAGGAGCTCAGCCGTACGCCGGGGGCGACGGGGCGGGAGGCTCGGGCGGTCTCGATGCCGTCGCCGTCCACGACGGATCTCGCTTCGCCGGACGGGCCGCTCGCGGCCGGCGGGGCGACGGGTCTGAGGATCTCGGCGGTGGTGTGCGGGCGGGGGTCCGGAGTCGCGTCGGCGGCTGCGGGTGCGACAGCGCCGGCCGCCGTCACTGCCACCGTAGCCAGCAGCACGAGTGGCCGCAGGGTGCCTCGGAGTGTGCCAGGGCCCACAGATCCTCCTGGTGCAGAGCGGATTACGCGCAGAACGCGCTGTCGGCGGACAGCATGACCGGGCCCGGTGGGACGCACCAGGGGACAACGGGGACATCAGGAGGAACAGCGCGCGGCGAGGGAGTGCCCCCCGGCGGTCCCGGACCGGTGGCCTTCCGTCGTACCGCCCCACAGACTTGACGACATGTCGACAGTCAAGCGCAGTGCGGGGCTCCTGCTCTTCCGCATCGTCACCGGCGAGGACGGCCGGACGGACGCCGAGGTGCTCATCGGCCATATGGGCGGACCGTTCTGGGCCCGTCGTGAGACTGCGGCCTGGTCCATCCCCAAGGGTGAGTGCGAGCCCGCCGAGGAGCCCGCTGCCGCGGCGCGCCGGGAGTTCGAGGAGGAGCTCGGGCTGCCTCTCCCGGACGGGGCCTGGCTGCCGCTGGGCGAGTCACGCCAGTCAGGTGGCAAGACCGTGACCGTATGGGCCGTGGAGGCCGGGCTGGACCCTGAGGAGGCGACCCCGGGCACGTTCACCATGGAGTGGCCGAGGGGGTCCGGTGTGCTGCGGGAGTTCCCGGAGATGGACCGGTTCGCCTGGTGCACGTCGGACGACGCCCTCGAACGACTGGTGGCCGGTCAGCGCGTCTTCGTCGAGCGGTTGCGTGCCTACGTCCGAGAGAGTGGGCCCGCAGGGGCGTGACGTAGAAGGGGCTTCTGTCAGCGTTTCCCCGGCTGCCGGAGGCGGACGGCCCGGATACTTTACGCGGCCTGCTCGCCCGCGGCAGGGTTACCTTCCAGCGCACCAAGACCGGAAGAGTTCCCCCGGCCGCGGAGACGAAGCCGGGCCGGATCGAGGAGATCCTTCACCGCTCACTGGACCGGGGGGTCGCCTGCGACGAGTTCGGCCCGCTCGGAGCCGGGCTGGTGCTACGTGGCTGGACGGGGCCGCCTGGATCAATGCCCAGGCGGCCGCGCCCGTCACCCCTTGGAGGCAGCCTTCCGGATCAGCGGCTCGAACTCCCGCCGCACATAGGCGTCGAACGGCGCCGTCAAGGCGCCGTCGATCACCCGCCGCACCCGGTGTTCCGCCGCGAACTCCTTGATCGCTGCGCGGGAGGCCGGCTCCACACCCCCGCCGATGATCAGCACCCCGAACTCCTCGGCCTCCAACAGCTTCCGGGCCTCCTCGTCGGTGCTCACTCCCTCCGCTTCAAAGCCGTCAGCGCGCAGCGTGGCCAGCACCTCCGTCACCCTGGCGGGCGCCCTTCCCAGCACCAGCGTCCTCATGGCCGTTCCCCCTGGGCTCGTCGACATCTGTGCACCCGAACCTAGAAGCTCAACCCGACTTGAGGTCAACCCCCTGTCGACCGGCGGCGCGCAGATGAGCGATGCCCGCGTCGAGGGCGGCCTCCAGGTGGGTGGTGGCACCCGTGATCATGAGGATCAGCACGCCGCCCTGGATGCCGGCGAGCAGCGCCGCCGCCTCCCGCTCGGCGTCCAGGCCGGGGGCGGTCCCGCCTTCGGCCTGCAGATGGCGGATACCCGCGGCGAGCTGCCGCTGCCACCGGTCGAGCAGTTCACCGGCCACGGCCTCGGTGCCCTCCGTGGCCCCGCCGAGCTGGGCGAGAGCGGTGTGCAGGGGGCAGTCGCTGCCCTGGATGCGATAGCGCGCGAGGACCTTCTCGCGCCACCGGTACCAGGCGTCCCAGGACGTGAGGGAGCCGAGCTCCGGCTGCTGGTCCTCGATCACCCGGTCCGCTTCGTGCCGGGCCACGGCCAGGAGCAGGTCGTCCTTTCCCCCGGGGAAGTAGTGGAAGAGCTGGCTCTTGCTGGTCGCGGTGCGGGCCATCACGTCCTCCAGCCTCACCGCGAACACCCCCTGTTCGCGGATCTGCTCGGCGGTGCCCTCGACGATGCGCTGCCTGGTCGCGGCGCCTTTGCGGGTCAACGGCACGGGTCCTCCCGGTGCGAGGTCGTCGGTGACCCGTTCACGGGTCCGTGCGGTGGGTGGGGCGGTCAGGGCAGCAGCAGCAGTTTGCCCGTGGTGCGGCGCGATTCGAGGTCGGCGTGGGCGCGGGCCGCGTCGGCGAGCGGGTAGCGGCCGGTGACCAGCGGGGTGAGCCGCCCGTCCATGAGCAGGTCGAACACCTCGCCGGTACGTCGCACCAGAGCGTCACGAGTGGCGACGTGGTGATGTACGACGGGGTAGGTCAGCAGGATGCTGTTGGGCAGATCTGTGGGCCTCAGGGTCGGGACACCCATGAAGGGGCCGTAGTAGGCGTGCACGCCATGCGGGCGCAGGGCGAACTGGGAGGAGCGAAAGGTGTCCGCACCGCCGCCGTCGTAGACGACGTCGGCACCGCGGCCGCCGGTCAGCTCCCGGATCCGCTTCTCGAAGCCTCCGCCGGTGTGGACCAGGACGTGGTCGGCGCCTGCCTCCTTCGCGACGGGAGCCTTGTCCTCGCGGGAGACGAGCCCGATGACGCTCCCTCCGCGCGCCTTGATCATCTGGGTGAGCAGCCGGCCGACCCCGCCCGCCGCCGCGTGCACCACGGCCGTGTCGCCCGGACCGATCGGATAGGCCTCGGTGCTCAGGTGGCCGGCGGTCAGGCCCTGCATCATCACGGCGGCGGCGGTCTCGTCGTCGATGCCGTCGGGCACCTTGACCAGTGAGGATGCCGGGACTGCGACCAACTCGGCGTAGCTGCCCGGGTAGTAGAACCAGGCCACCCGGTCACCGACGGTGAAGCCGCGCACGCCCTCGCCAAGAGCAGCAACGTGCCCCATCCCCTCGACGCCGAGGACCGCCGGGGCCGCCCAGCCCGGGCCACCCTCGGCGCGGGCGCCGACATCCATGTAGTTCACGCCGGCGGCGCCCAGCCGCACCAGTACGTCGCCGGGCCCGGGGACCGGGTCGGGCAGTTCGGTCCAGCGCATGACCTCGGGGCCGCCGTGCTCCTCGATGCGGATCGCGTGCATGGGTGACACCTTCCTGTGTGGGCTCGTCGCCCTGGGGGAAACACTCAGCACGCTAGGCAGCCGAAAATGGACCGGCAAGTCCAAACCGCACGGCAGGCGGTCGCCCTGCCCCGCCCGGCCCACCGAGCCCGCACCGTCGCAGCAGCGCCGCCCCTCTCACCGCTCGCCCGGGGGAACGCTCATCGCCAGGAGCGCGGTGTCGTCGTCGAGTCCCTCGCCGAACGAGTCCAGGAGTGCGGTGAGCGCCTCGACGGTACCGGGTGCCGAGGTGGGTGCGAGGGCCCGGGCGAAGTCCAGGAGCGCTTCGTCGCCGTAGCGTTCACCTGGGTTCGGGGTACGAGCCTCGGTCAGGCCGTCGGTGTAGAGCAGCAGGGTGTCACCGGGACACAGGTGCAGGGTGGCGGTGGTGAACTGCGCGTCCGGTACGACTCCGACCAGTTGGCCGCCTGGGGTGGGCAGGTAGTCGGCGCTGCCGTCGGCACGCAGCACCACGGCAGGAGGGTGGCCACCGCCGGCCAGGACGACATGGAATCCGACGCCGTTCTCCTCTGGTGTGAGCAGGCCGAAGATCACGGTGCAGAAAGGTGGTTCGTCCTCCTCGGCCTGGTGGTTGAGCGCGGTGTTCAGGTTGGCCAGGACCGTGGCCGGTACGGGATCGGAGACAGCTGCGGCTCGCAAGGTGTACCGCGCCAACGACGTCACCACGGCCGCGTCCGCGCCCTTGCCGCGCACGTCCCCCATGAAGAACCCCCAGCGTCCGGCGGCCAGCGGGAACAGATCGTAGAAGTCCCCGCCCACCTCGTCCGAGGATGCGAAGTGGTAGTGCGCGGCGACTTCCATGCCCGGAACCGGTTCGATGGCCGGCGGGATCAGGGTGCGCTGCAGGGTCGTGGCAAGGCGCTGCAGGCGTTCGCGGTCGTGCTCGGCCTCCTGCCGGGCACGCAGGAGTTCACGCTCGTAGGCACGTCTGTCCCGGGCGTCCAGGAGGGTGGTTCGGATCAGCAAGGGTTCGCCGTCGTCGTCCTTCTTGACGGTGGAGGTGACCAGGACGGGCAGCCGGGTGCCGTCAGCGGCCTTGAGTTCCAGGGCGATGCCGTTGACCTCTCCCTGCATCCGCAGCAGCGGTGAGTAGTGCGTCTCGTGGTACAGCCTGCCTCCGATGGTCAGCAGGTCGGAGAAGTGCCGGTGGCCGACCAGGTCCTCGCGACGGTGGCCCAGCCATCTCAGCAGCGTTCCGTTGACCTTGGCGATCCGCCCGTCCATCAGTGTGGAGAGGTAGCCGCACGGTGCGTTCTCGTACAGGTCCTCCACGCTGTCCTCCAGCAGAGCGGAGAACGACAGCTTTTCCTGGTCGCGGTCCCCCGCCGACCGCGATCCGTCGGTCCCGTCACCGCCCGGGCACACGGTCACGGCCCCTGCACGAAGGCGATGATCGCCTCGGCCGTCTCCTCGGGGTCGCTCAGCTGGGGGCAGTGGCCCGTCGAGTCCAGGGTGACCAGCTCGCTGCCGGGGATCTGTGCGTGGACGAAGGCGCCCACCTCGCGCGGGGCGATCGTGTCGCGCGCGCTCTCGGCGATGAGTGTAGGAACGGTCACCTTGGGGAGATCCGCCCGGTTGTCGGACAGGAAGGTAGCTCTCGCGAAGACCCGGGCGATCTCGGGATCCGTTCGGCAGAAGCTGTTGGTCAGCTCCTCCGCCAGTTCGGGGCGCTCGGGGTTTCCCATGATCACCGGTGCCATGGTCGCGGACCAGCCCAGGTAGTTGCTGTCCAGTGACTCGAGCAGTTCATCCATGTCCTGCTCGTTGAATCCACCCCGGTAGTCGCCGTCGTCGATGTACGACGGCGAGGGGGTGAGGAGGACCAGTTTCTCGAAGAGCCCGGGCTCCTGCACGGCGGCGAGCACCCCGATCATGGAACTGACCGAATGCCCGACGAAGGTCACGGGCCCGAGGCCGAGCTCCTGGCAGATCTCGATCACGTCCTGCGCATAGCCGTCCAGGGTGGAGTACCGCTCGGGGCTCCAGGCCGACGCATCGGAACGCCCCGCCCCCACATGATCGAACAGGACCACCCGGAAGCGCTTCTCCAGTGCGGGCGCGACAAGACGCCAGAGATTCTGATCGCAGCCGAAACCATGGGCGAGCATCACCACCGGGCCGCTCTCCCGGCCTGTCACCCGTACCCGGTTCCTCTTCCGCACGTCCATACGAACATCCTGACACCCCCTGCACCTCACGGCCTGGTCTGCCGGGCGAACGCCGCCCACCAGCGCTGATCACGATTCCCGGTGGGCGGGCAGACGGTGTCCGTCGACTTTCTGCGCACCTACGTACGCGAGGGGGCCGCCCCCTGGGAGGCGTGGATTCCTGGATCCGTCACCGCGCGGCCCGACCGGAGTTCGAGCCGTTCACCGGTGAAGCGGCCGCGGAAACTCCGGTCGTGCGAGACGGCCACGACGGCTCCCGTGTAACGGTCGAGCGCGGCCTCGAGCTCCTCGACCAGGCCGAGCGCGATGTGGTTCGTCGGCTCGTCCAGGACCAGCAGATCCGCCGGACGGGTCACCAGCCGTGCCAGGGCGAGCCTGCGCTGCTGCCCGATGGAGAGGACGGCCACGGGCACGGTGAGGTCCTCCGGGCGGAACAGTCCGAGGGCCAGCAGTTCGTCCGCGTACTCGTCGGGGAGTCCCGGCCGGCCTGCGGCGAAGGTGGCGAGCAGGGTGCGGCGGGTGGGCCTGACGGGAAGTTCCTGCGGGAGGTAGCCGATTCTGCCGCGGCGCCGGACCGTGCCCGCGTCGGGTGCGAGGTCGCCTGCCAGGACGCGCAGGAGCGTGGTCTTCCCGGCGCCGTTGGGCCCGGTGACCAGGAGCCGCCGGCCCGGCTCGACACGCAGGAAGGGCAGGTCCAGCCGCTCGCCGACCCGGACCGAGTCCAGCTCGGCCAGGGGCCCGGGGCCGCTGTCGCCGCCCGTCGGGCAGTCATCCGTACGGGCGAGGGAGAGGTCGGCGGTGAACCGCAGGGGCCGGGGAGGCGCCGGGACGGGTGAGCGGCGCAGCGCTTCCAGCCTGGTCCTGGCGGCTCTGACCTGGCCCGACAGCTTGGCCTCGTGCGACCTGCGGTGCTTGCCGAAGCCCTGTCCGGGGTCCTTGCCGGTCCCCGCGAGGCGCTGGCCGGCCGCGTTCACCAGGTCTTCGGTGCGGGCCAGTTCGGCCAGCCACTCGTGGCGTTCCTGGGCCCACCGGCGGCGCGCGGCCGCCTTCGCCGTGCGGTATCCGTCCCATCCGTCGCCGTACCGGGAGACGCTCCGCAGGTCACGGTCGACCTCCAGGATCACGGTGGTGATCCGCTCCAGGAACGCACGGTCGTGGGTCACGGCGACCACGGTGCCCCGGTGGGCGCGGAGGTGCTCCTCCAGCCAGGCTACGGCGGCCGCGTCGAGATGGTTGGTGGGCTCGTCGAGGAGCAGCAGTTCCGGCGCCGCGGCCAGCACGCAGGCCAGGGCCAGCCGGGACTGCTCACCGCCGGACAGCGTGGCGAGCACGCGGTCCCGGGTGAGGTGGCCGAGCCCGAGGCCGTGCAGTGCGGCGTCGGTCCTGGCGTCCGCCTGGTATCCGCCGCGCTCCTCGTACGCAGCCAGCAGGTCCCCGTACGCGGCGAGCCGCGCGTCGGTCGGGTTCCCGTCGGACATCCCTTCCTCCGCCGAGCGGATCAGCCGCTCCAGGGCGCGGAGTCCGGCGAGGGCCGCGTCGACGGCGTCCTGGACCGTGCTGCGGGGGTCGAGAGTGAGCATCTGGGCGAGATAGCCGGTGCCGCCCGGGAAGCTGACGATGATCTCGCCGCTGTCCGGGGTCTCGGCGCCGGCCATCAGACGGAGCAGGGTGGACTTCCCTGAGCCGTTCTCGCCGATGACGCCGGTCTTCTCCCCGGGGCGGACGGTGAGGGACACCTGGTCGAGGACGGACCGGTCACCGTACGCCTTGGAGACGTCGTTCATGGCCAGTTGGGCGCGGGGGTGCTGAAGAGACATGGGTGCTTTCCCTGAAGTGACAGGCCTCGGCGGCGCGCACATCGACGTCAGGGACGGAAGCGCGCTGCGGGACCGGGGTACCGGACAGCGGGGAGGACTGCGGCCCACGGCGTGACCGGGTGGGTCACGCGGCGACGGTCAGCGTCGCGCGGCGGCGTCCTGGCCGGGAATCAGAGAAAGAAGTAGTACGAACCCATGGCACCCATTGTAACCACGCCGCGGTCGGTCCCGGTGGACCGTGAGGTGGCCCGGCGGGGCCGCCCGCCCCGGGTGGTGCCCGCGGCCCCTGAGTCACCCCGTCGACTCGTCCGGGGTCGGGTGTTCCGGGTGGACGCCGGCGTTGCGGGCAGCGTCGCGGCCCGAACCGGCCTCATCGGGGTCGGGATTGCCGGGGTCGGACTCGGCGTCCGGTTCCGCTTCGGAGGGTTCACCGCCCGGCGGGAGAATCACGTCGAGGGCGTCCTCACCGTCCTGGGCCTGCTGGTCGGGCAGATCGGCGGGTATCGGCGGCGGACTGCCCTCCGCCCCGGTGTAGGCGGTTCCCTGGGGCCTGCGGTCGGTCATGTCGTTGCTCCCGTCGGTGCGCGCCCGTTCCGGTGCGGGGCGGGCGCGCACTTCGCGTACCCCCTGTGCCCCGGACGACGCATGCCGCCGGTCCGGAGCCCCCTGCCGCTCAGCCCCGGCTGATCACGAAGTGGTCGACGCGCTCCCCCGACTCGGCGAGCGCCGTGACCTTCATCCGGGGGTGCGGGCCGGTCTCCACCTCCACCGCGAGGAACGAGAAGCCGGTGTAGCGCACCCGGGACCACTCCACGGTCTCGGCCGCCTTTCCGCCGCCCTTGACCACGTGGTACGTGTTGACGCTCTCGAGGTCCGAGACGTTGCCCTCGTAGCTGTCCGGTGCCGGGAAGTCGTACAGCGCCTTGCCCGCACCGCCCGCCGTGACGTACACGATGCCGTCCCGTGCCGGGTCGGTGCGCTCCCCGATCGGGACCGTGCGCCGGACCGTGTTCCTGAGGATCGCGTCGGTGCGCTCGTACACGTGGTTGTGGCCGTTGATGACCAGGTCCACCTGGTGCTTCTCGAAGAGCGGCACCCAGGCGTCGCGCACCCCGCCGTCCGAGGCGTGCGCGTTGGTCGTGGAGAACGCGCAGTGGTGGAAGAACACCACGACGAAGTCGATGTCCTCCCGGGCCCGCAGCTCTCCCAGTCGCCGATCCAGCCAGCGCGTCTGCCTGCCGTCGCTGATGCCGAAGTTGGCCGGTATCTCGTACGAGACGTCGTTGGCGTCGAGCGCGATCACGCCCACGCTTCCGTGGGTGAAGGAGTAGGCGCCCGGCTGGCCGACCGGGTCCGGGCCGTTGTCCGGCAGCGACCAGCGGGCGTTCTGGCCGCCGTAGCCGTCGGGCGAGTACCAGGCCTCCATGTCGTGGTTACCGGTCGTCACCATCCATGGCACGGTCTTGGAGACCGTCTCGGTCTGGGCCAGGAACTGGTCCCAGGTGCGGGCGTCGTAGGAGTCGGTGGTCTGCCCGGAGCCGGAGGGGTCGGCGTAGCAGATGTCGCCCGCGTGCAGGTGGAAGGCCGGGTTCTGGCCCAGGATCAGCTGGTCGTTCCCGAGCGCGTGGTAACTGACGCCCTGGTCGCCGAAGGCCGTGAAGGTGAAGGGTTCGGCGCGGGCCGGCGCGGTGGTGAGGGTCCCGAGCGTGCCGAGGTTGCGTGTGTCGGCGGGGTCGAAACCGTCGTGGCCCACGCCGTAGTAGTACGTGGTGCCGGGCTTCAGCCGCTCCAGGGCCGCGTGCACGTAGAACTGCTCGGCGGCCGCGATCTTGCCGTCGTTGAGCAGAGGCGTCGTCAGGTGCCGCACCTCCGCGTCGATCCTGCGGCTGAGCGCCCACGGCTCGAGCCCGATCCGGATGTAGGGACGCTTCACGGCGAAGGGGACCTGCCAGGAGACCGTCATCTGCGTCTTCGCGTCGGCCCCGTAGGCGAGGTGCCGGCCGAAGGGGGCGACCAGTGAGCCGTCCACCTGCGTCGGGCCGGTGCGCGAGGTGACCGCGGCCGGCGTGGCGGCGTACGCGGACGGGGAGGCGAGGCCCGTGGCCAGGCCGGTGCCCGCGACGGCCGCTGTCGCGGCGCTCGTCCGGAGCACACCGCGCCGGGTGAGCCGGGCGCGCAGGTACGCGTGCTGCTCGGCCATGCTCATGCGGTCGGCAAGCTTTTCGGGGATTCCGAAACGGGGAATGTCCATGGCCGAAACATCCACGGATCGCCTGACGGCATTCCATCGGATGAGTGAACGCTGCACGTACAGGATCCCATGAGTCCCTATGGTGGACATGACGTTCCGTCAGGTGGGGCGAGCGGTGGGTCGCTCAGTCCGGTGGCGGCCTGTTGCCGCATCAGTCCTGCGCGAAGAGCGGCCCTTCGGGATCGCGAGGTCACGGGCGGGCGGCAGCATCGCCCTGACGCTGCCGCCATGCCATTGCCCCCACCACTTTGGAGTGACTTTTCGTCACGCCACGTGCACTCAGAGTTAAGGTGTACCTGCCGGTGAGCGACGCGCAATGGGAGTCATGGCTCCAGGCCCAGTCGATCAGCCGGTCGTCCATCGTCATGACTCACCGTAAGGAATGCCAGTGAAGCCCTCCCTGACCAATTCACCTCGAGCCGCCTTCGCGCTGGCGGCGAGCGCACTCGTCGCTGCTGCGACGGTGGCGTCCGCAGGACCGGCCTTCCCCGAATCCGTACGCGGTCCGGAAGTGCGGCAGGCCGGCACCGTCTCCGCCGCCGCACAGTGCGGATTCTTCCGGTACAACGTCCGCGAGTCCCAGTTCGCCGCGTACGGCCACTGCGGTGAGACGACAGTGCTGATCCATGTCGACGTCAGAGGGGGCGGCAGCGCGAACGACTTCCATCTCTGTGTCGGCCCCGGCCCCACGCAGCTGCCGGGTGCCGGCCCGAACTACCTCAACGCGTATTACATCGGCGGTGCCGGATGCCGGAAAGGTGATCGGACCGGACACACACCCCACTGAGCCGGTTCGTGACTCGGCTCCGCGACCGGCCGGGGCTGTGCCACCTCCGGGAGGTCAGCCCGGACTCACGGGCAGCTCGCCGAATCCGTGAGCGATGAACGACTCCACCCCGTCCGGGAAGATGCGCGGGAGCGCTCCCGTGAGAGTTCCGGAGGCCGTATGCGTCAAGACCTGGTGCGGATGTCACTTCGTGGAGCCGGCCCTCGTGACGCCCCCGAGGGGCACCGCCGTGCTCCCCCCGTCCAGCGGCCGGCTCAGGACCAGCACGGCGACATCGTCGCGGCGTACTCCGCCGGAGAAGCTCTCCAGGTCGGACTGGAGAGCCTTCAGGACCTGCTCCGGCTCGCGTCCCACCCATCGGCCCAGCCGCTCGTCGAGAGGGTAGAAGGCGCCCGTCCCGTCGCGCGCCTCCGTCACCCCGTCGGTGAAGACCAGCAGCGCGGCGCCCGGCGGAAAGCCGATCCACTCGGCGGCGCGCGCCTCGTCGCTGAGATCCGCCATGCCCAGCGGTACGGATGTCCGGTGCAGGGTGACCGCCGACGCCGCCCCGTCGCACAGCAGCCGTGGCGGCAGATGGCCGCAGTTGACGGCCCGTACCCGCTCGCTGTCGTCGAAACCGAGCAGCAGGGCGGTGACGAAGCGTTCGTCCTCACCGGTCTCGGCGGAGAAGGCGTTGTGCCGGACGACCGCGTCCTCTACGGCATCGGCGACGGCGGTGAGCTCGCGCTCCCGCACGGCCGCTTCCCTGAACGCGCCGAGCGCGGCGAATCCCGCCCCGATCGCGGGCAGCCCCTTGCCCTGCACATCGCCGATGATCACTCGGGTCCCATGGGCCGACTGCACGACCTCGTAGATGTCGCCGCCGACGAACCGGTCCTCCTCGATCGGCTCGTAGAGACCGTGGGCACGGACCTGCCGTGTGACGACGGGGAGCGGGCGCAGGATCTGGCGCTGAAGCGCGACGGCGGCCGAGCGCAGCCGGGCCACCTCTGTGGCGTGCCGGATGCGCGCGGCGCAGGCGACGACACCCAGTGCGCAGGCGAGGCCCGTGAAGCCGAGGAGGAACACCACGTCCCAGAAGGGACCGGTCGACGCGATCCGTGAGCCGACGACGACCAGCATGACCCATACCGCCACCGCGGTGGTCTGGCGGACCGTGCAGAAGACCGAGGCGAGGGCCGGGAGCACGACCATGAGCGGGATGAGAGGGAGGTCACTACCGGTGAGGGCGTCGGGGACGACGACCACGACGGTCAGGAGGAGGAGCCACAGAGCGAGCGCCCAGTTCCCGATCCGGGAGGTACCCGCCTCGGTCTCTCCCGGATCCGCACCGGGCAGCGGCAGGCTGCGCGCCGCCCACAGGCGCCGGAGTCCCAAGACCACGGCACGCCTCCCGCCTGTTCGTCACTGACGCCCCACGGGTTCCAAGCTACCCGCCCCTTGGCCCCGGGTCCTGGCGTCGGCGTGCCGCCCGGCGTCCGCCGGTACGAGCGCCGAGAGGAAGGCGGTCGTACGGCGCAGAGTGAAGCCGAGGGATTCGTAGAGCCGGATGGCAGAGGTGTTCGACGCGGCGGCGTGCAGGAAGGGCGTCTCGCCCCGTTCCCTGACGCCATGGGCGACTGCCCTGACGAGGCGCGTCGCAAGCCCCTGCCCTCGTACGGAGCTGTCGGTGCAGACAGCGCTGATCTCGGTCCAGCCGGGCGGGTGAAGCCGCTCTCCCGCCATCGCGACCAGGACTCCGGCGCGGCGGATACCGAGATAGGTGCCGAGCTCCACCGTGCGCGGCAGGAACGGGCCGGGGCGCGTGCGCTCGACCAGGGCCAGCATGTCCGGCACGTCGGCCGGGCCGAGGAGCACGGCCTCCGGGTCGGGGGCGGCGTCCACGGACTCGTCCACCAGCTGGACGCCCTCGGCCTGGAAGACGATCTCCCAGTCGGCGGGCGGGGGCTCGCGGAACGCGGTGAGAGTGACGGACGCGCCGGGACCCGCGAGCGCGGCGACATCGGCCCAGTCCTGGGGGTCGGGCACGTCCGGCAGAGCGAGCCACGGGGTGACGTCGGGGTGATAGCGCAGGATGCGGCCGTACCGCTCGGCGAAGTGGGCGTGCGGGCCGGTGAGCGAGGCGCGGGCGGGGTTGTCCAGCGGATGGGACGCCTCGGGCTCTGTCCCGGGGCCGGGCACCCTGGGCGTGGACGGGTTCGTGAGCGGCGGTATGGCCTCGGGCATGGACTCTCTCACTCCGGTTGATATCGGCGACAAGGTTGGAAGGCTGATCCGCCCTGCCTCTATTCCCGGATGCCGGGCCGTTCACAAACATGCAATCAACGCGCTCACCTGGGCGTCGTTCCGCCGTCGCACCGTCCCGGAGCCCCACCGGCCGGGGCACACGGAACGCCTGACGGTCATCCGCCCGGTCCGGTGAATCGCGCACCACTGCGCGGGATACGACCCCAACAGGCATCGGCCTGTGGCACTCTGGACGGGACCGCCCCACCGGGCTCCCCCGTACCGGTGGGGCGGTTCTGTGCGCTCCCCGCGTATACCGGGCTCCTCCGTCAGGGCCCGGAAGGCGATCCCGGCCAATACCCGCATGAGTGTGGCTCAAATCTGCCTCTTTCCGCATGAGTTGCGGACCACCGGGCAGGCGCTTACACCTCAGGCCCACAATCTGAGGAGCGTGACGGGATGACCACGCACACCGCGCAGACCTCCGGTGCGGAACGGGCAGGCGCCCCGGACGGGCTTCCCCGGATCGAGGACGCCGGGCAGATCGCCCCCCAGGACGCGCGGAAGCTGTCGAAGCTCTTCTTCGACGGCCTGCAGGATCTCGACGAGGGAACCTCCGAGTACCAGTACGCCCGGAACACCCTCATCGAGATGAACCTGTCCCTCGTACGGTTCGCGGCGGGCCGCTTCCGCAACCGGGGCAGCGGCGACATGGAGGACATCGTCCAGGTCGGCACCATCGGTCTGATCAAGGCCATCGACCGCTTCGACCTCTCACGCGAGGTCGAGTTCACCTCGTTCGCCGTGCCGTACATCGTCGGTGAGATCAAGCGCTTCTTCCGCGACACCACCTGGTCCGTGCATGTACCGCGGCGGCTGCAGGAGTTGCGGGTGGATCTCGCGAAGGCGAAGGAGACGCTCTCCGCCGGCCTCGACCGGGATCCCACGGTGCGGGAGCTCGCCGAGCACCTCGGTCTCGAGGATGAGGAGATCACCGAAGGCCTCGTCGCGGCCAACGGCTACACGGCGGGATCGATCGATCTGCCCGCCGACACGGCGGAGCCGGCGGGCCGTGCGTCGGGCGGGCGCACCATGGTGGACGTGCTGGGCGAGCCCGACCCCGCGATGGAGGCGGTGGAGAATCTCCATACGCTCGCCCCGCTGCTGGGCGGTCTCGACGCGCGTGAGCGCCGGATCATCGACATGCGGTTCGGCCTGGAGATGACACAGGCGCAGATCGGCGAGGAACTGGGCATCTCGCAGATGCATGTCTCCCGGCTGCTCAGCCGCATGCTCGGCAAACTGCGCAGCGGGATGTTCACACAGGACTGACGCGCGACCGCCACCGGACCGGCCCCGTGAGCGAAGGGGCCGGTCCGGTGTGTCTGTTGCGGCGGCATTGCAGCTTCGTGGCCACGTGCTCGACCCGCTTCCGTCCCGGCACGGGCGGCCTCTACGGTCCGTAACCAGTACGCCGATCAGTACGCCGCCGCGTCGCCCTCGTGCCCGCGCGGACATCCCCCGAACGACCGTGCGAGGTATGACATGAGCCAGCCCGTCGACTCCGTCACCGCGGGACACACCCCTGAGGACCATGACCGGCAGGAGACCGCGGCCGCCTGGTCCTTCGAGACGAAGCAGATCCACTCCGGCGCGGTCCCCGACCCGACGACCGGTGCCCGGGCGGTGCCGATCTACCAGACGACGTCCTTCGTCTTCAGGGACACCGAGCACGCGGCCGGCCTCTTCTCGCTGGCTGAGCCCGGCAACATCTACACCCGGATCCACAACCCCACGCAGGACGTCCTGGAACAGCGGATCGCCGCGCTCGAGGGCGGAGTCGCAGCCGTCGCGCTCGCCTCCGGCCAGGCGGCCGAGACCCTCGCGCTGCTGACGCTGGCGGGTGCCGGGGACCACATCGTCTCCTCCGCCTCCCTCTACGGCGGTACGTACAACCTGTTCCGGCACACGCTTCCCCGGTTCGGCATCGAGGTGTCGTTCGTGGAGGACCCCGACGACATCGAGGCGTGGCGTGCGGCGATCCGGCCCGACACCAAGGCCCTGTTCGCGGAGACGCTCGGCAACCCGCGGGGCGACGTCCTCAACGTCCGTAGCGTGGCGGACGTGGCGCACGGCGCGGGGGTCCCGCTGATCGTCGACAACACCGTCCCCACGCCGTATCTCCTGCGGCCGCTGGAGCACGGCGCGGACATCGTGATCCACTCGGCGACGAAGTTCCTCGGGGGGCACGGCACCACCATCGGCGGGGTCGTCGTGGACGGCGGCACCTTCGACTTCGGTGCCCACGCCGAGCGTTTCGCGGACTTCCACACCCCCGACCCCAGCTACCACGGCCTGCGGTACTGGCCGGACCTCGGACACGGTGCCTTCGCCGTGAAGCTGAGGGTCCAGCTGCTCCGCGACCTCGGGCCCGCGCTCTCGCCGCACTCGGCCTTCCTCCTCCTCCAGGGCGTGGAGACGCTGAGCCTGCGTCTGGAGCGGCACACGTCGAACGCCCTGGCGCTCGCCCGCTGGCTGGAGGGCCGCGACGAGGTGTCGGCGGTGCACTACGCCGGCCTCGAGTCGAGCCCCTGGTACGAGACCGGACAGCGCTACCTGCCGCGCGGCGCCGGTGCCGTGCTCGCCTTCGAGCTCCGGGACGGGGCGGACGCCGGCAAGCGGTTCGTGGACGCGGTCGAACTGTTCAGCCATCTCGCCAACATCGGAGACGTGCGGAGCCTGATCATCCATCCGGCGTCCACGACGCACAGCCAGCTGTCCGAGGAGCAGCTCTCCGCCACGGGCGCCACCCCGGGGCTGGTACGGCTCTCCGTGGGCCTGGAGAGCGTGGACGACCTCAAGGCCGATCTGGAGGCAGGCTTCCGCGCCGCGAAGGCCGCGTCCTGAACCGGGCCGTCGCGCCTTCCGCACTCCCCCTCCCGCCGGCTTCCGGAGGCCGGCGGGAAGGGGACCCGCCCGGTGGCCGTTCGTGGGTGGTGCTCGACGGTCCGCTCGGACTCGAGTCCGGTGCCACTCTCCCGGGTGTGCGGCTGGCGTACGAGACCTGGGGCCGGCTCGCACCGGACTGCGCCAACGCGGTGCTGGTCCTGCACGCGCTGACCGGTGACAGCCACGCCGCGGGCCCTGCCGGGCCCGGCCACCCGTCGGCCGGCTGGTGGGATGCGCTGATCGGCCCCGGCCGGGCACTGGACACCGACCGCTGGTTCGTCGTCGCGCCGAACGTCCTGGGCGGCTGCCAGGGCAGCACCGGCCCCTCCTCCCGGCGGCCCGACGGCGCCCGCTGGGGCGGGGACTTCCCCCACCTGACGACCCGTGACCAGGTGGCGGCGGAGGCGCGGCTGGCCGATGCCCTGGGGATCGGCCGGTGGGCCGCGGTGATCGGCGGTTCGATGGGCGGTATGCGGGCGCTCGAATGGGCGGTGAGCCGGCCCGGCCGTACGGGATCGCTGCTTGTGCTCGCCGCTCCCGCCGCGTCCTCGGCCGAACAGATCGCCTGGGGCGGCACGCAGATCGCCGCGATCCGGAACGACCCCGGGTGGCGGGGCGGCGGCTACCACGACGCCCCGCCCGGCTCCGGCCCGCACCTGGGGCTCGGCCTCGCCCGGCGGATCGCCCATGTCACCTATCGCAGCGAGGCTGAGCTGGGAGCACGGTTCGGCCGGCGGGCGCAGCCCGGTGAACTGCCCCCGCGGAGCGGGCGCTACCAGGTGGAGTCGTATCTCGACCATCACGCGGCCAAGCTGGTACGCCGCTTCGACGCGGGCAGCTATGTGGTGCTCACCGAGGCGATGAACGCACACGACGTGGGCCGCGGCCGCGGCGGTGTCGCACGGGCACTGCGCCGGGCCGACATGCCCGCCCTGATCGCGGGCATCGATTCGGACCGGCTGTATCCACCGGCGCAACAGGCGGAGCAGGCGTCGCTGCTGCCCGGCGCCGACCGGCTCCGGATCATCGAATCCCCCTGCGGGCACGACGGATTCCTCATCGAGACCGACCAGGTGGGCGCCCTCGTGAGGGAGTTGCTCCCCCGGGCCGCAGATCCGGCAGGTCCCGATACCCGCTCAGGCCCCGACAACAGACCTCTTCCTCTGGAGTGCCCATGAGCGCCGTACCTTCCGAAGCCGCGTACGACCGGCGGCGGCTCCGCCTGTGGACCCGTGGCGGTGCGAGATCCGCGGGGATCGACCGCCGTGACCTGCTGAAGCTGGTCGCCGCGGCCTCGGTCGCGGCTCCGCTGGTCCCGGCCGCCGGGTCCCCCGCCCACGCGGCGCAGTCACTCGCGGGGGTGGTGAAGCCCCTGCCGCCGGAGCTGTTCACGGTGCGCGGCACCAACGCCGAGACGAACTTCGCGGCGCTGCGGGACACCGGGCTGCTGACTCCCACGGACCGTTTCTTCGTCCGCAACCACACCACGACACCCGTCATCGACGCGGCGGACTGGAAGCTCACGGTCTGGGGCGACGGACTGACCGGCGGTCCGGTGGACTTCTCGTACGAGGCTCTGCGCGCCCTGCCGTCCGTCTCGCACACCGCGTTCGTCGAGTGCGCGGGTAACGGCCGGAGCTTCTTCACCTCGCAGCAGGGCCAGGAGGTCAGCGGGACCGCGTGGACCCTGGGGGCGATCGGGACGGCGCGCTGGCGCGGGGTGCGGCTTGCCGACGTGCTGCGCAGGGCGGGTATCGGCCGGAACGCGGTGGATGTGCTGCCGCGCGGTCTGGACGCGGAAGTCGTCAGCGACGGGACGAATCTGGGCCGGGTCCGCAGGCCCCTGCCGGTGGCGAAGGCCCTGGACGACGTCCTTCTCGCGTACGAGATGAACGGCGAGCCGCTGCCGCCCGACCACGGCGCTCCGGTCCGGCTGATCGTGCCGTCCTGGGTGGGCGTGGCGAACATCAAGTGGGTGGGCGACATCGAGGTGAGCGCGGAGCCGCTGCTGAGCCCGTGGAACACGGGCCTGTACCGGCTCTTCGGCCCCGGGTACCCGCCCGAGGGCAGCGCGCCACTGACGCGTCAGACGCTCAAGAGCGCGTTCGAGCTCGCGCCCGGTGCCTCGTTCGCCGCCCACCGCAGGCATCTGCTCACGGGCCGGTCCTGGTCGGGCGGCGCACCGGTGCGCTCGGTCGAGGTCAGCACGGACGGGGGCGCCCGGTGGCGCCCCGCACGGCTGCGCGACGAGCCCAGGGCCGGGAGCTGGGTCCGCTGGACCGCCGACTGGGTGCCGGCGGCTCCCGGCCCGGGCGTGCTGCTCGCGCGGGCGACGGACCGGGCGGGCCGCGCCCAGCCGGTGACGACCGCACCCAACACGCAGGGCTATCTCTTCGACGCGGTGGTCAGGCATCCGGTGACCGTGGTCTGAACCTACCGCGCGGGCCGGCCCGCGTAGTACGTGGCGATCATGTCCTGGTCGCCGTGTCCGGCCGCCTCCGCGCGGGTGAACCGCTCGGCGGAGGCGGCGACCAGGTCGAGCGTCACTCCGGACTCCTGGGCCGCGTCGAGGATCAGCCGGGAGTCCTTGAGCGCGGTGGAGAGCGCGAAGCTCGGGCTGAGATCACCGGAGAGCACCGCCGCGGCCTTGCCCTGGAGGTACGGCGTGTCCAGCGGTCCGCCCTTCATGGCGTCCAGGAAGAGCTGCGGGTCGAGCCCGAGCCCCTCCGCGAGATTGAGGCATTCCGCAACGCTGTTGACCAAGTTGATCACCCAGGTGTTGGCGACGAGCTTGAGCCTGGTGGCGGCTCCCGGCTCCTCCCCGACCCATACGGTGCGCTGCCCGATCGCCTCCAGGACGGGCAGCGCCGTCGCGCGGGCAGCGGAGGGGCCGGAGACGAACACGGTGAGCGTGCCCTGCTCCGCGGGCTGTTTCGTGCCGGAGACAGGGGCGTCGAGGAAGACCAGCCCCAGTCCGGCGGCCCGGTGGGCCAGGTCGGTCGTGGCGTCGAGGCCGACGGTGGCGCTCTGCAGCCAGACCTGGCCCGGACGCAGGCCGGGCGTGGCGGCGGTGAGGGTTTCGGCCACGGACCGGCCGTCGTTCAGGGCGGTGAGGACGACGTCGGCTCCGCGTACGGCTTCCTCGGGCGTGTCCGTCACGGTGGCGCCGTGAGCGGCCAGCGGTTCGGCCTTGGACCGGGTGCGGTTCCAGACCCGGACGGGGAGCCGGTCCCTGAGCAGGCTGCGTGCCATCCCGGATCCCATGATCCCGGTGCCGAGGACCGCGACGGTCGGCGTGCCGGGGGCGGCGTCGGCAGGGGATGCGGTGGTCATGGGGAGGTTCCCTTCGTCGGTGCGGGCAGTCTCGAGACCGGTGGGTCTCAAGACTGCCGCAGCGCACTCTCCAGGACGGCGCGGTGCACGGCTCTGGCGAGTCGCGCTCCCCAGCGCGAACGCGGTCCGGCGAAGGGTTCGCCGGGCTGTCCACCCGGGTCGGGCGCTGCGACGCACACCGCGTCCGTCGGGGTCCCGGAGCAGTCGAGTCCGGCGTCCACGAGTGCCTGGACCTTCGCCTCGGTGGCGGTGGCCACCGCGTTGACCAGGGCGGCGTCGGAGAGCGCCACGGGGAGGGTGACGACGATGTTGACGGTCCCCGGCTGCGGCGGGCCGTCGCCGCCCTCGGCCGGGGCCGCGGCCCATCCCCGTACGCCCAGGCCGCAGGTGACGGTGGCGGTCGCACCGCCGTCGTCGGCGACGGTGTACGCGGTGACATCGGCGGCGGTCATCAGTCCGGCCCCGGGACCGTCCAGCGCCTCGGCCTCGGCGATCTCCGCGAGGTGCCGGCCGGGGTCGAGGCGGGGGTAGCCGCCGGGTACCTGGGCGTTCAGGATCCAGGCGCGGGGGCCGATCCCGCCGCCGAGCACGGCGCTGCTGCACACGCGCCAGCCGGGCCCGAGCCGCCAGACCAGGTGGTGCAGCCCGGAACCGTCCTCCTGCCGCGTCAGCAGTTCACCGCGCCGCCGGGGCGGACGGATGCCTACGGATGCGATGACGTACCCCCCGCGACAGGCCTGCCGACGGTCGGCAACGGCGCGTCGATCATACGGGCGGGCCGGGTCCGCCCGTCCGGCGCACCCGGGCAGGTGCTGCTCACTCGAATGGCGTAACGCATGCGGCGGGCCGATATCCGCGTGGAACGGGGCCACCGCCCCTCCCCGGTGCCTTGGGCCGCTCAGCGCCCAGGCCGGGAAGTTGCAGCGTCCAACCGGGTGAGGCGCGATGGAATCCGGACGCGCCTCCCCTGCTGGACCCAACCGCAGGACGCGCCCGGGCGAGGAGGAATCGGCCATGGGAGCCGCTGACGGTTTCACGGATTCCGGAGAACTCGACGGTCTGACCGTCTACGACAGCGACGGAGAGAAGGTCGGCACAGTGGGGCGGGTGTACGTCGACGACGACACCGGCAAGCCCGACTGGATCACGGTCAAGACCGGCATGTTCGGCATGAAGGAGAGCTTCGTACCGCTTGCCGGAGCCCGCCGGGTGGCCTCCGACCTGCACGTCACGCATCCGAAGGACCGCGTCAAGGACGCCCCCCGGGTGGATGCGGACGCGCACCTCTCCGTATCGGAGGAGGAAGAGCTCTACCGGCACTACGGGATGACCAAGAAGGCGACCGGCCACGCCGGAGCGGGCGGCGACGCGCGCACGACGTCCGGTACGGGAACGGGAGCCATGGGTGCCGCGGGTGCGGCCGGGGCAGCCGGTGCGGCCGGCACCGCCCGCACGACCTCCGGCGGCCAGGCCAAGGCCACCGGCACCCCCGCCGGCATGGGCACCACCGGTGCCGGCGCGGGCAGGCACCGCGACACGGAGACCTCCTCCACGTCCCGCCCGCTCGCCGGAGCCGGAGCAGAGCGGTCCGCCGCGGGCGCCGACGGCCGTGAGGAGATGGTCCGGTCCGAGGAGCAGCTCCAGGTCGGCACGGAGGAGTACGAGAGCGGAAGGGCACGCCTGCACAAGTACGTCGTGACCGAAAACGTCACGCGCACGGTGCCGGTGTCCCACGAGGAGGTGCGCGTGGTGCGCGAGCCTCTGCAGCCGGGCGAGAAGGTCACAGGCATGAAGGGCACGAACGACCTCGGCGAACAGGACGTCGAAGTCACCCTGCACGCCGAACGAGCCACCGTCCGCAAGGAGGCGATACCTGTGGAACGGGTCCGTCTCGAAACCAGCAAGGTCACCGAACAGAAGGAAGTCTCCGCCGAGCTCCGCAAGGAGAAGATCGACTACGCGGACGGCGAGGACGACAAGGGCAGCGGCAAGGACATGGGCGGCGAGTTCGGCCAGGGACGTCGTCGCTGACCCCCTCACACAGCGGCGAAAGGCCGCGCGACAGTAGCGAGGGGCGGACCCGGGCAGTTCACGGGCCCGCCCTCTCGTCGCGTTCCCACTGTCCGTGGACGGCTTCTCCCGGCAGGAACCGCACGGAAGGGCGCCCGCCGGGCCCTTCCGGCGTCACGACCGCGCGTACCCGGTAGACGTCGGCGATGAGTTCCTCGGTGATCACCTCCGAGGGCGTTCCGCCGGCGACCACCCGGCCCTCCTTCATGACCGTGACCCGGTCGCAGAACATCGCGGCCAGATTGAGGTCGTGCAGGGCGACCACCGCGGTGACGGGCAGCGCGGCGACGAGGGACAGCAGCTCCAGCTGGTGCTGGATGTCCAGGTGGTTGGTGGGTTCGTCCAACAGGAGTTCACGCGGCTGCTGGGCGAGGGCGCGGGCGATCTGCACGCGCTGGCGCTCACCGCCGGACAGGGTGTGCCAGGACTGCGCGGCGCGGTCGGCGAGCCCGGTGCGTGCCAGAGCTTCGCGTACGGCGTCCTCGTCCTCGGGGCCGGGCGCGGACCAGGGCCGCCGGTGCGGGATGCGGCCGAGGCGTACGACGTCCAGCACGCTCAGGTCGACCTGGGTCACCGCGTGCTGGTCGACGACGGCCACGCGGCGGGCCACACCTCTGCGGCCGGTCTCGGCGAACGTGCGTCCGTCGAGGGTGACCACGCCCGCGCCGGGGGTGAGGACCCCCGACATGACCCGCAGCAGCGTGGTCTTGCCGGAGCCGTTCGGACCCAGGAGCCCGACCGTGGTGCCGGGCGGCGGCGCGATGCTCACGTCGTCGAGCACGATCCTCCCGCCGGCTTCCCTGCTGACCCGGGCGGCCCGCAGGCCGTCGTCCGTGATGCCTGCCCGGGTCATGCGCCCCTCCGTGTGCGGTAGAGCACCAGGACGAAGACGGGCACCCCGATGAGGGAGGTGACGACACCGACCGGGACCTCCTGCGGGTCGAGGACGGTCCTGGCCAGGGTGTCGACCCAGACCAGGAACACCGCTCCGGCGAGGGCGGTCACCGGCAGCAGCCTCCGGTGCCCGGACCCCGTGAGCGCCCGGGCGGCGTGCGGCAGGACGAGGCCGACGAACCCGATGGCGCCCGCCGAGCTGACGAGGGCCGCAGTCAGCAGCGCGGTGGTGCAGAGCAGCACGATCCGGGTGCGGGCCACGTGCACGCCGAGGGAGGCCGCCGCGTCCTGCCCGAAGGCGAAGGCGTCGAGCGTGCGGGCATGGCCGAGGCAGACCAGCAGGGCCACGGCCAGCACGGCCGAGCACATCCACACGTCGTTCCAGCCGACCCCGCTCAGTGAGCCGAGCAGCCAGAAGAGCACGCCCCGGGTCTGCTCGGCGTCGGCGGCGGTCATCACCACGAAGGAGGTGAGCGCGGAGAAGAGCTGCATGGCCGCCACCCCGGAGAGCACCACCCGGTCGGTGGATCCGCCGAGTGTGTGGCTGAGGAGCAGGACGAGGGCGAACGAGCAGAGAGCCCCGACGAAGGCACCGCCCGAGACCGACACCGCTCCCCCGCCGACGCCGAGGACGACGACCACGACCGCCCCGGTGGAGGCCCCCGAGGAGACACCGAGGACGAACGGGTCGGCGAGCGGGTTGCGCAGCAGCGACTGCATCACGGTGCCGCACACCGCGAGTCCGGCGCCGCACACCGCGGCCAGCAGGGTGCGGGGCATGCGCAGGTTCCAGATGATGCCGTCCCGGATCGGGGTCAGCCGCCCGTCGCCGAGGCCGAGGTGCGAGGCAACCGCGGACCAGACGTCCGGGACGGAGATCCGTGCGGGGCCGATCGTGACGGCGACCGCCACGGACAGGAGCAGCAGGACGGTCCCGGCACTCCACAGGGCACCGTCGCGCAGGAGGATCCTGGCTCCGGCGGCCGACCGGATCGCCGTAGGCCGCTCCGCGCGTACGTCCGGAAGCTGGTGGGTCTTCGTCACCCCGCGAGCCCGAACGAGCGCAGCCCGGCCGCGACGCGCTCCACGCCCTCCACGGTCCGGATCGCCGGATTCATCGCCTGGCCGCTGAGCAGGACGTACCGCTTGTGCCGGACGGCGTCCATGTTCTTCGTGGCGGGGTTGGTCTCCAGGAACTCGATCTTCTTCTCCGCGCTCTCGGCCGTCTGCGACTCACGGGTGAGATCGCCGATGACCAGCACGTCGGGGTCGCGGTCGGCGACGGTCTCCCAGTTGATCTGGGGCCATTCCTCGTGGGAGTCGTCGAAGACGTTCTTCGCGCCGAGTTCCTCGGTGATGATGCCCGGGGCGCCGCAGCATCCCGCCATGTAGGGGGCCTCGGCGTTGGCGAACCAGTAGAGCAGGGTGGTGCCGGACGCGTCGATGTCCGCGGTCGCCTCGTCGACGCGGCTGCGGAGGCTCTTCACCAGCTTCTCGCCGCGCTCCGGGACTCCGAACACCTCGGCCAGGTCGCGCACTTCGCCGTAGACACGGTCCATGGTCAGTGGCTCGGAGCGGGAGCCGTCGCCGCTGCCCGTGTTGTCCTTGCCCGCGCAGTCGGCGGGTGAGAGGTAGGTGGGTACGCCCAGCTTCTCGAACTGGTCGCGGGACGCCACGCCGCCCTTACCCAGGGTGGACTCGAACGAGGCGCTGACGAAGTCGGGTTCCCCGGCGAGGACCTTCTCGGCGGAGGGCTGGTTCTCGGCGAGGCGCTCCACCGTCGCCTCGTCCTTCTCCAGGCCCTTCATCACCGGGTCCGTCCATGTCGCGGTACCCGCGATCCTGTCGGCGAGGCCCAGGGAGAGCAGGATCTCCGTCGATCCCTGGTTGAGGGAGACGGCGTGACGCGGTGCCGCGTCGACAGTCACCGTACGGCCGCAGTTCTTCAGCGTGACGGGGAAGCCGGCGACTGCGTCCCGTGCGGCACCGTCGGATGTGCTGCCGCCTCCGCCGCAGGCGGTCATGAGGACAAGTCCCGCGGTGAGCAGGGCTGTTCGGCGTACGGTGCTGGCTATGGGCGGCAAGGAGTCCTCGGCGTTCTCTGGGCTCATGCGCGGAGCCCGGTACGGAGTTCCGCTCCCGGTGCGGAAGCGGGTGCCAGCAGGTCTTCGGACTCGGGTTCGTCCGGACAGGGCGCCTTCCCGGTGCACCCGAGGGTGTCCCAGTGGCCGTGGCCCTGCCCGTCCCCCTCACCGCTGCGCGTCAGTTCCGGATTCGCACCGGATTCCCTGACTCCACGTGGAGTGTGACTGGCGTCTGCAAGCTATCACGCGGCTCACCGGCGGCCTCGGGGCCGTCGCCGGTACGGCGGGCGGGGGTCTCCCGCTCCGTACCGGCCGGCCGTCGGCCGGGTCAGCGCTTGGGGTGAACCGATTCGCCACCGTCCGTACGCGGCTTCCCGTTCCGGCGGGCGAGCACGGATGTCGTGCCCCAGTAGGCCAGCAGGACGGCGCGCAGTCCCAGGATCTCCAGGTGCTCGCCCAGGCGGCCGCACAGCGCCTGCCCGCTGCGTCCGGGACTCATCGCGCGTCCGCCGCGCCGGTGTTCCACGGGCCCCGGGGATCGTCGTACGCGTCCGCGTAGCCCGGTCCGGCGATCGGCCAGTCGGCGAGCAGTTCCTCCGGCAGGGCGAAGGAACCGGCCAGTTCCGGGGCGTGCGCGGCGACGGCCGCGACGAGCTCCTCGACGGCCTCCGGCAACGCCTCCACCTGATCGGCGCTCAGGAGACCGGCGGCCATCAGGTCGCCGCTGTTGCGGGACACCCACTCGACGGCGAACAGCCGCTCCAGCTCCCCGAGCCGGTCCCTGGCCTCTCCCTCGGGCAGCGTCGACCGGGCCTCGGCGTAGGCCTCGGCGGCCTGCCGGTAGGCGTAGGCCTCGACCCCGCGCAGAGCGGGGCCCGAGGCCGCGTTCCACCGGTCGAGGGTCCCGGCGTCGGGCGCCCGCAGCGCACGGGCCCTTGCCCGGGCGAACCAGATGTCCTGGACCGAGGCGAGGAGCCGGCCCAGGAAGTGCGGGTCGGCGAGGTCCCCGGGTCCCGGGTCGCGGTCCGGGAGGCCGTCACGGCCGGGCTCGGCGGCGAAGAGCATGTCGGCCGCCGCCTTGGCGTACAGGGCGATGTTGTCGCCCTCCGCGGTGATGGCCCCCTCCACGCCTGTGACGAGTTCGGTCATGCCGTTGTTCTCCAGCAGCGCCTGCGCGCCGCAGCGTTCACGGCTCTCGACGATGACCTCACGGGCCCGCCAGGTGATCCACGCCTTGGCGACATCGACCAGTCTCCCCGCGTCCGTCCGGCCGTCCTCGTCCGTACAGGCCTCCCACCGCCCCTGTGCCCTGCGGTACAGCAGGCTCATCGCGAAGACCGTGGCCATGGCCGAGGCGAGCGGTCCGTGGTGGGTCCGGTGGGCGTTCACCGGCACCGGTGGGGTGGACCGGGAGCCGGAGATCATCCGGTGGCCGCCGTAGCGTACGGCGACCGCCAGGGTCGCCCGGGCCGAGCCCGCCGCGCAGGCGCTCATGGAGATCCGCCCGGGGGTGACCCGGCCGATCGAGGTGAGGAACCTGCGCCGCCTGTCCCCCGGTCCGGTTCTGAACTCCCCGTGTTCTTCGCCTTCCTCACCCGTTCCCAGCAGGGCGTCCCGAGCCACGAAGAGCCGGTCGAACGAGGTCAGGCAGTGGTCCACGGGGCTGCCCATCCGGGCCGGCAGCCGGCGCACCCGGACGCCCGGCAGCGGCTGTACGTCGTCGGTGAGCGGCACCAGGAAGAGGCGTACCCCGTGGTCGGAACCGTCGGCCACCAGGCGGGCGGCGACCAGACCCGACTTCGCTCCGCCCGCCGGGCTGGTGTTGGGCATGAACTTCTGCGCGCCCGGGTTCGGGGTGTGCAGGACGAAGCCGTCCCGCTCACGGTCGTAGGTGGCGGTGGTCTCCATGGCCGTCGCGTTGTTGCCGTGCGCCACCTCCGTACAGAGGAAGGTGCCGATGCGCCGCATCGTCAGGTAGTCCGACAGATCACGTCGGCCGACGCAGTCGTGGTCGAGGAGACTGCCGAGGAAGAGGTTGTAGTGGATACCCGCCACGGTGGTCAGCGCGGGGTCCACCGGGCCGAGCCAGGCGTGCAGGGCGGCCAGCGCGCGCGGGTCGGCGGCGAGCCGCGCTCCGCTGTCGAGGGAGAGGTTGAGGATCCGCAACCGGTCGTAAGCGAGGTCCAGTCGCTCTTCGGGCGTTCCGCCGGCGGGGCGGCGGAACGGTTCTGTGCTGATCAGCCGCTGCCAGAATCCGTGCTCGCGCCGGAATCCGGGACCGAGGAGGACGCCGGTCAGCAGTTCGGTGGTGGACGGTGGGGCGGTGTCGGTAAGGGTCACGGTCATAACGAAATCAACGACCGTGGTGGGGGCGAGGACACCCTGGGCGCCCTACCGCTCCGGGGCCGGCACGCCGGTCAGGGCCGCCGCCAGCTCCTCCTCGTCGGGAGGCAGGGCACCGGCCCGTGCGACGGTCACAGCGGCCGATGCCACGGCGTATCGCAGCACGTCGCCCAGAACGGCGGCGTCCAGGGAGCGCAGCCGTGCGCGGCCCGGGGCCCCGAGCAGTCCGTACGAGGCCAGGGCGTGCAGCGCGCCCGACATGAAGGCGTCGCCGGCACCCACCGTGTCCGCGACCCGGACGGGCGGTGCGCCGGTGTTCACGGTCCTGCCCGGCAGGAACGCCGCCGCCCCGCCCGCGCCCCGGGTGACCAGGACGACAGCGGGCCCGGAGCGCAGCCACCGCTCGGCGGTCCTCTCCGGGGGCTCGTCCGGGTACAGCCACCGCAGGTCCTCGTCGCTGGCCTTGACGACATCGCTGAGCGCGACACAGCGCTCCGCCCGGCGTACGGCACGGGCGTGATCCCCCATCAGCCCGGGCCTCACGTTGGGGTCGTAACTGACCGTCGCCGTCTCCCGGAAGGACCGGACGAGGTCCAGGACGGTGTCCGCGCCGGGTTCCAGTGCGGTGGCGACCGACCCGGTATGGACATGCCGGGGCGGCTCCGGTGGCTGCGCGACCGGGCCGAGCGTCCAGGTGATCTCGAAGGTGTAGGTGGCCCTGCCCGCCTCGTCGAGCTCGACCGTGGCGGCCGGCGTGGGCGCGTCGCTGCCGTCGCCGATGACCCGTACACCGGCCGATGTCAGGTGGTCCTCGATCAGCCGCCCGTCGGGGTCGGGGCCGAGCTGGGTGATCAGGGTGGTGCTCCGGCCCAGTCTGGCCAGCCCGTACGCGACGTTCGCGGGGCTGCCGCCGGGGTGGATCCGGTCCGGCTCGCCCGGCACCCGGACGATGTCGGCGACGCATTCGCCGATGACCAGCAGGGCGGGGCTGTCGGGCATGGGGCGGGTCTCCTGGAGGACGCGGGCGGCAGTGCCCCGGCGGATCACGGCGGTCACGGGGCGCACTGCCGCCGATTCTGCCCCGTGTGCGGGAAACCGTGGAGACCCGGGGCCAGGGCGCCTGTCGTCGAACTCCCCTCGTCGCCCGGAGGCGGGAGTTCGACGACCGGCCCTCTAGGAGGCGTCGCCACGCCCCTCGTCGCCGTAGCGGCGCTCGAACTTGGCGACCTGGCCCTCGGTGTCGACCACCCGCGCCTTGCCGGTGAAGAAGGGGTGGCTCTCCGCGGAGATCTCCACATCGATGACGGGGTAGCTGTTGCCGTCGTCCCAGTCGATCGTCTGCTCGCTCGACGCGGTGGACCGGGTCAGAAACGCGTACCCGGCGGAACGGTCGCGGAAGACCACGGGACGGTACGACGGGTGCTTGTCCTGTTGCATCTCTGCTCCTGGAGGTACGGGGATCTCACGTCCCGGCTTCGGGCCAGCCTCGCCAAGGGCGCGGCCCCGCGCTATCCGGGGCGTCCGTACGGAGCAGAGGTCAGCCGCCGCCGCTCCCCGTGGCGGCACCGGCCGGCGTGGTCTCCGCTGCGCGACGGGACCACAGCAGTGCCCCCGCCAGCAGCACGACGGCGCCGAGCAGCCAGGGAAGAGGGCCGGCCGGGAGCGCGCCGACGGCCAGCCCGCCGGCCGCCCCGACCAGTTGCAGGGAGAGGGACTGCACGGACAGGGCCGTCGACCGGCCGGTGGCGTCGACACGGTGGTGCAGGAGGTCGTTCTCGCTGGGGCCCGCGGCGCCCAGGCCCAGGTAGACCAGTCCGTATCCGGCGGCGGCCACGGTCAGCGCGGGCGCTCCGGCCGAGGACACCGTGGCGCCGAGCGCCAGGAGGCCGGCGGTGCTCGCGCCAAGGCTCGCCAGGACCGCGCGCTCGCTGTTTCCGGCGAGCCGGGCGACGAGCGGTGCCAGCTGGCTGCCGAGCGCCGAGCAGGCGTATCCGGTGGCGGCCAGGCCGGCGAAGAGCACCGCACCGGACTCGGCCGTTCCCGTCAGACCGGCGGCACGGCCCGGGGTGAGCAGTTCAAGGGCGGAGAGCGCGGTGCCCGCGGCGCCGGCGGTCATCAGGATGCGGCGGACCAGCGTGTCCCGGGCGCCGAGCCGCAGCCCCGCGGCGATGGCGCCGGGCACGCCCCGCAGGACGCCTCGCAGGGTGGCCGGGGGGCGGGGAGGTTCGGTCAGGGCGGTCAGGACGTAGAGGACGAAGACGATCTCGACGGCCACACCCAGGAGTACGGGGACGGAGAGCGGCAGGACCAGGTCCGAGGTGAGCGTCCGCAGTCCGGCCCCCGGGTCGGAGCCGAGGCCGAGCAGCCAGGGCAGCGCGCCGCCGAGCAGCACCCCGAGGGCCATCGCGCCGGACGACGCCGCGCCGCCGCGTGCCAGCCCGGTGCGGATCTCGGCACCGGGCCCCGCGTGGGCATGCACGGTGTCGACGTACCAGGCTTCGGCGGGCCCGCTGGACAGGGCCCGGCCGGCACCCATGAGGGCCATGCCGAGGGCGAGCACCCAGGGGGCCGCCCCGAGGGCTATGAGCGTAAGGGCGCAGGCGTTGAGCACACCGGCGCAGGCCAGGACCGTACGACGGCCTATGACGTCGGAGAGGCCGCCGGTGGGGAGCTCCAGGGCGGCGGCGGTCAGGGCGTGTGCGGCGAAGACCGAGGCGACTGCGGCGAGCGCCATGCCGCGTTCGGTGAAGAGCAGCACCATCGGCGCGGACGTGAGGCCCGCGGGCAGCCAGAAGAGGAAGGACACCGTGACGAATCTGCGGCGGGCGATGCGTTCGTCGGGTCCGGGGGCCGTGGCGGGTGCGGCCTCGGGCGCCGGGGTCACGGGGTGCTTCCGGCGTCGGAGGGCGCATCCGCGTCGGGCGTACCCGTCCCGTCCGGTGCCAGCGGGAGCCCGGCGGTGAGCAGCACGACCTGCCGGGCCCGGGGGTCGTGCTCGTCGCGTGCCGTCAGCTCCGTGAGCTTGGCCGTGATCGCTTCGCGGAGTTCGCGGAGGGACTCCGGCGTCAGGCGCGGCATCAGGTCGTCGATCCCCGAGGGGTCGTGCCACTCCTCGCCGAGCCGGCCCGCGTCGATGTCCGCCTCGTGCTGCTCCATGGACTGCTGCAGATGCTCGAGCTGGCGGCGCCGGCCCAGCACCAGCATGGACCGGCCCGCGGGCGATGCCAGCATGGCCGCGTTGTCCGTCGAGGTGACGGAGTGCACGGCCTGCCAGCGGCGCTCACGTCCGTCGCGGTGCTCCGCCTCCGCGACGAAGGCGTACTTGGCGAGCACCCGGAGGTGGTAGCTGGTCGAGGCGGACGACTCCCCCGTCCTGACCGCGAGCTCGCTCGCGGTCGCCGGACCGTGCAGCCGCAGCAGGCCGAGCAGCCTCAGGCGCAGGGGATGGGTGAGCGCCTTGAGTGCCGCGGAGTCCCGCTCGGGATCGAGTACACGGTGCGTCGCGTCGTTGTCCACGACGGCAGCCTAGAGCGCGCCGACACTTTGCCAAAGAGTTTTTGCAGAATATTCTTGGGAAAGCCGTTCAGCCCCTCGACGCCCCCTCCACCGCGTCCGCCACCAGCGCGAGGAACCGCGCGTGTGCCTGCGGGCTGCACAGTGGTTCCGGGTTCCACGGCACGGTCCGCGCGCCCTGCCCGGCTGCCTGCCAGGCGGGGACGGAGATCCCGTCGAGCGGGACCGCGTTGGACCGGATGTCCGTCAGGACGATGCCGGGCTCCAGAGCCGCGGCATCCTCCCAGCCGACGGTGGCCCAGTTGGCCCCGGCGCCGTCGGGCGGGGCCACGAGGCCCACCCCCAGCTCGGCCAGCACCCGCAGTTCGGGCCACATCTGCGGACGGGCGACATACGCCTGCTCAGGACCCGCGGGCGAGAGGGCCACCACCCTGGGGGCTCCGGGGGCACGGGCCGCCGTGCGGAGCCGCTCGCGGGCGGCGTGCAGCTCACCCGCGGCATCCGGGACGGACGCGCCACCGAGCGCGCTCGCGAGCTCGGCGAACCGCTCGGCGACCCGGTCGAGCGTGCGCGCCTGACCGACGTCGATCACGACGACCGGAACACGCTCCTCCAGGCGCTTGGCGGTGTCCGGGTCCAGTCCGTAGAGCTGGCCGTGGCCGTAGCTGACGGCCACGGCCAGGTCGGGCCTGCCGCGTAACAGCGTGTCCACGTCCAGGTCGTCACCCGCACCCCGGTAGTCCACGGTGTCCAGCGGGAGCGTGCCGGTCTTCGCCCGGTCGGGCTCCGCCCCGTCGTGCCCGGAGCCGAATATCCCCTCCGGGCGTATCCCGTAGTCCCACAGCGTCGCTCCCGCCTGGACGTACGCGAGCACCCTGGACGGCCTGCGGTCCGCCACCGCCAGTTGCCCCCGGTCGTCCGCGAAGCTCCACGCGCTCTCCTCCGTCATGCCATTCACCCTTCCGAACCGGCGGCCAGGGCCCTCTCCTTGGCTCGCAACCCACTACCTGCCCAGCCCGTCGGCTCCACACCCTCCGTGGAACGCCCGAGATAGGTGAGCGGCCCCGGGTCGGGCACGTCGATCGGCTGGAATCCGAGCCGGTCGTAGAAGGCCCGGGCCGGAGTGTTCGCCGTCAGCATCGACAGGTGGACGGCCCGGACGCCCTTCCGGTGCAGAGCTCCCAGGAAGGCGCCCATCAGCTCCCTGCCGTATCCCCTGCGCTGCCATGGCGGCAGCAGGTCGATGTGCAGGTGCGCGGGGTGCTCGTCCAGCTCCGGGAGGATCATGCGCTCGGGGCGGTACAGGAAGGCCGTCATCGCCTCGGTGAGGGTTCCGGGTTCACCCTCCGGCGCGGGGAAGCGGTCCGTCACCAGAGGGAGCCAGATCTCACGGAAGGCGTCCACGAACCGCCGGGTGTCCGCGGTCCCCAGGACATAGCCGGCCGCACGCCCGGAGCCGTCGTCCAGGACGAAGGCCAGCTCCGGTTCCAGGTGTGCGTAAGGCTCGGCGAACAGGGCGGGCATCAGCCCGGGGTCGGGGTAAAGACGGGTGCTGTCCCCGCCGTTGTCGGCCGTGCGGACGCAGATGTCCGCGAGTGCCTCCTGGTCGGCGGGGCGATAGGGGCGTACGTACGCGGTCCGGGTCATCGCCCCATCCTTCCCGGCTGGGAGCGCTCCCACAAGGGGCCCTGAGGCATCTCAGGGCGTCTCGCGCTCCTCGCCGTCCGTGCGGGCGAGTTCGACGTTGAACTGGGCACCGGTCAGGAGCGCCAGGTTGGTGAACCAGATCCAGATCAGGAAGACCACCAGGCCGGCCAGCGAACCGTACAGCCGGCTGTAACTGCCGATGTGGGTCGCGTACAGCGCGAATCCGGCAGAGGCGATCAGCCACAGGAACGCCGCGAGCACCCCGCCGGGCAGCGCCTTGCGCACGCTCCGCGCGGACCGCGGACCGGTACTGAAGAGGACCAGGATGAGGCAGGCGACGAGACAGAGGAGGACCGGCCATTTCAGGCCCTCCCACAGTGCCTCGCCGGCCTGCGCCAGACCCACCCGGCGTCCGAGCCAGCGCGCCAGAGGTCCGGTGAGCACGAGGACGAAGGCGCTGGTCATCAGCAGGACGAGCAGCCCGATGGCCGAGACCACGATGATGTGAGCCTGGCGCAGCGGCGGCCTGGTGTCCTTCACCTGGTGCATGGCGTGCATCGCCCTGCGGAAGACCGCCAGATAGCTGGACGCGGACCACACGGCGCTCACGCTGCCGGTGGCGACGAGCAGCCAGACGGCCGTGCGCTCCTCGGTGGCGGCCTCCAGGGGCCGGCGCAGGGCCGCTCCGGACTCGGCCGGCGCGAAGGCCGTGATGTCGGCGATCAGGGCGTCGGTGGCACCGGGGTTGGCCAGGCCGATGACGGAGACGGTGACGAGGAGCGCCGGGAGCAGGGCCAGGATGGCGTAGTAGGTGAGGGCGGCCGCCCAGTCGGAGAGATCGTCGTTCCACAGCGACACGGGGGTCCGGCGCAGAGCGGCGCGCCAGTCTCTGCGGGCGGGGCGCCCTGCCGGGGGCGCGGTTCGTTCCGCGACGGGGTCGTCGGTCCTGCTGGGCACGCGGACACTCCGGGGGACGGGGGGCGGGAGGAGCGGACGGCCGGGACGCCTGATGACGGCCCGGCTGCCCCCTTTCTCTCATGCCTCGGTCCCGCGGATGTACTCCGGTCGGTCTCAGTCGTTGACGGCGGTGAGCAGCACCACCGCGTCCTCCAGGGCCAGCAGCCCGTGCCGCTCCTGCGGAATGGGGTGCAACCCGCCCGCCGTGAGGTCCACGTCCCCGGATCCGGCGGTGAGCCGGACCACCCCGCGAAGCACCTGGAGCGACGCGGCGGGCGGCGCGTTGTGCTCGTCGAGGGCGGACCCCGCGGTGAGCGCGATCACCGTCTGCCGCAGCGGCTCCTGGCGCAGCAGCAGATGTGCGCTGCGCCCGTGCGCGTTGGCGCGGGCCGCGGCCAGGTGCTCGTCGGCGAGAGCGTTGAGATCATCCATACGACCACTGTGCCGCAGCCCCCGCTCCCCCGCTATCGCGTCCGCCGCCGGGCCGCGGTGCCGTCCGGCACGCGGGTCCCCGAGAACACCTGCCCCACGGCACGGCGGAGCGGGGCCCGCAGCACGCGGACCCCGCTCCGGTGGAGCCGGCCGGAGGTCAGAGACCGCCGGTGTAGAGCAGCCGGTCGGGCGAGCCGGCACCCAGACCCGTCAGCACGTCCGGGGTCGCCTCGGCGGCGAGATGGTCGGCGACCTCCTGCGGCCCGGCGTCGGGGTTCCGCTCCTTGTAGAGAGCGGCCGCACCGGCGACGTGCGGACTGGACATGGACGTTCCGCTCAGCGTCGTGGAGCCACCGCCGAGCTTCGCGGACACGATGTCCACGCCAGGGGCGTACAGCCCCACACAGGTACCCCAGTTACTGAACGTCGCCTGCCGGTCCTGGTCGTCCTCGGCCGCCACGGCGAGCACGCCGTCGGCGCGTGCCGGGGAGACGTCACAGGCGTCCTGGTTCTCGTTGCCCGCCGCGACCACCGGCAGGGTGCCGTCCGCCGCGAGCGAGTCGAAGGCGTCGTCGACGGCCGACGACGCGGGTCCGCCGAGGGAGGCGTTGACCACGGCCGGCTGCTCGGCGTTCTGGGCGATCCAGTCGAGGCCGGCGATGATCCCGGCCCAGGTACCCGAGCCTTCGCAGTCGAGCACCCGCACCGGCACGAGAGAGGCCGCGGGAGCGACTCCGTACGTCGTACCGGCAACGGTCCCGGCCACGTGCGTGCCGTGCCCGTTGCAGTCCTCACCGTTGCGGCCGTCGCCGATCGCGTCGTACCCGGCTCCCACCCGGCCGCCGAACTCGCTGTGGGCGGATTCGATGCCGGTGTCCAGGATGTACGCGGTGACACCCTGGCCCGTGCCGTCCACGTCGTAGTCGCCGTCCAGCGGCAGATTCCGCTGGTCGATACGGTCCTGCCCCCAGCTCCCGGCCACGGCCCGCTTCCCGGCCGCCGCGGCGGCGGGCGGCGAGACGGAGGCCTCGCTGTTCTCCTCGACGGCCTGGACACCTGCCGCGCCACGCACCTGCTCGAGCTGCGCGGGCGTCAGAGAGGCCGCGAAGCCGTGCAGGACCCTGCTGTACGTGAAGAGGGTGCTGACCCCGATCTGCTCGGCCACTGCGGCCGGCTTCTGCTCGGGCGCGAGGGTGACGATGTACTGACCGGGCACAGCCCGGGCCGACTTCTGCACCGGCACGAGAGTCTCACCGGTGTCTGCCGTGGCCGTGGTGGTGCCGATCAGGGGGGTGATCAGCAGTAGAGCGGCTGGTGCCCAGCGGGCGCGCAGGCGCATGCGTTCTCCCTTGGGATGGAGGAGCGGATCGCGGACCTGTCAGGTCCGCGAAGTGCGAACACCTGACCTTTCGTCCACATCTCCGGGGAGCCTGAGCCGCGTCAGCCGGACAGCGCAACGATCGGCGCCGGGGCAGGCCCATTCGGCCCATCGCATGAAAGGTTTCAACTCCTCCTGCGAGCGAACATAGACCCGGTTCCACAAGGGCGTCAATGACGCACACAGCAGGTCTGCAACCATCCATTCAGAAATGGGATTATCACGAAAGAACCCTTGACAGAGGCCGGTCAAAACCTTAGCTTCTCCGGAACTGAAACGATTCATCTTCGCATCGTTACGGAGCCGCGTTGTGATCAGCAGAAGACGACTGCTCAGCACCACCGCCGCCACCGCCGCGCTCGCCGCGGTATCCGCACCGGCCGCCGGGGCTTCCGGGTCCGCGCAGGCTGCCGCCGGCCGGGCTCGCGTCACCGAGCCGACCGTCGAGTACGTACGCCGTCCTCTGGGCCTGGACACCCCGCGTCCACGGCTGACCTGGCCGGTCGCGTCGGACAGTCCGGGCCTGAGCCAGACCGCGTACCAGGTGCGCGTGGCCACCACCCCCGACCGCCTCGGGAAACCCGACGTCTGGGACAGCGGCCGGGTCGAGTCCGCGCAGTCCGTACTGGTTCCGTACGCGGGCCCCGAGCCGGTGTCCCGCACGCGCTACCACTGGTCCGTGCGGGTCTGGGACGCGGAGGGCCGGGCCTCCGCGTGGAGCGAGCCGTCCTGGTGGGAGACCGGGCTCCTGGACGCCTCGGACTGGTCGGCGGATTGGATCGCCGCGCCCGCCACGCTGACCGGCACACCCACGCTCGACGACGCGTCATGGATCTGGTTCCCGGAAGGGGACCCCACCGTCGAGGCACCCGCCGCCACACGGTGGTTCCGCGGCCGGGTGGAGATTCCGGAGGGTGTCACCCGCGCCCGGCTCGTCATGAGCGCCGACGACGGATTCACCGCGAGGGTGAACGGCGTGGAGGTGGCTCACACCGAGGCCGACGGCCCGGCCGAGAACTGGAAGCGTCCCGTCCTCGTGGATGTGACGGCCCATCTCTCCCCCGGCACCCATGTCATCGCCGTGTCGGCGACGAACGCGGTCGCCGGGCCTGCCGGGCTCCTCGGAGCACTGGAACTGACCACCGCGGACGGTACGGCCACGGCCGTCACCGACGCCGACTGGCGGGCCACCGACGAGGAGCCGTCGGGAGACTGGCACTCCGTCGCCTACGACGACAGCGCATGGCCGGCCGCCGCGGTCCTCGCCCACTGGGGCTCCGGCCCCTGGGGCGAGGTGCAGGTGGCGTACTCCCCCGCCACCCAGCTGCGCCGCGAGTTCCGGCTGGGCCGCAAGCGCGTCGCGCGGGCCAGGCTGTACTCGACCGCCCTCGGCCTGTACGAGGTGTCCCTCAACGGCGAGCGTGTCGGCGAGGACCGGCTCGCCCCTGGCTGGACGGACTACAACAAGCGCGTCCAGTACCAGACGTACGACGTGACCGGTCTGGTGACGCAGGGCGGCAACGCTCTCGGGATCACCCTGGCCGCCGGATGGTACGCGGGGAACATCGCCTGGTTCGGTCCGCATCAGTACGGCGAACAGCCGGCGGCTCTGGCCCAGTTGGAGGTCACCTACACAGACGGGTCGACCGAGCGCGTGGTGTCCGGCAGCGACTGGCTCACCGCGGCGGGGCCGGTCACCGGGGCCGACCTCATGGCGGGCGAGGACTACGACGCCCGGCTGGAGACGGACGGATGGACCCGGGCCGGCTTCGACGCGTCCGGCTGGCTCGCGGCCCGCCGCGTCGACGGGGTCACGGCGGCGCTCGTCGCCGAAGTGGACGGCGCCTGCCGTGTGGAGCGTGAGCTGACCGTCCGTGAGGTGACCGAACCCGAGCCCGGTGTCTTCGTGTTCGATCTCGGCCAGAACATGGTGGGCACTCCTCGCCTCACGGTGTCCGGACCGGCCGGCACCACGGTGCGGCTGCGGCATGCCGAGGTGCTCAACCCGGACGGCACGATCTACACCGCCAACCTGCGCACCGCCCGCGCCACGGACACGTACACGCTCCGGGGGGACGGCCGGGAGACCTACGAGCCCCGCTTCACCTTCCACGGCTTCCGCTACGTCGAGGTGACGGGATATCCCGGAACACCGGACCGCGACGCGATCGTGGGGCGTGTCATCCACACCTCCGCGCCGTTCACCATGGACTTCACCACCGATGTCCCCATGCTCGACCAGCTCCACCGCAACATCACCTGGGGACAGCGCGGGAACTTCCTGTCCATTCCGACGGACACCCCGGCCCGTGACGAACGGCTCGGCTGGACCGGCGACATCAACGTGTTCGCGCCCACCGCCTCGTACACGATGGAGTCGGCACGCTTCCTGACGAAATGGCTCTACGACCTGCGCGACGCCCAGACCTCCGACGGCGCCTTCACCCATGTCGCCCCGGACCTCCCGAACGTCGGCAACGGCGCGGCGGGCTGGGGCGACGCCGGAGTGACCGTGCCGTGGGCCCTGTACCAGGCGTACGGCGATGTGCGGGTGCTGGAGCAGTCGTGGACCTCGATGACCGCCTGGCTGGAGTATCTGGAGGCGCACAGCACCGGGCTGCTGCGCCCGGCCGACGGGTTCGGCGACTGGCTCAACATCGAGGACGAGACGCCCAAGGACGTCATCGCCACGGCCTACTTCGCCCACAGTGCCGATCTCGTGGCGCGGACGGCCGAGGCCCTGGGCAAGGACCCCGCGCCGTACCGCACGCTCTTCGGCCGGGTGCGCGAGGCGTTCCGCGCGGCGTACGTCTCCGCCGGCGCCCGGGTGAAGGGCGAAACGCAGACGGCGTACGTACTGGCCCTGTCCATGGACCTGCTGGCGGAGGACGACCGCGGGCCTGCGGCGGACCGGCTCGTCGCCCTCATCGAGGCGAAGGGCTGGCATCTGTCGACGGGGTTCCTCGGCACCCCGAGGCTCCTGCCCGTGCTCACGGACACCGGCCACACGGACGTCGCCTACCGTCTGCTGCTCCAGCGGACCTTCCCGAGCTGGGGCTACCAGATCGACCGGGGGGCCACCACGATGTGGGAGCGCTGGGACTCGATCCGGCCGGACGGCAGCTTCCAGGACGCCGGGATGAACTCCTTCAACCACTACGCCTACGGCTCGGTCGGTGAGTGGATGTACGCGAACATCGCGGGCATCGCCCCCGGCGCCCCCGGCTTCCGGAAGATCATCGTCCGGCCGCGTCCGGGCGGCGGGGTGACGCAGGCCGAGGGACGGTTCGACTCACGGTACGGACAGGTCACCACGCGCTGGAGGAAGGACTCGGACGGCTTCGCCCTGCGGGTCGTGCTGCCGGCGAACACGACCGCCGAGGTGTGGGTGCCGGGCGGCGACAAGCGGAGTGCCGGACGGGGCCCCGCGGACTTCCTGCGGCTGGACGACGGGTGTGCGGTCTTCGCCGTCGCCTCGGGCACCCATCAGTTCACGGCCTCCGGCTGACGGCCGACCGTCCGCGTGCCCCCGGAGGACGCTTCCGTCCTCCGGGGGCACGCGAGCGCGGTGGCATGCCCTAGCCGACGACGAAGGGTGTCGTCCCGGCCTCCACCCGGAGCACCGTGACTCCGCGTGACGGAACGACCAGACCGCCGCCCGCGCCCGGCGGGGGCCCGGTGAGAACCTGACCGGCCACCGCACCGAACTCGACGGGCTCGTCCGTACGGTTGACGAGGAACCAGTACTCCTGGGAGCCGTCGGTCCGTACGGTCAGCTCCACCCGTCCCCGGACGTCAGCGGGAAGTTCGCTGAGCACAGCGGCGCCGGACAGCAGGGGCCCCAGCACATCGGGCAGCCCGTGGCTGCCCAGCCGGGTGGAGACGTAGGCGGCGGAACCGCCGTCCGCCAGGGCACGCCGCGTGACGGCGGGGCGCCCTGTCTGGTCCCCGGTCCCGTAGTGGGCGAGGACCGTGACCTCGGGGTCGGTCAGGTCGATCCGGTCGGTCCACAGCGTGCCGGTCAGCCCGTTGTCGAGGCGCACGTCCTCGCCCTCCCGCAGCGGGCCGAACTCCTCGATGCGGATGCCGAGCAGATCGCGCAGCGCTCCCGGGTATCCGCCGAGGTACACATGGTCGTTCTCGTCGACGACACCGGAGTAGTAGGTGGTGGCGAGATGGCCGCCGCCGCGCACATAGGCGTCCAGCCGGCCGGCGAGCTCCAGGGGGACGACATGCAGGAGGGGGGCGGCGACGAAGTCGTACCCCGTGAGGTCGGCGTCGGTCGTGACGACGTCCACCCGGACACCCAGGGACAGGAAGGCCGAGTACCAGTCGAGCGCCTCCTGCCGGTAGCGCACCAGGGAGGACGGCTGGGAGTCGCGTTCGACGGCCCACCAGGAATCCCAGTCGTACACCAGAGCGGCGCGAGCCGGCTCCCGCACGGACCCGGTGACCGGGGTGAGCGCCTCCAGGGTCCGGCCGAGGGCGGTCACCGCACGGAACACCTCGCTGTCCGGGCCGGCGTGGGGCACCATCGCGGAGTGGTGCTTCTCGGCGCCGGCGGCGGACTGGCGCCATTGGAAGAAGCAGACCGCGTCGGCTCCGTGGGCGACGTGGACCAGGGAGTCGCGGGCGAGTTCGCCGTCGCGCTTGGCGACGTTGACGGGCTGCCAGTTGACCGCACTCGTCGAGTGCTCCATCAGGAACCAGGGCCTGCCCTGTGCGATGGAGTGCGTGAGGGCTGCGGAGAAGGAGAGCTCGTCCAGGCGTTGCGGCCCGGGGTGGGCGTAGTGGTCGTTGGAGACGAAGTCGATCTCCGCCGCCCAGTCGGGGTAGTTCATGCCCTTGGTGTCGCCCATCACCATGAAGTTGGTGGTGGCGGGGATCCGGGGGGTGATGCGGCGCAGGACCTCGCGTTCGGCCCGGAGGTAGTCCCTCAGCGCGTCGGAGGAGAAGCGCTTGAAGTCGAGCTGCTGGGTCGGATTGGTGTGGCTCGCGGCCAGTCGCGGGGGCTGGATCTGCGCCCACTCCCCGTAGTGCTGCGACCAGAAGGAGGTGGCCCAGGCCCGGTTGAGCTCCTCCAGGGTGCCGTAGCGGGTGCGCAGCCAGTCGCGGAAGGCCTGGGCCGCGTCGTCGGAGTAGTCGTAGATGTTGTGGCAGCCGAGCTCGTTGGAGATGTGCCAGGCGACCACGGCGGGGTGATCCGCGTAACGGGTGGCCATGGCCTCGACGAGCCGCAGGGCGTACGCGCGGAAGACGGGCGAGGTGGGCCGCCAGTGCTGGCGCGCCCCCTGGGAGAGGGTCTCCCCCGTGCGGGTGACCGGCAGGATCTCCGGGTGCAGGGTGGTGAGCCAGGGCGGCGGCGACGCGGTGGCGGTGGCGAGGTCCACGTCGATGCCGTTGCTGTGGAGCAGGTCGAGCACCTCGTCCAGCCAGGCGAAGTCCCATCTGTCCTCGGCCGGCTGGAGCCGGGCCCAGGAGAAGATCGCGACGGAGACGACGGTGACCCCGGCCTCTCGCATCAGCCGGACGTCTTCCTTCCACACCTCGCGCGGCCACTGCTCCGGGTTGTAGTCGGCCCCGTAGGCGAAGCGCGCGGGGCGGTCGTCGGAGGTCGGGCGCAGCCAGTGGCGCTCGGAGGCGGGGGTCATGGTGATCCTTTCGGATACGAGGGTGCGGGTACAGCAGGGGGCGGCCGCCCGTCGGCGGGCGGCCGCCCCGTGCCGGATCAGCGGCTGGAGGTCACTTGTTGACGCTGAAGCCCTGGTCGTTGCCGTAGGTGACGGAGGCCTTCTGCCACTCCTTCAGCCCGTCGGCGAGGGTGGTGTCGGAGACGTACGCCTTGCCGACGGAGTCGTTGAAGACGGAGTTCGCGTACACCTGGAAGGGCAGGTACGACCAGTCCTCAGGAACCTGGCTGGCCGACCGGGCGAAGATCTCGTTCGCCTTCTGACCGCCGAAGTACGGGAAGGTGGTGTCGAGGAACGACGGGGAGGCCAGGTCAGCAGTGGTCGCGGGGAAGGCGCCGGCCTTGATGCGGGCCTGGACGCCGTCCGAGTGGTTGGCGTACTCGTTGAACGCGTACGCCAGGTCCTTGTTCTTGCCCGCCTTCATCACCGCGAGGGAGCTGCCGCCGTTCTCGGAGCTGACCTCCCCGCCCTTCTTCCACTGCGGGAGCGCGGCGGCGCGCCAGTCGCCCGAGGCCGATTCGACACCGGATTCGAAGTTCGCGGGCATCCAGGCGCCGGTGGCGAGGGTGGCGATGGTGCCGTCCGCCAGTCCCTTGTACCACTCGTCGCTCCAGGAGCTGACGGGTGCCAGGAGCTTCTCGTCGATGAGCTTCTGCCAGACCTTGGTGAAGGCGACGACGCCCTTGTCGGCGGTGAGGTCGACCGTCACTTCGGTGTCGCGGGTCTTGAAGGGGGTCCCGCCTGCCTGCCAGATCATGCTGGTCGCGAACCCGGCGTCACCGGTGTCGTTGGTTATGTAGGCCTTCGGGTCCGCGGCGTGCAGGGCACGCGCCGCCTCCAGGTACTCGTCCCAGGTGGTGGGCGTGGCGATCTGGTGCTTGTCCAGCACCTTCTTGTTGTAGAAGAGCGCCATCGGGCCGGAGTCCATGGGCAGGGCGTACACGGCCTCGTCGACGATGACCGAGTTCCATGGTCCGGGCGAGTAGTCGTCCTTGTACTCCCCGGCGCCGTACCGGCTCAGGTCCTCGAGGGACTTGCCGAGGGCGAACTGTCCGAGCGCGTAGTACTCGACCTGCGCGACGTCCGGCACCCCGGATCCGGCCTGTACGGCGTTCTGCAGGGCGGTGTACTGGTCGTTGCCGGTGCCGGCGTTGACCAGCTTCACCTTGACCTTGGGGTACTTCTTCTCGAAGTCGCTGACCACCTGCTTCAGCGTCGGCTCCCATGCCCACACGGTGATGGAACCACCCTCCTTGAGGGCCGTCCGGAGATCACCTGCCGATACGGACTTGTCCGACGAAGCGGCGCCGCCGTCGTCGGATCCGCACGCGGTGAGACTCAGCGCGGCCGCGCACAGCAGGCCGACGCCACGCATCGCGCGTCTGGTCATGGTTCTCATAATTGCTTCACTCCGTTGTCGTGAGGGTGGTGCACGAACCGTGGAACGCCCGCACGGGGGTGCGGGGCTGGAGAGGGGTGGGACGCCGCGCAGGACGGTGGCCGGGGGAAACCGGTCCCGGAGCGCGGAGATTCGGTGGCCGACGTGGCCTGGAGGCGGGTCACCCCTTGACGCTGCCCGCCGCCAGGCCTGACTGCCAGTACCGCTGGAGCAGCAGGAAGGCGATGATCAGCGGCACGATGGTGAGCAGGGAACCCGTGATGACGAGGTTGAAGACCGGCTGGCCTCCCGCGGTGGACGCCTGCTCGTTCCAGGCGTTCAGTCCCAGGGTCAGCGGATACCAGTCCGGATCCTTGATCATGATCAGGGGCAGGAAGTAGTTGTTCCAGGTCTGCACCATGGTGAACAGCAGCACCGTCACGATGCCCGGGGTCAGCAGCGGGAGCGCGACACGGAAGAACGTCCGCAGCTCGCCGGACCCGTCCATCCTGGCTGCTTCCAGGAGCTCGGTGGGGACGGCCTCGGCGGCGAACACCCACATGAGGTAGAGCCCGAACGGCGAGATCAGGGACGGGATGATGACGGACCACGGCGTGTTGGTGAGGCCCATCTTGCTGAACATGAGGAAGGTGGGGACCGCCAGCGCGGTCGCCGGCACGGCCACCGCGCCGATGACGGTGGCGAAGACGGCGCGCTTGCCCGTGAAGTCGAACTTCGCCAGGCCGTAGCCGCCGAGGACCGCGAGGAAGGTGGCTCCGCCGGCGCCCACGACCACGTACAGCAGTGTGTTGAGGAACCAGCGGACGAAGATGCCGTCGTTGTAGGTGAGCGTCTGCGAGATGTTGTCCCAGAGCGCGAAATCGCCGCTGAACCAGAGGCCGAAGGAACCGAAGAGGCCCTTCTGTGTCTTCGTGGCGTTGACGACGAGCCAGGCCAGTGGCATGAGCGCGTAGAGCGCGGTCAGGCCCATGAGCACCGTGAGCAGCACGCTGCGGCGGGGCCGGTCGGCGGAACGTCGTCGGTGCGTGGCGCGGCGCGGCGCCTGGGCGCGGTGAGTGGTGCGCCGGGGCGTCTGCTCGGCGGTGAAGGGAGGGGCGCTCATCGTTCACGCCTCCTTTCGCATGCCGCGCAGCTGGACCGCGTAGGCGATGATCATCGTGACGACTCCCATGACGAGGGAGACGGTGGCGGCGTAGTTCTGCTGCCGGCCGGAGAAGGACAGCGTGAAGGTGTAGAAGTTGGGCGTGAAGTAGGTGGTGATCGCGTTGGGCGCCAGGTCCTGCAGGATGCTGGGCTCGTTGAACAGCTGGAAACTGCCGATCACCGAGAAGATCGTCGCGATCACCAGGGCACCGCGGATCGCGGGGATCTTGACCGCGGTGATGATCCGCCACTGTCCCGCTCCGTCGATCTCGGCGGCCTCGTAGAGGGACTTGGGGACGACCCGCAGCGCCGAGTAGAAGATCAGCATGTTGTAGCCGATGAACTCCCAGGTGACGATGTTGCCGATGCTTGCCAGCACCAGGGAGGGGGAGAGCGGATCGGGCAGTGACACGCCGAAGGCGTCGTTGAAGTTCCCCACCAGCCCGAAACGGGTTCCGTAGATGAAGCCCCACATCAGTGTGGCGACGACGGCGGGTACGGCGTACGGCAGGAAGACGGCGATCCGGAAGAAGCTCTTCCCGTAGATCCTGCCGCTGTCGAGGGCCAGGGCCACGAGCAGGGCGAGGCCGAGCATGACCGGCACCTGCACCACGAGGAAGAGCGCCACCCGGCCGACTGCTTGCCAGAACTGTTCGTCCTCGAAGGCTCGTTGGAAGTTGTCCAGACCGACGAACGACGTGCCGCCCACCAACTGGTCCCGGAAGAAGCTCAGATACAGCGAATAGAGGATCGGAGCGAGGAACACCAGGGCGAACACGGCCATGAAGGGGCCTACGAAGATCCAGCCGACCCGCCCATGCCGCCCCCGGGATACTCTGGCTGGCGGACGGCGTCCAGTCGTGATCGGCGTAACGGCCGTCATGGGTACTCCTGTTGGTCCGGCGTTGTGCATGGCCCCGGCCGGATGGAGACACCGGACATCATGGAGGCGCTGTGCTTGAAATCCGATGTTTACGTAAACATCCATCGGTGGGATGATGTCTACACGCCCTCTCCTCAACGGTCAAGGCCGGATTCCGGATAACGCGCCACCGGCCGGCCGTCCGACCGGACAGGGCCCGTTCGGCCGAACCCGCACGTCAGCACCGGGCGTCCGAAAGTGGTAGAAATGCCGATGGACCGGCCCGGCGGACCGCACGCGAAACGAGTAACACGCGCAGCGGCGACAAGGCGTGTCCCCTTCGCAGCATCCCCAGGACGCACGCGGTGGAAGACGGCCCCGCGGCCGGAAAGCGCCTCCCCCACACGGCGAAAGGCTCACCGAATCACGAGGGAGGCAGAGGAAGTGCAGGGACAGGAACCAGCCACCGACCGGCCACCCCGCAAGGAAGCCTCCATGGCCGACGTCGCGCGCCTGGCCGGAGTGTCCTCGCAGACGGTCTCCCGTGTGTCCAACGGGCGTTCCGCGGTGTCCGAGGGCACCCGCGAACGTGTACTCACCGCCATGAAGGAGCTGAACTACCGGCCCAACAGCGCAGCGCGCGCCCTCAAGAGCGGAAGGTTCCGCACGCTGGGCGTGATCCTCTTCACACTGGCCACGACGGGCAACGTCCGGACGCTGGAGGCCATTTCCGCCTCTGCGGCGGACGAGGGCTACGCCATCACCCTCCTGCCGGTCGCGACGCCCACCAGCACGGGAGTCAGGGGAGCCGTCACCGTGCTCGGCGAGCAGGTAGTGGACGGCATCATCGTGATCATGGAAGTCCGCCTGCTGGACGCGGCCATATCGCTGCCCCCGCACACCCATGTGGTGGTGGCGGACTCCGACGCGGGCGACCGTTACAGCGTCGTGGACACCGACCAGGCCGGGGGCGCCAGGGCAGCCGTGCGGCATCTCCTCGACCTCGGGCACCGCACCGTGACGCATGTCGCCGGCCCGCCGGAGTCCTTCGCCGCGCAGCACCGTGCCCAGGCCTGGCGGCAGACCCTCCAGGAGGCGGGCCGCCCGGTTCCGCCGCCGGTGAGCGGCGACTGGTCGGCCGCCTCGGGTTACGAAGCGGGGCTCGCACTGGCGGCGGACCCCTCCTGCACCGCGGTCTTCGCGGCCAACGACCAGATGGCACTGGGCGTCCTCAGGGCGCTGCACGAACAGGGCAGGCGCGTGCCGGAGGACGTCAGCGTCGTGGGGTTCGACGACATAGCCGACTCCGCCTCGTTCCTTCCGCCGCTGACCACCGTCCACCAGGACTTCGCCGAGATCGGACGGCTGTGCGTGGACGGCGTCCTGCGGCAGATCCGCAGCGAGACGACGGAACGCGGTACGACCCTGGTCCCGACCCGATTGGTGGTCCGGGGCAGTACGGCCCCGCCCCCTCACGGGTGACCGCGCTCCCCCGGGAACTCCTACAGGACGGGAACTGTCCTCGATCGCCTGGTGGCGGGCGAGAAGGCCCCCTGACCGCCGCCGTCCGTCAGGCCGCCGGGATCCCGAGGAGTTCCGGCTTTCCTGGGCAGGCCGAAGTGAGCCACGGTGTGACGGACGCGCGACGGGCGCGTCCTTCACACGGGACCTGCTCTCACCTGCCGGCTCCCACCGGGCGCAGAGTGCGCAGGAGGTGGTCTTGCGGTTCAGCGGGTCGCGGTCGGTCCTGGACCGGTGCGGAACAGGTCCGTCGACCGGCCTGTAGTCCTCGAACGCCGACTCCGAACCGCGGACTTGATGGTGATGCCCCGCTGCCGCTCCAGGGCGAGGGTGTCTCTCTGTGTGCTGCCGTCGTAGTGTGCACGGAGCTTCAGGTCCTGGAGACAGGTGTGGTGCATTCCTGTCTGGGTGGACTCAGAAGCTCGGCGCATGGACAGCTCCCGGGTTGGTCAGCTGGTGCCGGAATTACAGCAGAACGGTTCACCGGCGGGCAGTCTGATTCCGCAGGTGCGGGAAGCGCAGTTCTGTCCGGCTGCGCGCGGTGTCGCCGGGGCGCAGCACGGTGGTGGGCAGGTCCGGCCGGTTGGGTGAGTCGGGCAGGTGCTGGGTCTCCAGGCAGATCGCGCCGTGCCGTTCGTGGCGGCGGCCTGTGCCGTCGGTGAAGGAGCCGTCGAGCTGGTTGGCTGTGTAGACCTGGATGCCGGGCTCGGTCGTCCACACCTCCAGGACCCGGGCCGCGTCCGGGGCGGTGAGGCGTGCGGCACGGCGCAGGCCGCCGCCGGAGTCCCTCAGTACCCAGCAGTGGTCGAAGCCTCCCGCGGCGCGCAGTTGTCCGTCCTCGGCAGCGAGGCGTTCCGCGAGGACCCGGGGCGCGGTGAGGTCGAACGGGGTTCCGCGGACCTCGGCCGGCGGGCCGAGGGGGATGCCGTCGTCGTCCACGGGCAGGTAGGAGTCGGCGTCGACCTCCAGGTGGTGGCCGAGTACGTCGCCCTGGCCGGCCAGTTCGAAGTAGGAGTGGTTGGTGAGGTTGACGACCGTGGGGCGGTCGGTGACCGAGACGTAGTCGACGGCCAGGGTGCCCTCCGTGTCGAGGGTGTAGGTGACCGTGGTGTCCAGCGCGCCGGGGAAGCCCATGTCGCCGTCGGGGCTGTGCAGGGTGAGACGTACGGAGACGGTGTCGTCGGTCCGGTCCGGTGCCGCTTCCCACACCTTGGTGTGGAAGCCGTCCGGCCCTCCGTGCAGGGAGTGGCCCCGGTCGTTGGCGGGGATGTGGTGTTCGGTCCCGTCGAGGACGAAGCGGCCGTGGGCGATGCGGTTGGCGTAGCGCCCGACGACGGCTCCGAAGTAGGGGTGCTTGGCCGTGTAGTCGTCGAGGGTCGCGAGCGAGCGGACGACGGATGCGGTGGTGCCCGCGGTGTCCGGCACGTCGAGGCGGTGCAGGGAAGCGCCGTAGGTCAGCACTTCGGCCCTGACCCCCGTACCGCTGTCGAGGGTCCACAGGTCGGTCCTGGTCCCCTGGGCGGAGCCGAAGGGGGTGCGGTGCACGGTGGGGCGCGGCATCAGAGTTCCTCGGTGTGGCCGGAGTCGGGCCCGGCCGTGGTGGATTCGCGGACGACGAGGCGGTAGCCGGGGCGTGGCCTGCGTGGTTCGGCGACGGGTTCGCCCGAGAGCTGTTCGACGAGGCTGTCGACGGCGAGGCGGGCGATGGCTTCCTTGTCGGGGGCGATGGTGGTGAGCCTGGTCGTGGTGTAGCGGCTCTCCTCGATGTCGTCGAAGCCGACGACGGCGATGTCGTCCGGGATCCGCAGGCCGCGTTCGGTGATGGTCCGCATCGCGCCGATGGCGATGAGGTCGTTGTACGCGAACACGGCGTCGGGCCGGTGCTCACGGTCGAGGAGCTGCGCCATGCCGGTGGCGCCGTCCTCGCGGCCGTATCCGTCGGTGACCACGACGAGGGACTCGTCGGGTGTGATTCCGGCTGTCTCGAGTTCCTCGCGCCAGCCCCGGAGCCGCAGGTGCGCGGGCTGGCGTTCCTGGCCGGTACGCGATCCGAGGAAGGCGATCCGCCGGTTCCCCTGGGCCACGAGATGGCGCACGGCCGCGCGGGCCGCCGCCACGTTGTCGATGGCGATGTGGTCGTACGGCGCCTCGTACTCACGTTCGCCCAGCAGGACCAGCGGCGCGGTCTCGGTGCGCGCCATGAGGTCCTCGGTCTCCAGATGGATGGGGCTGAGGATGAGACCGTCGATCACATGGGACCGGAATCCCTGGCTGACCAGGAGTTCCTTCTCCCGGAGACCGGCTGTGTGGTCGACGAGGACGGTGTAGTCGTGCCGGGCGGCCGCGTCGATGACCGCTCCGGCGAGTTCCGCGAAGTACGGGTTGCCGAATTCGGGGACGGCGAGGGCGATGATGCCTGTGCGGCCCTTGCGCAGATGGCGCGCGGTGAGGTTCGGCCGGTAGCCGAGCTCGTCGATCGCCTGTTGCACCCTGGCGCGCATGGCGGGTGTGACGTGCTGATAGTTGTTCACCACGTTCGACACGGTCTTGATGGACACGCCCGCCCGTTGCGCAACGTCCTTGAGGCTGACGCCCACGGCACTCCTTGGTTCGGCTCGGCTCGGCTTGGCTCTGTGTCCGGCCCTGGGCGGCCGGCTCGTCGTCAGGTGCTTCTGCGACTGCGCGCGAGATAGCGCTGGGCCACCACGACAACGATAAGGAAGCCGCCGCTGACCACTGACTGGTAGGACGAGTTGAGCGAGCCGATCTGGTTGATCAGGTTCTGGATGACGGCCAGCAGCAGGACGCCCCAGAGGGTTCCGCTGATCGAGCCCGCGCCGCCGATGAGCAGGGTGCCGCCGATGACGACGGCGGAGATCGCGTCGAGTTCCATGCCCACTCCGACGATGGTGACGCCGGAGGAGAGCCTGGCCGCGTTGAGGGCGCCGGCGAGTCCGGCGAGCAGACCGCTGAGGGTGTAGACGAGGAGCTTCGTACGGGCGACGGGGAGGCCCATCAGGGTGGCGGCGTCGCTGCTGCCGCCCACGGCGAAGAGGGTCTGTCCGAAGGAGGTGCGCTGCAGGACGAGACCACCCGCGCCGAAGAGCACGAGGGCGATGACGATCGGGTAGCCGAAGCCCCAGACACTGCCCTGGCCGAGATCGCCGAAGGCGGAGTCCTTGGGCACGAGGTAGGTGGTGGCGCCCTCGTCGGTGAGGGCGAGCAGCAGGCCGCGGGCGCCCAGCAGGGTGGCGAGGGTGACGATGAAGGGCGCCATGTTCCCCCGGGCGATCAGAAACCCGTTGAGCAGTCCGATCCCGCCGCACACCACGAGAGGGAGCAGCAGTGCGGCGAGAAATCCGTACTGCGAGGCCCAGGCGGCGAGCACTCCCCCGAGGGCGAAGACGGATCCGACGGACAGGTCGATGCCGCCGGTGATGATGACCATCGTCATGCCGAGTGCGACCACGGCGAGGAACGAGGCCTGGATGGTCACGCCGCGGGCGTTGTCCAGGGACGCGAACGTCGGGTAGATGAACGAGGCGGCGATCACGACGGTGAGCAGGACCGCGAGCACGCCCTGGCGTTGCAGGAGTTCGGCGGCGCGCTGCCGGCCGGTCTGTTCGGCGTCGGCGGCGGGGCGGGCCGCGGGCGCTTTCGGCGCGGCCGGTGCGGCGGGGACGGGCTTGGTTTCGTTCATCGGGACCGACGCTCCCGGGCGACGTAGACGGCGGCGATGATGATGGCCGCCTGGGCGATCTGTGCGGTGGAGTCGGGCAGGTCGTGCTTGACGAGCGTGGCGCGCAGGAGCTGCATGAGCAGGGCTCCCGCGACGGTGCCGAGCACCCGGACGGAGCCCCCGTTGAGGGGGGTGCCGCCGACCACGACCGCCGTGATGGCGGAGAGTTCCATGAGGGTGCCGAGCGAGGAGGGGTCGCTCGCGGTGAGCCGGGCCGTGGCGAGGATGCCGGCGAGCGCCGCGAGGACCCCGCAGAGCACGTACACGCCGATGAGTACCCGCTTGACGGGCAGTCCGGCGAGCGCGGCGGCGGAGCGGTTGCCGCCGACGGCCACGACCTGCCGGCCGAAGGTGGTGCGCTGCACCAGGAAGGCGACGGCGACGGCGAGGACTCCGGCGATCAGGACGACCAGCGGTATACCGAGGAAGGAGCCGGTGCCCAGCGACAACAGGTCGGGGTTGACGATCTGCTTGAGCTGGCCGTCGGCCATGACCAGCGCGAGTCCGCGGCCACCGACGAAGAGTGCGAGCGTGGCCACGATGGGCTGCAGACCGACGAGGGATACGAGGGCACCGTTGACGGCTCCGACGACGGCGCCCGCCAGGAGGGAGACGACGAGCGCGGGCAGCAGCCCGTATCCGAGGTAGAGCGGGAGGAAGGCGGCGGCGAGCGCCATGGTCGAGCCGACGGACAGGTCGACGCCCTCGGTACCGATGACCAGGGCCATGCCCAGCGCGACGATGACGATGGGTGCGACCTGGACGAGCTGGGTGCGGAAGTTGTCCGCGGTCATGAAGTGGTCGGTGAACAGGGCGTTGAAGAGCAGCACCACCGCCACGGCCACATACACGCCGTAGCGCTGGTACCAGGCGGGATCTCGCAGCCGGGCCAGTGGGCTCACGGACTTCCGGGGCTTGTCGCTCTTGGTGGGCGGGGCGACGGCGGTCTGGGTCATCGGGGGTCCTCCTGGGCGGCCGGGGCCCGGTCCGCCGGCTCCGGTGCGTGGTCGGCGAGCACTTCGAGCAGCCGGTCCTCGGCCACGTCGTCGCCCGACAGTTCACCCGCGACCGTTCCGCCGCGCAGGACGACGATCCGGTCGGCGCCTTCGATGAGCTCCTCGATGTCGGAGGAGATGAGCAGGACGGCGAGGCCCTCGCCTGCGAGGTCGTCGATGAGGCTCTGGACCTCTGCCTTGGCTCCGACGTCGATCCCCCGGGTGGGTTCGTCGAGCAGCAGAACCTTGGGCTCCAGGCAGAGCCAGCGGGCCAGAAGGACCTTCTGCTGGTTGCCGCCGGAGAGTTCGCCGACCTTCTGCTCGGGACTCGACGCCTTGATCCGCAGGCGCTTCATGAAGATGTCGACGATCCGGTCCTGCTTGGCCCGCGAGACGACGCCGGCCCGGGAGAGCCGGGGCATGGCCGCCAGCACGATGTTCTCGCGGACGGAGAGACCGGGCACGATGCCTTCGGCCTTCCGGTCCTCGGGCAGCAGGCTGATCCCGGCCCGGATGGCGGCGGCCGGGGTGAGGCGCTTCAGCCGGGTGCCGTCGACGGTGAGTTCGCCCGCGTCCAGCGGCAGTGCGCCGGACAGTGCCTTGGCCGTCTCGCTGCGGCCCGATCCGAGAAGACCTCCGAGGCCGAGCACCTCGCCCGCGTACAGCGACACGGATATGTCGTGGAGCTGGAGGCGGCTGGAGAGACCGGTCGCGGTGAGTACCGGCGTGCGGGCGGCCTCGTGCCCCTCCGCGGCGAAACTCGTGACGCCTGAGCGGCGTACCTCGGAGAGGTCGCGGCCGAGCATCATCGACACGAGCTGCATCCGGTCGAGTTCGGCGAGGTCTCCGGTGTGGATGTGGCGCCCGTCGCGCAGGACGGTGACGCGGTCACAGATCCGGTAGAGCTCGTCCATGCGGTGACTGACGTACAGGACGGCGATGCCCTGGCTCCGCAGACGTTCGATGACGCGGAAGAGGGTCTCCACCTCGCGTGGTTCGAGCGAGGAGGTGGGCTCGTCCATGATGACGACCTGGGCGTTGACGGACACCGCCCGTGCGAGGGCGACCATCTGCTGGGTGCCGACGCCGAGGGTGTGCAGGGGGCGCCGGGGATCGACACGTACGCCGAACCCGTCGAGCAGCTCGCCGGTCTCCCGGTGCATGCGGGCGAAGTCGATGAGACCGAAGCGGTTTCTCGGTTCGCGGCCCAGGAAGATGTTCCGCGCCACGCTCATCAGCGGGACGAGGTTGACTTCCTGGTAGATCGTGGAGATACCGGCCTGCTGTGCCTCGAACGGCCGGGTGAAACGGACCGGTTCACCCGTCATCCGCAGTTCGCCCCCGTCCGGCCGGTAGACACCGGTCAGCACCTTGATGAGGGTGGACTTGCCCGCGCCGTTCTCCCCGACGAGTGCGTGGGTCTCCCCCGCGCGCAGCGAGAAGCCGACGTCGTCGAGGGCGACGACACCGGGGAATCGTTTGCTCACCGAACGGGCTTCCAGCACCGTGGAGGCCGCGGGTCCGGCCGCCTCCGGTGCCTGAGGTACTGCTTCGGGTGGTGCCATGGGTGTTCTCGGCCTTCCGCTGTCCAAGGAGAGAGGGCCCGGGAGCCGCCGTGGCCCGGTGCGGGCGCCACGGCGGCCGGGGCCGACGGGTTCAGGAACGGATCAGAACGCCCCGCCGAGCGATTCCTTGGCGTTGGTCTCGTCGTAGGCGCGGTCGGTGATGATGACGTTCTCGGGGATCTCCTCGCCGCCGTAGAACTTCTGGGCCGTCGCGAAGGCCAGCGGGCCGAAGCGGGGGTTGGACTCGATGACGGCGTTGTACTCGCCGTTGACCAGGGCCTGCACGGCGTTGCGGGTGCCGTCGACCGAGACGATCTTGACGTCCTTGCCGGGCTTCTTACCGGCGGCCTTCAGCGCGGTGACGGCGCCGAGGCCCATCTCGTCGTTCTCCGCGTACACGGCGGTGATGTCGGGCTTGGACTGGATGAGCTGCTCCATGACCTGCTGGCCCTTGTCGCGGGCGAACTCGCCGGTCTGCTGGGCGACGATCTCGATGCCGGGCGCCTCGGCCTTGATCTGGTCGACGAAGCCCTTGGTCCGGTCCGTGGTCACGTTGTTGCCGGAGGCGCCGAGGAGGATCGCCACCTTGCCCTTGCCGTCGGTCGCCTTGATCATCGCGTCGGCGGCACGCTTGCCCTGCTCGACGAAGTCGGAGCCCAGGAAGGCCACATAGTCCTTGCAGGCCGTGGAGTTGACCTTGCGGTCGATGGTGAGGACGGGCACCTTCTTCGCAGCCGCGGCCTTGAGCGCGGGCTCCAGGCCGTCGGAGTTCAGCGGCGCGATGATGAGGAACTGGGCGCCCTGCGAGAGCATGTCCTGGATGTCGCTGATCTGCTTGGACAGCTGCGACTGCGCGTTGGTGGTGAGCAGCTTCTTGACGCCGACCTTCGCGGCCTCGTCCTTGATCGACTGGGTCTCGGCGATACGGAACGGGTTGGCCTCCTTCTCCGACTGGGAGAAGCCGACCACGGCGTCCTTGAGGTCGATCTTGGGTGCGCCGTAGCTCTGCAGGGAGCAGCCGGGGCCGGAGGCGGCCTCGGGGGACTTGGCCGCCTGCGCTCCCTGGCTGCTGTCACCGCCCGCGCTGTCCGAGGTCTCCGACTTGGAGCAGCCGGAAACGGCCAGCGTGGCGGTGGCGGCGATCAGACAGGCCGCGGCGAGGGTACGGGATCGACGCTGGATCATCATGCGCGGGACGCTCCTTGGCGAGGTGACGGCACGCCGTTCGACGTGCGGTCGGGCATGGCGGGACGGTGCGTCAGCCGCTCGGCGGCAGATGACGCTGTTTCCCTCACGACCCCGCTGCGAGCTGCGGAAACTTCGGTCGTAAGGGCTTGTGCGGCCTCTCGGCGGCTCGGGTTTACAACGTTATATAGGCGAGGCGCCGCAGGCGGCAAGAGAGTTGTCGATGCGTTTCCAAAATGTGTCGCCCCTGGATGCGGCCTCCCGCACGACGACCGCGGGGGGTGTCACCGCACCAGGTACCGCACGCGCCTGGACTTGGGCTTCGCGGGGTGCGCCACGTCCGGGCGCCGCATCGGCTGAGTACGATCACCTACGCCGGTCTGAGTACGTGAGTGGTTGCCCGCCTCGCGCGGCACCGGAAAGGTGTGCGCATGCGCCGACTGCTGCTGCTCGCCCCGTTGTTGCTGTTCGCTGCCGGATGCGGAGTGGTGCAGTCCTCCGCGGGCGAGGCGACGGACGCCGCTCGGGGGGTGGCCAGGCATGCGGGCGAGCGGCTCCACAGCCAGCGTCCGCGCACGGCGGAGGAGGTCGGGCGCTCCGCCTCCGGCCTCGACGGGGTGGAGGTACTGCGGGTGACGGGTACCTCGACACACGACGGGGACGGCATCGATGTCGTCGTCCGCACGTCCGGCTCGGCGTACAACGGGTGGTTCGACGTCGAGGAGGTCACCGTGCGGCGCTGTTTCTCGGTGCGGGTGTCGCCCAAGTCGAAGTGGCGTGAGGATCCCCGTGACGTGGAGTGCCCTGACGGCCCCGCGCTGATCTTCTCCCCGCCACCCGAACCGCCCCGACTGCCGTACGAGGAGCTCCGAGCGCGACTTCCCCGGGTGCCGGAGGGCGGCCGGGTGGACGAGGCCGAGGTGCGCCGTACGCTCGCCGCCCTTGATCTGGATCCGGCGATCCGTACAGAGATGAAGGCGGACGGCGGCCGGGTCGGCGTTCTTCTTTCGGTGAAGGGCAACCATTTCGACCCGCAGGACTGCCTTCTTGCCCGTGTGGGCCCCGGCGCCACCGAGGTGTGGGTCCCGTCCCGGATCCAGCGGATGCCCGGAGAGGGCGGTTGCACCGTCGAGAACGCCCTGATCCGGGCACCGGCACCGGCACCGGCACCGCACTGAACGGGCGCCCCGGCTCTCCCGGGCCACGGATCCGGGTGCCCCACGGTCGGTCAGACCTCCGCGGACAGTGAGCCGGAGCCGGCTCGCGTGCACAGAGCCGGCCCGTAACCGCCGGGGCATGAGCCGGCCCGAAACGGCTTGCCCCATCGAGCCGGCCCGCCCTGGTGTGAGAGCACTTCAACGAGACGTTCCCCAGAAGCACGCCACGGAGCGGGAGCGTCCCACCTCTCCGAGGTGCCGGAGGGGCGACAGTCCTTGTCGGCCCTTCCCTTCGGAGGTTTCCTCCATGAACGTCGGTATCGGCCTGCCCATCGGCGACCCTGCCACCCTGCTCACCTTGGCGCAGCGCGCTGACGCAGGGCCGTTCAGCACACTCGGCCTGCTCGACCGGCTCGTCTACGCCAACCCTGAGCCCCTGGTCGCACTCGCCGTTCTCACGGGCGCCACCTCCCGCATCCGTGTCCAGACCGAGGTGCTGCTCGCCCCGCTTCGCGACACCGCCCTCCTCGCCAGGCAGGCCGCCACCTTGGACCGGATGACCGGTGGCCGCCTGTGGTCCGGCGAGCCGTACGGCGACGGAAGCGGCCCGATCGGTCCTGCTCCCGCACGGCCCGGCCGCCCCGAGGTTCTCTTCGATGGCTTCAAGCCCGCCGCGATCGAACGGGTCGCGCGCTGGGGCGACGGCTTCCTCGCCGCCGCGCCGCCCTCATGGGCCGTCTGCCTTTTCGAGACCGCCCGCAGGTTCTGGAAGGAGTACGAGCGCGACGGTGAACCGCGCATCGTCGCGCAGGTCAACGTCGCGCTCGGCCCGGACGACGTGGTCCACGAGGCCCAGGCCGACATGCACGCGTACTACACCTACACCGGCATGGCCGACCGGATGGTGGCCGGGATGCTCACCACGCCGGCCGAGATCCGCGATGCGATCGCCGGCTTCACCGACCTCGGCGCCGACGAGGTCATGCTCCACTGCTGAGGCCTCGATCCGGACCAGGCGGACCGCCTCACCGACGTCCTGTGACGGCGGCGTGGAACCGCTGCGGTCTCAGCGGAACGCGGCGACATTGCGGGCGGCCCAGTCGGCGAAGGAGCGCGGAGCGCGACCGAGAACCTCCTGGACGTCCGGGCTGACGCGCAGCTCGGCCGGGCTCGGGGAGCCGAGGATGTCCAGAGTGTCGTCGGCGAGCTCCGCCGGCATGCTCTGACTCATGGCGGTCTTCGCCTCCTCGCGGGTGAGCTCGTGAAACCTCACGGGCGAGCCCAGCGCGGCGGCGATGGCCGCCGCCTGCCGGCGCGGAGTGATGACTTCCGGGCCGGTCAGCTCGTAGACGCCGCCGGTGTGCCGGTCATCCAGCAGGCCGGCTGCCGCGACCTCGGCGATGTCCGCCGGGTCGATGATCGGCACACCGATGTCGCCGAAGGGCGCGGCGACGACCTGTTGTGCGCGGACGGACTCGGCCCACCACAGGGCGTTGGAGGCGAAGCCGCCCGGCCTCAGGATGACCCATTCCAGACCGGACTCCCGCAGCGTGTCCTCCAGTGCGCGCATCGCGACCCGTGTCTGGCCGGAGGGCCTGGTCACCACGCCCAGCGTGGAGAGCAGGACGACCCGACGGACTCCGCCGGCCGCAGCTTCACCGATGATGTCGGCGGGGTTGGCTCCAGTGGCGTGCAGGTCGCCGGAGAGCAGCAGGAACAGCGACTCCGCCCCGGCCAGGGCGGGCTTGAGGTCGGCCGGCTTCGCCAGATCGGCCACCACGTGGCGGACGCCGTTCGGCACCGCCGCCGTGTGCCGTGACACAGCCGTCACCTGCTGGCCCGCGTCGGCCAGCGCCTGCGTCAACGGGCGTCCGATGTTGCCGGTGGCCCCGGTTACTACGATCATGATCAGCTCCTTGTCGGATTGTGCTCTGTGGCCCTGACGTTAGGAGCGTGGGCTAACTTTTGGTAAGGACGTACCTCGAGGTAAGCTCATGCCATGACGGGAAGCGTGCAGTACAGGCAGGCCGAGGCGGTGAAGAGGTATGACGTGTTTCACACCGGCTGCCCTGCACGCGATGTGGTCGACCACGTGACCAGCAAGTGGGGCGCCTGGGTGCTGATCTCGTTGCGGAGCAATGACCTCCGGTTCTACGAGCTACGTGAGAGCATCCAGGGCGTCAGCGAGAAGATGCTCGCCCAGACACTGCGTGCAATGGTCCAGGACGACCTGGTCTGGCGGGAGGTCGAGCCGACGACGCCGCCTCAGGTCACCTACGGGCTGACCGAGTTCGGCCGGGACGTCAGCGAACCGCTGACCGAGCTGTTCGACCGGATCACACGGCAGCTGTCGCCGCGCAGCGCGGGATAGCGCGGTACCGGCTGGACCTCGCCGATGGACTCGCGGGCGTGATCGAGCAGGTGCGGCCGCACACGGCCGAGTTGGACAGCAGAAGCAGGCCACGTTCCGCACGCCGGTGGACAGGTCACGGTCGGCCGCGACGGCGCCCTCGGCTGCGTCGTCGCCGGAAGCATGTCGGTCCCGCTCGGTAGCATGCGAAGCATGGCCATCAAACTTGAGAACGTCGGCATCGCCGTTCGTGACCTCGAAGCGACGATTTCCTTCTTCACCGACCTCGGCCTCACGGTCGTCGGCCGTGACACGGTCAGTGGTGAGTGGACCGACACCGCCGTCGGCCTCGACGGCAACCACGCCAACATCGCGATGCTCCAGACGCCGGACGGTCACGGTCGCCTTGAGCTCTTCGAGTACATCCACCCCGAAGCGATCGAGACGGACCCCACTCTTCCCAACGAGATCGGCATGCATCGCGTCGCCTTCTCGGTCGACGACATCGACAAAGCCCTTGAGACAGCCGCAAAGCACGGATGCCATCCACTTCGCGGTGTGGCGACCTATGAGGACATCTACAAGCTCACGTACGTCCGGGGTCCCAGCGGCATCCTGGTGATGCTCGCCGAGGAGCTGAAGAAGAACTGACGCACGCCCGAGCGGTGGACCGGATCCGGGCGAACCACTGACCGCGTTCCGCGACTCCACCTGTGGAAGGCACCTCTGACGCAGCGTCGTCACTCACGCAGTCGAGCAGCGGGCGCCGCCGTCGCTCACGTACAGCGTCCACGTACGACAGCTCGACGTAAGTCCCCGCAAAATTGCCCCGGGCGGTACGGCCACTCGGCCTCCCCCTCCCTCGCCCCGTACGACTGGGTTCACTGGCAAGGAAACCAGAACGAGGTCGTTCGCCGTTTTCAGGCGGCGTGTCCAGGGACGGCGATGCGAAGATCGAGGAGCTGTTGCGCATGCACGGGCACGTGGTCTTCGGTGAGGCCGTCGATGAGGCTTGCCAGCGGAATCGGCTGGTCCAGCACGAGTGCGTCATTGGACAGGAGGAGCGACGGCACCAGAACCGAGGCGGCTTCCTCGTTGAGCTGATCGGCGATGTCGCACAGGACGGTGGCCTGGCTCCGGACATGATCAATCAGGTCCGGCCGACCTGAGTGCTCGGTGATGATCCGGTCAAGGTTCCAGGTGTCGAGGGAGATCCGGTTGTCGAAGGTGGGCCGCGAGCCGGCGACGATGTCCAGAGCAACCGCTGCGATCGAGGCGTCGACGCTGAGGAGATGGGCCAGTATCTGGTCGGCGTTCCATCCTCCGTCGTCCGCGTCGCCGAGGTCGGGGGTGGCCGCCGCGTCGAGCAACCTGTCGTAGGCGCTGCGAAGTGCTGTCGTGTCCATAGCGTGCTTCCTTCATTCGGGGCGTGTCGAACTTGAATCCCGCTCCGCTGCCTCGGCGACGCGTTTGATGTTCGCCAACCGCCGGTCCCAGTAGGCCGTGAGCGAGGCCATCCACCGTGCCGTCGTGTCCAGCGCCGCGGGCCGCACTGCATACCGCACCTCGCGTCCGACCCGGCCGCCGGAAACCAGCCCGGCGGCATCCAGGACGGCGAGGTGCTTGACCACGGCCTGCCGCGAGACGGGAAGTCGTTCGGCGAGCGTCGTGGCAGTGGCCTCGCCCTGTGCGGCGAGCACGTCGAGCAGTTGACGTCGTGTCGGGTCGGCCAGCGCACCGAGGACGCTGTCGACGACCTCGGTGACGCCGGGACGTTCTTCCGTCACGTGGAGGGCTGTTCGGCGCGTGTCTTGAGCGCGCCGAGCTCCAGGGGCCAGCCTCCGGTGTGGTCCTTCAGGGTCTGACCGCGCAGCTCCTCGGACCCGGCCAGCGCCGCGAACCCGCTCTCGACGACGCGCAGCCGCGTCCGGTCCCCTTCCTGGGTCAGCGTGAACTCCACGAGGGTGCTGTTGCCCTCGCGCAGTTCCTCTCCGGGGAACGCGCTGGTCCAGCGATACGCCAAATACGTGGGCGGCTCGACCTTCTCCACGCGCACCGGAAAGTCGCCGTGCTCGGCGTTCCTCGCCGTCATCGACTCGCCTTCCTTGGCCACGGTGCCGGGCAGGCTCGCCTTGTCGGCCACCCAGAACCCGGGTTGGGCCACCAGTGACCAGACCCGCTCCAGGGGTGCCGCGATCAGGGTTTCGCTTTCGATCCGGTCCTCGCTCATGAGGGACTCCTTCACCGTCACATCGGATGCAACCCCAGAGTTGCACATCGACCTTCAAGGTGCAACCCAGGGGTTGCACCTCGGCCGGGCGTCTCTTCAACCGGTTGCCCCAGGCGCTCATCGTTGGCCGGCGCCGTGTACTCCGGGTTCACTCGCGCCGCCGACGGCCGCCACCCGGGACATCGCCGCGGCCGCCGCCGGCCTGCTGCTCGACCGCTTCCGAGGACGCCCGGCACGAGCAGAACCACGAGGAATCGGGGTCAGCGCGGGCAGGCGCGTGGAGCACATTGGTTGTCGGACTGCGCACTGCCGACGGCACCTCTCGGACCAGCGGATCATCTGATCGCCGGTTGATGTGTGCCGTTGACGCCGCGCTCGAGTGCTGGAGCGGGAGGCCCTTGCCTACGCCGTCAGCGCCTGCTCGAAGCGGGCGTACGCCTCCTCGTCGAAGAGCACGAACCGGACCTCGGTGACCGGAGGGAGCGCTGCCTCGCGGACCGTACGTACGGCGATCCTGGCCCCGTCGTCGAGCGGCCAGCCGTAGATGCCCGTCGAGATCGCGGGAAAAGCAACCGTCCGGGCTCCCAGCTCGGATGCCACCCGCAGGGACTCCCGGTAGCAGGAGGCCAGCAACGCGGAGCGGTCCTGTGTGCGCGACCAGACCGGGCCCACCGTGTGGACGACGTGCTTCGCATGCAGCCGGCCGGCCGTCGTCGCCACCGCCTGCCCGGTCGGCAGCCCCTTGCCGTAGTGCGAGGCCCGCAGATCACGGCAGGCGGCGAGGATCTCGGGCCCGCCACGCCGGTGGATCGCGCCGTCCACCCCACCGCCGCCGAGGAGTGAGGAGTTGGCGGCGTTGACCAGGACGTCGGCGTGCTGCTCGGTGATGTCCCCGTGTACGAGGGTGAGCGTCGGTCGTGTCGTCATTCGGCCATACTGCCGTCTGTCGGCGGGGGACGCGGGGCCACGGCTGTCACAGGCGCAGCCGGTCGACAGCTGATCCACCAGCGTGGGCCCCTGCCGAGAGTTCAGCAGGGGCCCACGGTGCAGGAGAGCCGCGGAAGGCCGGGGCCTGTCCTCGATGAGCGGCATGCCGACGGCATCAGCTACCGTCCGCTACCGGTCCGACCGCCCGGCATCACTTCAGATGTCGGGTGAAGAACTGTGCCGCGGCGTCCCCCGCGAACTGCGGGACGCCGGTGTGCCCGCCCATGTTGGCGTGCAGGGATTTCTCCTTGGAGCTGAAGGCGTCGAACAGGTCCAGGGCCGCCTGCCGGTCGTTCCCCTCGTCGTCCCACTGCAGCAGGACGTGCAGGGGAATGGTGACCTGCCGGGCCTCCTCGAACATGGCGCGAGGCACGAAACTCCCGGCGAAGAGACCGGCGGCCACGATGCGTGGCTCGACGACCGCAAGCCGGATGCCGATGGAGATCACTCCCCCCGAGTACCCGACGGGGCCGCCGATCTCGGGCAGCGAAAGGAGGGCGTCCAGGGCGGCCTGCCATTCAGGGACCGCCTTGTCGACCAGAGGGAGGACGAGGGCGTCGACGATCTCGTCACTGACCGGATCGCCGGCCCCCATCGCCCGGCGCAGGTCGGCGCGCGCCTGCTCGGCGGCGGGCCAACGGGGCCGGTCGCCGCTTCCGGGGAGCTCGATGGTGGCCGTGGCGATGCCCTCCGCCGCGGAGTGCCGGGCCCGGCCCAGCAGTCGGGGGTACATCTTGCGCAGCCCGAGTGCAGGGTGGCCGAGCAGGATCAGAGGAAACGGTGCCGATGTGGACGCGGGTGTCCAGAGGATGCCAGGGATCTCACCGAGGGTGAATTCGCGTTCGAGGACGCCGTCGTCGAGGCGCTGCTCGGAAGTGAAATGCATAGTCGTGCCTTTCGGGAGTGCACTGGAACGGCGCTCCCGGACGATCTGTCTATCGCCCGACCGTGACCCCGGAGGAGAGCACCCATGTCGATACTGCGTTCACGGGTACCACCTCCTCGGTCTCTCGCACGGTCTCCGGGAATTTAGCAGCGGCCGCCCTCGTCCGCCAAACGGTTTTAGCCCACCCTTGATGGGGTGTGCGGCCCGGTGCGGCAGCCCGGAGCTCCCGGCAGTGCGGCGCGTGCGCACACTGCCGGGAGCGGTTCTGCGAGGTGCTGCCTTCTACTGGCCCGCGGCCGCGCCGGCCGCGATGACCTCCTGGTTGATCTCCCGCACCTTGGCGGGGTCGACCTTGATCTCCCGGCGGTCGTACGTCCAGAGACCGTTGAGCTCGTTCTCCAGGTCGGTCACCTGGGTGTAGATCGAGCCGGAGAGATGGGCACCGGCGGCCTCCAGGTAGTACGTCCGGGTGTTCTCGACGTACTTGGCGGTCAGGGCGTCCTTGTCCGCGACGCCGCTGTAGATCGCGGCGGGGGCACCGGGCCACATGTTTCCGGGCATCCGCAGGGTGAAGCCGCCGTGCTCACCGTCCATCGCGGCGCGGGTGGCGTCCGGGGACGCCGGGTCGGTGTTGTTGTAGTCGTGGTGGTCGATGATGTCACCCTTGCCGGAATCGCCCTTGGAGTCACAGCAGTTGACACCGCTGTGAGCGTTGACGACCCGGGAGGGGTCGGCGGCCTGGACCTTCTCGGCGATCTTTCCGGTCTCGGTACGGTCCCACTCACCCCAGCCCTCGTTGAAGACGATCCAGGCACCGATGGAGGGGTAGTTGTGCAGCTGCTCCATCATCTCGGCACCCTGGTCGAGGAAGGCCTTCTGGCCCTTCTCGCCCGTGAGGTTGCCGGAGACGAAGTCCTGCCACACCAGGAGACCCAGCTGGTCGGCGTGGTAGTACCAGCGGGCGGGCTCCACCTTGATGTGCTTGCGGACGGAGTTGAAGCCGAGGTCCTTCTGCGCCTTCAGGTCGAAGACCAGTGCGTCGTCGCTGGGCGCCGTGTTCAGGCCGTCGGGGTAGAAGCCCTGGTCGAGCTGGGCGAGGGAGAAGAACGGCTTTCCGTTGAGCACCAGCTTCTGGTAGCCCCCGACCTCGGCGACGTCGAAGGAGCGCATGCCGAAGTAGCTGTCGACGGTGTCCTTGGAACGGCCGTCCTTGAGAGTGATCTCCAGGTCGTACAGGTAGGGGTCGTCCGGGGTCCACAGGTGCTGCTTGGCGACCGGCAGGCTCAGCTCGCTGTTGGCGGCGCCGGTGACGGTGCCGACGACCTTGCCCTTCTTGTCGCGGGCGACAGCGGTGACGCGGGCGGACTTCGAGGCGTCCTCGGAGTTGACCGTCACGGCGAGCCGGCCCTTGTCGATGTCGGGTGTGGTCGTCAGGGAGTCGACGGCGGCCGGAGCGACCGGCTCCATCCAGACGGTCTGCCAGATGCCGGAGGAGGCGGTGTAGAAGATGCCGCTGGGGTTCGAGGACTGCTTGCCCGTGGGCTGGTCGGCTCCGGTGGTGTCGGTGACCGCGACGACGATCTCCTGGGGGCCGTTGCCCTTGAGGGCGCCGGTGATGTCGGCGCTGAAGGCGGTGTAGCCGCCGGTGTGCTCGGCGACCTTCTTGCCGTTGACCCAGACCTGCGCCTGGTAGTCGACGGCACCGAAGTTGAGCTTCAGCCGGTCGTCGCTGCTCCGCTTGCCGACCGACCAGCTCCTGGGCACGGTGACGAGCTTGCGGTAGAACATGTGGTCTTCGTGGCGCTCGAGTCCGGAGAGCTGTGACTCGACGGGGTAGGGCACGGTGATGCGCTCGTCGAGCTTCTTACCGAAGACCGGCTTCTCGTCCGCGGTGGCTCCCGCGAACTCCCACGGCCCGTTGAGGTTCTTCCAGTCGTCGCGCACCTGCTGCGGGCGGGGGTACTCGGGCAACGGGTTCTTGGGGTTGACCTTGTCACCCCACGGCGTGGTCAGCCGGTGGGCGGAGAGATTCGTCGCCCTGCGGCTGATCTCCGGGACGGTCTCGTCGCCGTTCTTGAGGCCACCCTCACCGTCGTAGACGACCTTGACCTGCTGGCCCTTCTGGACGGCAGCGCCCAGGGTGACGACGACCGCATTGCGGTTGTCCGACGCCCTGACGACCGACTTCACCGGCATCGGAGTCGTGTCCGCCTCGATGGCGAGGTGGTCCTTGACGTCCTGGACGCCGCTGACCTCGTGGTCGAAGGTCGCCTGCAGCTTCAGACCGCTCTCGGCGACGCTCAGCCCGACCGGGTAGACCTCGAAGTCGGACGGCGGGGTGAAGGCCGAATCGGGCACGATCTGCTTGGCCAGCTTCGCGCTCGACCAGCGCAGGAACATGTTCGCCCCGCCGGTGTCCTGGAACATCTCCAGCCGGAACGTGTGCTGCTCCCCGGCCTTCAGGGCGACCGGAGCGCTGGTCTGCTCCTTGTCCCAGTCGGGCTCCCAGTGGTCGATGACCGCCTTGTCGTCGATGAAGAGCCGGAAGCCGTTGTCACCGATGGCGGCGAAGGTGTAGTCGCCGGTCTCCGGGGCCTCGATCTGCCCCGTCCAGCGGGCGGTGGTGTGCTCGGTCTTTCCGGTGGCCGATTCGAAGGCACCGGTCAGCCCGGGGAAGTTGATGTCCGGGTCGAGCGCGGTCGCGCCGAGTTCGGCGAAGTCGCGGGCGCCCGGGGCCGACATGGCGAAGTACTCGCCCTTGAGACCGTGCACCTCGGTGGACGGGTCGTCCTTCACGAACGCCGAGGCCGTGGCGGCTCCATCGGCGGGAGCGGCTGCGGGAGCCGCGGCGGCCGGGACCAGGGTGGCCCCGAGAGGGAGCAGCAGCGCCGCCGTACAGGCGAGCGATCTCAGGAGAGTTCGGGGGCGGGCTAGTTGTCGTATCAAGGCGTCGTCCTCGTCGAAGAAGCCGAAGTGCCCCGGACCACGGAGCACTGCACATAGTCGAACATTGAGCCACAGCCCCAAACACCTGACAACGGTCGTGCACACAGAATTTTCAACGATAGAAAATTAGTGGGCCCATCGCTCCGCCCACAGGACATGCGAAGCCCGGCGGGCGGCATCGCGCCGTCCACCGGGCTCCGCACCCGGGCCAGTTGCTCTGTTACTGCGGAAGACCCGCAGGTCCCGTGGCCCAGGACGTGTTCGGCCTGTCGGCGAGCCGGTAGGTCAGCGTCCCTCCACGGGTGACCAGCCCGGCGTCCGTCCACGACCTGTCGGCCGTCCGCCCGTCGACCTTCACCGCGTCGATGTACGGATGTGTCGCATCGGCCCCCGGGGCGCTGATGCGGATGTCCCCGCCCTGCGCCCTGTGCAGCACCGCGGACGGGAACAGCGGCGCTCCGAGCAGCATCGTGGCGCTGCCGGGCGTCTGCGGGTAGAGGCCGAGTGCCGAGAAGACGTACCAGGCCGACATCGTGCCGAGGTCGTCATTGCCGGGCAGGCCTCGCGGGCCTGTGCCGTAGACGGTGTTCACGATCTCCCGTACGGTCTCCTGGGTCTTCCACGGCTGTCCCAGCGCGTTGTAGAGCCAGGGGGCGTGTATGCCGGGCTCGTTCGTCGGGTCGTAGCGCAGCGCGTCGCCGCCCTTGACCGACCAGGAGCCGTCGGCCTTGTGGAAGAAGCCGTCCAGCCGCTTCGCCGCCACGTCCCGGCCGCCCATGGCCTCGGCAAGCCCCTGCACGTCCTGCGGGACCATCCAGGTGTACGTGGCGCTGGTGCCCTGCGCGAAGCCCAGGTCACTGCCCGGGCTGAAAGGGGTCACCCAGGAGCCGTCGAGGTCGCGTGCCTGGATGTAGCCGCTGGTCCCGGCACCGTCGGTGGCCTCGGGGTTGAACACGTTGCGCCACCAGAGACCGCGCTCCTCGAAGGCGTCGGCCTCCTCGTCACGTCCGAGCATCCGGGCCCATCGGCCGAGTGCCGCGTCGGCGACCGAGTCCTCCAGGGTCTCGGCGGCGCCGCCCCAGCAGCGGCAGACGTCCTGGGCGGCGTAGTGGGACTCCAGGTACTGGGCGAGATTGGGCCGCTGGCCGGTGCACTGGCCGGGGCATCCCGCGTCGGAGAGGCCGTCGGGGTGGGGCACCGTGGCCTGCCGGGCCAGGGATTCGAAGGCCCCGTCGTAGTCGAAGTTGCGTACACCCATCGCGTAGAACGTGGCGAGGGTGGCGGCCGTGGGGTCGCCCGTCATCACATGCGTGGCACCGTTGACATGCACCCAGCGGTCCCAGACGCCGTCGTTCTGCCGGGCGAAGTTGTAGAGCGACTGGGCGAAGTCGCCCGCGATCCTGGGTTTGAGGAGGGCGAGGAGCTGGATCTGAGCACGGTACTGGTCCCAGCCGGAGAAGTTGCTGTACTGCGCCTTCTGACCGCGCGTCACCCGGTGCGGCTTCCCGTCCATTCCCGGGTAGCGGCCGTCCCTGTCGCTGATCAGATTCGGCTGCATCAGCGAGTGGTACAGCGCGGTGTAGAACGAGGTGCGCTGCGCGTCGCTGCCGCCGCCGATACGCGCGGAGGCCAGCTCGCGGTCCCAGGCGGCGGATCCCGCCCTCGCCACGTCGTCGACGCTCGCCCTCGGCGCGATCTCCCCGCGGAGGTTGGCCTCGGCGCCGGCCTGGCTGACGTAGGAGATCCCGATCCGCATACGCACGTCGTCGTCGGCCGCGGTGTCGAAGCCGACCCAGCCGCCGGAACCCCGCCCGGCGCGGTCCGCACCGGTGGCGTATCCCTCTCCCCCGCTTCCGCTGGTGGCGCCCGGGGCCAGGGTGCCGTCACGCCAGGTGCCCGTGGTCGAGAAGGCACGGTCGAAGGAGGCACTGAAGTAGAGCCGGTAGTAGCTCTTGCGGTTGTTGGTGCCGCCGTTGGCACGCCGGCCGCAGAACGCGCCGGTGAGAACCGAACCGGTCACCTTGCGGTGCGCGGTGTCGATCTCGATCTCGGCGTCCTCGCTGCCGTTGAGGGAGTTGGACACCCGGAAGAGCAGGTTGGCGGGCTCGTCCGCCGGGAAACTGAAGTCCGCCACTCCCGCGCGCTCGCTCACTGCCAGGTCGGCGGTGGCTCCGGAGTCCAGGCCGACGGTGTAACGGCCTGCCACGGCACGCTCGTTGTCGTGCGAGAAGCCCGAGGCGTAGACGGCGTCCTTCGTGTCGGCGGACGGCGAGGAGGTGACGTCTCCGACGAACGGCATGATCGGCACATCACCCGCGGCGCCGGGATTGCAGCCGGCTCCGTTGACATGGGTGAGGCTCAGCCCGCGCATCCGGGTCACCCCGTACTCGTAACCGTTGGCCGCGCCGGTGCTCGTCTGGTCGCCCGTGGTGCTGGTCGGGGACCACGCGATCATGCCGTACGGACGGACGGCGCCGGGATAGGTGTTGCCGCCGTTCGCCGTGCCGATCATCGGGTCCACGTAGGCGGTGGGGCGCGTGACCGGCGCCTCGGCCTGGGCGGCCGGCGGCGTGACGGCGCCGGCCAGCGCGCCGGTGAGGACGATCGCGGCGGCCCGTGCGGCGAGACGCCGGGCCGTGGACGGTCTGGAGGGCATGTTCTCGGATACCTCCGACAGAGGAGAGACAACGTTGTCAACACCGTCGGACCACGGCGCCGCAGCGTTGATCGATTCGCCGCCGAGCGTAGATCCCCATGACGTGCGAGGGAATGCCACGGACGGATCCGGCCGGTGAACGGGCGATGAACGGGGCCCGGGAGCAGGTCCCTGGCACGATGACGACCGGTAGGAGACGCACCGAGCCTCAGCAGAGGAGCACCGTGATCCGCTGGACGTACGCCTTCATCGACCGCCCCGCACCAGCCGCCGGCCGCGCCGCCGACTTCTGGAGCGCGGTCACCGGAACCCGAGCCTCCGCGCCCTGGGGGGAGGCGGGCGAGTTCACCACCCTGCTCCCGGACGGAGCCGACGCCTGCCTGGTTACCCAGGCGGTGGGCGGGACGGGCGGGGCTCATCCCGATCTGGCGGTGGAGGACATGGCGGCCTTCACCGCACGGGCCCGCCGGCTGGGAGCCGACGAGGAGGCCCGGCACCCGGAACTGACCGTCCTGCGCTCCCCCGGCGGCCAGCCCTTCTGCGCCGTGCCGTGGCGCCGCCAGAGGACGCGGCCGCCGGTCTTCACCTGCCCCGGCGGCACCACGAGCCGGCCGGACCAGATCTGCCTCGACGTGTCACCGGCGGTGTTCGACGCGGAGGTCGCGTTCTGGACGGCGCTGACCGGCTGGGACGCACGCCCTGGCGTCCACCGGGAGTTCCATGTGCTCCGCCCGTCCGAGGACCTGCCCGTGCATCTGCTCCTCCAGCGCCTGGACGAACCCCGACCCGCTTCGGCACATCTGGATCTGGCCTGCTCCGACCTGGTGGCCGGCCGGGCAGATCACGAGCGGCACGGCGCCGAGTTCGTGCGCGACGGCGACGGGTGGACGGTGATGCGGGACCCGGCGGGCGGGATCTACTGCCTCACCGGGCGTGACCCTGCGACGGGCAAGTAGCGCCGGACCGTCCCGCCCGGCACTTCGGGCGGGAACAGTGTCCGCTCTTCACTCCGAGAGAACTGTCAGGTAGCCTGACGTTTCAGTCGAAGCCGATCCCCGGAGGTTCGCCATGACCATGGAGTACGCCACCCAGTACCGCACCCGCTCCCACATTCCCCCGGAGCCGGGCAAGCCGTATTTCATCGAGAAGGGCATGGGCGACCGGGCCCACCTCTTCGGTGATCTCGTGACTGTCTACGCCGGTGGCGAGCAGACCGAGAACGCCTTCAACTTCTTCACGGTCGAAGGGGTGAAGGGCGACATCATCCCCGCCCACCTGCACACGGACACCTACGAGGTCTTCTACATCGGCAGCGGCGCGGCCCGGCTCTTCGTCGAGGACCAGGAAGGCGAGCAGTACGAGAAGCTGCTGACCACCGGCGACTTCGGCTTCGTGCCCAAGAACTGCCCGCACGCATACCGGATCGAGCGCCACCACAGCCAGATCATCGGGGTGGCCGCGGGTCCGGGCGGCACCTTCGAGCGCTTCTTCGAGAACCTCGGCACACCGACGGAGGAACTGACCCTGCCACGCGAGCCGTACGTCCCCGAGCCGCAGAAGTTCGGCACGGTGCCGCAGCGGTTCGATGTGCGCTTCATGCCCGGTCAGCAGTGGCGCACCCAGGACTGACCGGTCGTCCCGCAGGCAGACGCGCCAAAAGCTCCGCCGGCTCTCGTTCCGAGGACACTCCCCGCTCGCGCCCAACGGAAGTCAGGTCCATGCCCATGCCTCCCGCTACTCCGTCCGCCCGTTTCCAGCCCCCGGCCCCGCCGGACCCGGCCACGCTTCCCCTGCCGTACCCCTCGTGCCCGGAGCCCGGCGTGAGGCTGCTGCGCGGAGCCGTCTACCAGCTGCTCGAGGGGCGCCGCGCGCTGGAGCTGGACGTATGGCTGCCGGAGGACGCCGGTGCCCGTGTCCCCCTCGTCGTGTTCGTGCACGGCGGCGGGTGGCACACCGGCCTGCGCGACAGCATGGGGCCCCGTTTCAGCTCCTGGCAGCCGGGACCGTTCGCCCGTCTCGTCCGGGCCGGCTTCGCCGTGGCGTGCCTCGACTACCGGCTCAGCGGCGAAGCGCACTTCCCCGCCCAGCGGGACGACGTCACCTCCGCACTGCGCTGGCTGCGTACCCGCGCGGACGAACTCGGCGTGGACGCGTCCCGCACCGTCCTGTGGGGGGAGTCGGCGGGCGCCCACCTGGCCGCCCACGCCGCTCTCTCGGCACGGGCCGAGGGCATCGAATCGGTCAGCGGCTGCGTGTGCTGGTACGTCCCCAGTGATCTGGTCGCCCTCGCCGAGGACCACGGGGGCGGCTACGACGCCGACGACCCGGCCACCTATGAGGCGCGCCTCCTCGGAGCGGCGGCGGGCGCCGACCCGGAGAGGGCGAGAGCGGCGAGTCCGGTGGCCCATGTCACCGCGCAGGCCCCTGCCTTCCTCCTCCTCCACGGAACCGCCGACACCGCCGTCCCCACCCGGCAGAGCGTCCGGCTGGCCGACGCGCTGCGGGAGGCGGGGGTCCCCGTGGAGCTGAACCTGGTCGAAGGAGCCCAGCACCTGTGGATGGGTGTTCCCGACGAGCGGGTCACTGAGTGTTTCGAACGTTCCGTGGAGTTCACCCGCGCGCGTACCCGCTGATCACGGGCGTGCGGCGACGGACGCGGAGGTGCCGGACGGGGCACGGCCGGTCGTTATGCTCGGAGCTCCGCCTGACATCGAGGAACCATGACCGCCGACACCGCACCGAACATGCCCCAGCTGCTCAGCGAAGCCAAGCGCTGGTTCGACGACGCCCTGCTGGCAGGCATGACCGCCGCCGGTGAGCAGCCCGTGACCGCCGCGCAGGCCGCGGTCTTCGCGGCGCTCGATCCGGACGGCACCTCGATCTCGGAGCTGGCGCGGCGGATGGGCGTCACCCGTCAGACGACGCACCAGGCGGTGCACAGCCTGATCGGTCTGGGCCTGCTGGAGCAGACGCCCGATCCGTCCTCCGCCCGGTCCCGGATCGTCCGTACCACCCCGGAAGGTGCCCGGGTACACGAGCGGGCACAGATCATGCTCGCCCGAGTAGAAGCCGTCCTGGCCGAGCGCATCGGTCCGCAGGCCGGGCTGCTGCGCGACATCCTGACGCGGTCCTGGGGCGAACCGCCCCTGCTGACGCCCGGCCTCTGAACCACGGGCAAGCGGGCCGTGACCCCGGCAGGGGCACGGCCCGCCGTCACGCTACGGCGTGGTGATGCTCGGCCGGGGCGCGGTCGCCATCCCGCTGCCGATGGCGAAGCTGGGATGCGGCGGCTGGTTGTACGCGGTGTTCTGCCAGGCCAGCGCGGTCCTGTACATCGTGTCGTGGAGCAGTGTGGTGATCTTGGTGCTGGTCTCGTGCGGCGTGGCGTAGATCCGCAGCGCCGTGTTGTTGGTGGTCGGCCAGACGACTTCCTCGCGCCAGTCGCCGAAGATGTCGCCGGAGAGCGCCGGTGTGGCCTTGGTGCCGTTGCCGGAGTGGACGGAGGCCCCGGTCAGCAGACGGGTGTCGCCCGAGGTCCCGTACTTGTCGATGTGGGTGTCGTCCAGGAGTTCACGGGTCGTGTCGCCGTCCCACCAGGACAGGAAGTTGGAACTGGACGGCTTACGGCTGGTGACGACGTCGCCGTTCGGGCCGCGCACACCGGAGACGGCGGACGACCAGGACTCGGCACCGGCGCTGCCGGACCAGATGTCACCGGACACTCCGCGTCCGTTGTCCCCGCTCGCGGGCGTGGACCAGAGGATCTGGCCGGTCTTGGCGTCCGCCATCCACGAGGACGGCTTCGAGCTGTCCTCGTCGACCTTGAACTCCTCGATGCCCGGCCTGGACGGATCGAGATCCCCTACGTGCATGGCGTCTCCGTGGCCGTTCTTCGTCGTCCACAGTCCGCTGCCGTTGTCGTCCACGGCCATGGCGCCGTAGATGATCTCGTCCTTGCCGTCACCGTCCGCGTCGGCGACGGACAGCTGGTGGTTGCCCTGCCCGTCGTATCCCTTGCCGGAGTTGGTCGAGCTGTTCGTGTCGAAGGTCCAGCGCCGGGTGAAGGCGCCGCCCCGCCAGTCCCAGGCCGCGATGACGCTGCGCGTGTAGTAGCCGCGCGCCATGATCAGGGACGGCCTGGCGCCGTCCAGATAGGCCGTGCCCGCGAGGAAGCGGTCGACCCGGTTGCCGTAGGAGTCGCCCCACGAGGACACCGTGCCGCGCGCGGGAACGTAGTCGACGGTGCCCATGGCCGCGCCGGTCTTCCCGTTGAACATCGTCAGGAACTCGGGTCCGGACAGGATGTACCCGGAGGAGTTTCGGTAGTCGGCGGAGGAGCTGCCGATGACCTTGCCGGTACCGTCGACACTGCCGTCGGCGGTCTTCATCGCCACCTCGGCCTGGCCGTCACCGTCGTAGTCGTACACCTGGAACTGGGTGTAGTGCGCGCCCGAGCGGATGTTGCGCCCGAGGTCGATCCGCCAGAGCCGGGTGCCGTCGAGGCGGACTCCGTCGATGATCGTGTTGCCCGTGTAGCCGGACTGGGAGTTGTCCTTGGCGTTGGTGGGCTGCCACTTCACCACGAAGTCGAGGGCTCCGTCGCCGTCCAGGTCGCCGACGGACGCGTCGTTGGCCTCGTAGGTGTAGGCGACCCCGTCGGGTGTCGTACCACCGGCCGGCGGACTGATGGGCACGTCCTTGTAGCCGGCGCGGAACTGGATCGCGTTCACGGAGTCGCTCTGTTCCACGCCGTCGACGACCGCGCGCACCGTGTAGTCGGCGGTGGCGGGTGCGCCGGAGTGGAAGTAGTTCGTCGTGGCCGTGACCGGCGAGTCGTTGACCTTGGTGCCGGCCCGGTAGACGTTGAACGACACGTCGTCGGGGTCGGTGCCCAGCCAGCGCCAGCTGATGAGGTTCCCGCTGTCGGTGTGCACGCTCACGACGCCGCGGTCGAGCGCCTCGGCCTGCCGGGCGGTGGCGGCCTGCGAGGCCGGGCCGAGGGCGACGATCCCGCCTGCGGCGAGCAGCCCGGCCGCCAGAGCACCGACAAGAGCGCGTGTACGGGTGATGCGGTGTCTGCGGCGGGGGCGGGAATGGGGGTGGGGAAGCAGAGGCTCCACGGGAGGCACCTTCTGGCAGGGGATGGCTTACGCCCCCTCAGTTGCTCCCGGATGCCGAAAGGTTGCCGCCGGATTCCTTCTGCGTTTCGGCGGGCCGCCCCCGAACGGCACCGGCCGCGGCGTGCAGCGAGCGCAGCGCGATCAGCAGGAAACCGATGTCGTCGAGGTAGACGGGGTCCGGCAGAAGGTCGACGGGCGAGACGGTGTAGATGATCGCCGCCCAGACCAGCGCCTTGTCGCGCAGGGGGATGCCTGCGTCGACGAGGAGCTTTCTGGCCCGGATCACGCGTACCAGCAGAACGAGCGCGGCACCTGCCATGAGCAGGAGCACGAGGGCGCCGATGACGAGCCAGACCGAGGTGTCCATGGCTCATCGTCTCCCGGCCGGGCGGCCGGAGCGCGGAGGCGTCACCCGTGGCTCCTGGCCTGTTGCCGGGCGCGGCGGCGTTTCAGGGCACGGCGCTCGTCCTCGTCCAGGCCTCCCCATACGCCCGCGTCCTGCCCCTTCTCCAGAGCCCACTCCAGGCATGCCTCCCGCACGGGGCAGGTCCCGCAGAGGGCCTTGGCCTCCTCGGCCTGCACGAGCGCGGGACCGCTGCTGCCGATGGGGAAGAACAGGTCCGGGTCCTCGTCGCGGCATGCCGCGTGCGTGCGCCAGTTGTCCATGTCTCTCGCTCCTTCTCGCTCCTCGCAGGGAACGGTCAGCCGGTCTCTGCCGGATTCCGCCTCGTTGCCGAGTTCCTTCTGTGCGCGTGACCGTCATCCGGCGTTCGAAACCACAACAGGCCCGGCCTTCAGGGGTCTCCGGCACTCCAACTGCCCTCCGGCAGCGGCGAACCCGGGTGCGGGGCAGCCGCGCACGCGCCGTCCAGCCGAATGCGGTAGCCCATGACGGCGGCTGGTTCGTCGATGATGTCCACCCGGGCCCCCGCGGTCTCCAGGACCGCACGGTCGCCGATCTCCGGGGCCGGTACGCGCAGCAGGTGCAGCGGAGGGACCCCGGTCAGGGGGTGCGGCGGGAAGTCGAGGGGCATCACCTGCACCGTGAGGTGCTGCCGGTGGGCGGCCTCCTCCAGCGCCGCTCGCTGCCCTGCCATGACCGCGGGTCCACCGACCCTGGTGTGGAGTGCGGCGGCCGGGAACAGGGCCCAGAGGGCCGCGCCACGGTCCTCCAGCCGGCGCTGCCGCTCCGCCAGCAGTTCGAGGTGCCGGTCGAGCCGCGCCCGCGGATCGGCGGACAGGCTCCGGCACAGGGCCTCCTCGTAGGCCGGGGTGCGCAGCAGCTCGGGGACCAGGGCGGGGTGCCAGGTCCGGACGAGCGCGGCGGAGGACTCGATGCCGATGACCTCCTGCTGCCACGGGTCCATCGCGTCCCGCCACGCGTGCCACCAGCCCGGCAGGTTGGCGGCCGCGATACCCGCCATGATCGGCTCGGCCTCCGCGTCGGACACCGCGTAACGCTCCAGGAGGACGCGGACCTGATAAGGGTCGAGCCCGGTCTCCGCGCGCTCGATGCGCCGGACGGTGGCGGGGTGGGCACCCAGTGCAGCGGAAGCCGCCTGGAGGCTGACCCCCGCGCGTTCCCGCAGTATCCGCAGGCGCGCCGCCAGGACGCGGTGCTCAACGGTGGGGCCGGACCGGGGCCTCATCCACGTCCCTTCCTCACATGTGCCGGGCGGCGCGATTCCGGGGCGCTACCGAGCGGCCTCGGCGCCAATTCGGAACCATTCTGACATTCTGCCTCTTGCAAAGTATGCACTTTGCACGGACAGTACGTACATGTCGGAAATAGTTACGTGCGCGCGTCCGGCCCCGGAGGGATCGGGCGGGCGGAGCGCACAGAGCTGGTGGATACCCCGCCTCCCCCGGGCTGTCCCCGTGGCGAGGCACCGCGTGCAGGAAGCCATGCGGGGCTGGGGAGAACCCGACGAGCGCATCGAGACGGCGGCGCTGGTCGTGACCGAGCTGGTCACGAACGCGGTGGAACACACCGCGGGCCGGCGGATCCGCTGCCGCCTCCTGCGGACCCCCGGCCGGGTACGCATCTGCGTGTGGAACCGCGGCCGACGGCACGTACCGGAGCTGCCAGGTCCACGAAGCCGGCAGCCCTCGGGCGCACCCACCGAGGAGCCGCACGGCACGGATGGGCCAGGGCCTGTCGCCTTCAGCGCAACGGACGGCACGGACGACGGCTTCAGCCTCGCGTCGGTGTCCGAGGACGGCCGGGGCCTGATGCTCGTGGACGCGCTGGCGACACGATGGGGCACACGCACCAGCGTGTCCGGCCGACTCGTCTGGGCGGACATCTGAAGCCCGGGGCGGGGCCGCCCGAGGCCGTCCTGCGAATCATGAGGCCGCACACCGGGGCGGGCGAGCATGATCCGGACGAGAGGCCATGGCCAGGCACTGAGTTGTCGCCGACGGCGGTCGTCTTCCACGAGCCCGAATTGTTCAGGCTCTCGAAGTTCGAGAGGTTGTTGCATGCGGGGCTATCTGCGCTCGCGAGGTGGTTGTCCGCACGCCGGTAACTCCCCGCCGCCTGGCCGGCTGAACCCCGTTGGGCAGGTGATCCTCGCCGGCGCCATGAAATTCCTGCGGAAGTCCCCGCCGCAACCGGGCAGGATCGACGCCACCGGCGGAGTGCTGTCGGTGCTGGGCCTCGGGCTGCTCGCGTTCGGACTGGTCGAAGGACGCTGCCGCTGCCCGTGATGCCATGTGCCACGCGATCCAGATCAACGGCTACACCTGTGCCGCACTGCTGGCGCTGAGAATGCCGGCGACCTTCCTCATCCCCCCGGAGGCCGGACGCCCAGCAGGTGCCGGCTCAGGCCGGCGCCGTCCGGCACTCCGGGTGACCCCAGCCGTTCGGGTTCTTGGCGATCATGTCCTTGGCTGCGTACGGCTTCCCGCAGTGGCACCGGCCCGCGAATTTCGCCCGGATCGAGCCACCGGAGCGCGCCCGCCCCGTGGAACCGCTCGTGGAGCCGCCCTTGGCAGCGCCCCCGGCCCGGCTCTTCGTCGAGCGGGCGGGCGCCGGCACCGGCATGTCCGCCGTGCCGTACGCGGTCCCCGCCGCCTGCTGCGAGACTGCCACCTCGCTCGCGGCCTGGTCGGCCAGAGCGTTCAGCGGGTCGCCGTCCACCTGGTGCGCGGGCACGTAGCGGAAGGTCACACCGCGGCTGCTGAGCAGCTCGTCGATGCCGACCACCAGCTCCCGGTTGGCTACCGGCTTGCCCGCCGACGTCTTCCAGCCGTTGCGCTTCCACCCCGGGAGCCACTTGGTCACCGCGTTCATGGCGTACTGCGAGTCCATGCGCACCTCGACGGGCACGGCCGGATCGGTCGACCTCAGCAACTCCAGCAAGGCGGTGAGCTCGGCGACGTTGTTGGTGGCGGTGCCCAGTGGGCCCGCTTCCCACCGGTGAGGGTTCCCCTGGTCATCGGCCACGACCCACGCCCAGGCGGCAGGTCCCGGATTGCCCTTCGATGCCCCGTCACACGCGGCGATGATGCGCTCGTTCATGCCCCTGATCATGCCAGCCCGGAAGCTCAGGGCACGATCGCCTCGGATCAGCCGGCCCGTGGTCAGCTTCGCCTTCTCCTGCGCGCGGACCGACGTCCGCGTACGGATCAGCCGGGCGCCGGTCTCTGGGTGGCACCCGGTCAGCAGGCGCCGGGCGGTGTTCTTGCCCTCGTCATCAAGGACCTGGAGATCGGCCGGTCCGACCGCCTGACGACAACGCCGCGAGGTGCGGTGCCAGGGCACGCGAGCCCAGCACGATCCAAAGCCCTGGTCCATCTGCGGAGTGTCGGACGACATGGAGCGGCCTCCCGGGCGCGCAGGCGTCGGGGCGCCGCACGCCAGGCCGGAGACGGTGCGGTGCTCGTCGAGGCGGCACCAGGCTTGGGTGCCCGGTACAACCGCATGAGAACGGGTAACGCGAAGAGAGCGATCGGACCGGCCACACAGCTCAGTTCATCCGAATGAAGGTGAATGACCGGGGTTCGGTGCCATCGGGCGAGGCTACCCATCGCACGTGCATGGTGCCGTCTTGAGGGCGGGTCATGACGCGGCTGGGGGTCGGGGTGCAGAAGCCTTCTGGTTCGGACGCGGTGACGGTCTCCGGTCCGAATGCCAGCGTGTCACTGCCTGAGGCGAGGACGGAGAAGCCCTCGCAGTGGTGGGCGTCTCCGTCCCAGGCGAAGGTAGCGCGTGCCTCTCCCAGGGAGCCTTGGCTGATGGTCATGCGTACGGCAGAGGTCGGGTCGTTCCCGTCCTGGGCCCGCCAGGTGCCGAGGTAGGGGGTGGGCACGGCCCGTTTCGGGGACGAGGCGCGGTGCAGGGTGACAGTGATTCCGTCCGACTTCCAGGTGAGGCCGGCGTCCCCGTGCGGGCGCAGGGTGATGTCCCCGGCCGGTGTGCACAGATGTGTGGGAGTAGCGGTCACCGCTCCGGGTGCGATGACGAGCAGGGCGCCGGTGGAGCGGAGGGTTCCTTCTGCCTGGCACAGGGAGGTCCTCGACAGGGTCGTGATGTCGGCGATCTCGGTTCCCACGGTGCCTTTGCGGAGCACGATCCTGCGCAGCGAGGGGGCTTGTTCGCCGGGCTCGGTGAATGCGCCTTCCCAGGCACCGACGTAGTTGTCCGGGATGGCGGGGGTGCTCCGTGTCCTGAGGGAGGAGGGGGAGGTACGGACGGGTGGGGTGGCTGAGGGCGCTACGGCAGAAGCGGTGGGAGAAGGACTCGGAGTCGGGCTCGGAGATGAGCGAGGTACCTCAGCAGATGATTCGGGGCTCTTCTCCTGGGTGGTTGTGCGAGAGGACTCGTGATCGCGCAGGCCGAGTGTGGTGATGACGACGGCTCCGGTGACCACTGCGGTGAGCGCCACGGACGCGATCGCGACTTTGGCGGTGCGCCACCGTGGCGGCCGGCCCTGGGCCTCCTGCCGCGCGGTCAGGGCCGCGGGTGCACCGCCGCGCGTCAGGGCGGGGCGTGTGTCGGTGTCGTACGCGATCGTGGAGGCGCCCGAGGCACGGGCGGTGAGGGTGCGGGCAGCGGTGTGCTGCTCCGTCAGCGTCGCGCGTGAGACGAGCAGGATCGCGGCCGTGCCTCGTGAGGCGGCCGAGTCATGGACGGGCAGAGCAGGCTCGTCACCGCTGTCGTGGTTGGGGTGGCCTGTCTCGGTGCTGGGGCGGGGCAGGGATGCGGCTGCTTCGTTCCGTACCCGGGTGACCGCGGTGTGGACCATCCGGACCTGGATCAGTCGGTTCTCCGCTTCGCGGAGATCGTTCGCTGCCTGGGTGCTCTGCTCGGCCGCCTGCGGCATCGATGCCGCTGCGGGTGCGGCGGGAGGGTCGAGCTGTATCTGAAGGCCAGCGATGACGCCGAGAAGGATGTGGATGAGCCGCTCGGCGTCCTGCAGGGTCGCCGTGGCCTGGTCGACGGTCTGCTCTGGCGTCACCGGCTGGCTGAGGGCGTCCGGCTCCGCGGAGGAGGCGGGCTGTTGCGCTGCTACCGCCTGGGCGTGCAGGCGCCGGGCCGTTGCCAGCAGTTCGGTGCGGGAGCGTTCGTCACGTGCCAGGTCGTGCACCAGACGTTCGAGCAAGTACAGAGGGATCGTCCTGGTCCCTGAGCGGTACTCGCCCCAGAGGGTCTTGCTTCCCGCGTTCTTGTACCGGCCGGCGAGCTCGCGGACCGTGAGGCCCTTCGTGAGATTGCGCAGGAAGACGGCCAGCGCGTTGGCCTGCTCCGTCTGCCCTTTGGGCCCGCCCTGCGGGCGCCCGGCCTTCACCACTGTGGATCCCCCGTAGTTGTCCCGTTGTCCGCGTTGTCCGCTGCTTGCCCGCGTCCCATCTGCGCTTATGCGTAATGGCAGTTGAGGACAATCAGACCAGGTCACACCGTGAGATCTCCAGCACTTCCCGGACAAACTCTGGAGATCCCGTGACGCGTGCGTATAAGAGAGGCCATGACCGGCCCCGGTCCGGTGCCGGCAGAGCGCCCACGATCCTGCGGCGCGTGGGCGTCGTCCTGGCCGGTGCGCTGACCGCCGGCATCCTCTCCGCGTTCCCCGCCCTGGCCGACGAAGGCGCCGCGGCAGCCGGCGCACCCGTCGCCCTGGGCTCGGTGACGGCAACCGGCGACGACCAGCTCTTCGCACTCGCCGCGGACCACTCCGCCGTCTACCGGTGGAACGGGGAAGGAACCGACTGGACCAAGATCGGCGGACCCGCCGAGACCCTGCACGCGGGAGGCGCCGGGCTGTTCGCCACCGCCCGGAGCACCGGCAAGGTCTTCAAGTACGAGGGAACGCCGCAAGCCTGGTCCCAGGTCGGTGAGGCGGGTGCGGACTTCGCTGTCACCGGCGACCGCCTCTACGCGTTGAACCCCGACCGCACAGCGGTCTACGAGTGGGCCGGCCAGGGCACCGACTGGACCAGGGTCGGCGGACCCGCCGAGGAACTCGACGCCGGTGGCGCCGGTCTCTTCGCCACCGGCCGCGACGACAAGGTCTTCAAGTACGAGGGCACCCCTGAGACCTGGACCCAGATCGGTGAACCCGGTGCGGACTTCGCCGTCACCGGCGACCGCCTCTACGGCATCGCCGCCGACCACACGGCCGTCTTCGAATGGTCCGGGCATGGCACCGACTGGAGCCGGGTCGGCGGACCCGCCCAGAGCCTCTACGCCGGCGGTGCCGGTCTCTTCGCGACCGACCGCACGAGCGGGCAGCTCAGCAAGTACAACGGGGAGCCCGACTCCTGGACCAAGGCCGGCGAACCCGGTGCCGGCTTCGCGGTCAGCGACACCCACCTCTACGGCCTCGCCCCCAACGGAACCGCGGTCCTGCGATGGGACGGCACCGGCACCGCCGCCTGGACACCCATCGGCACACCCACGACCGCACCGGCACCTCCCCCGGGCCAGGAAACCCCGCCGCCCGCTCCGCCCCAGCCGCAGGAAACCACCTCGGCACCACAAGAAGCCACCCCCGCCCCTGCCCCGGAAGAGACAGCGGAGGCCACGGAAAACCCCACCGCACCAGCCGAAGCGGAAGCCCCGGCACCCGCCCCGAACGAGGAAGGGCACCGGGGCATCACCCCGGCGCCGCTACAGGCCGCGGGGCCGTCCGACACCCAGGATGAGCACGCCGTCCGCATGGCCGTCACCGCCCAGGACGACCTCTACACCCTCACCGCCGACAAGAGCGGTCTCTGGAAGCGCGGCAGTGACGGCTGGTCGCCCCTCAGCGGCGCCGCGAACGCCGTCCACGCCGGCCGAGCGGGCGTCTTCATGACCGAGGACGACGGCGAACAGATCCGGAAGTACAACGCCGCCACCAGCGCCTGGGACCCGGTCGGCGGCTCGGCCGGCCAGTTCGCCGTCACCGGGAAGCACCTCTACCGGCTGACCCCCCACGGCATCGGAGAATGGCACGGCGACACCTGGACTCCGATCGGCGGACCGGCCAGGAACATCTACGCCGGGCGTGCCGGACTCTTCGCGACCAACCCGGACACCGGCGACATCCACAAGTACGAAGGCAAGCCCGGGAAGTGGACCCGGATCGGCGGACCCGGCGCCCACTTCGCCGTCGGCAAGGACCACGTCTACGGCATCGCCCCCGACCACACCGCGGTCTACGAATGGACCGGCAAGGGCACCGACTGGACCAGGATCGGCGGACCCGCCAAACACCTCTACGCCGGAGGCGCCGGCCTCTTCGCCACCAACCCCACCACCGGCAACATCCACCAGTACGACAACACACCCGACGCGTGGACCGAGATCGGCGGCCCAGGCGCCACCTTCACCGTCAGCGACACCCAGCTCTACGGCCTCTCCCCCGACCTCACCACCACCTACCGATGGAACGGGACAGGGAGCGACTGGACCAGGCTCGGCGGAGCCGCCGACATCGCCCAACAGCAGAAAGACGAACAGCTCCTCGCCGAAACCTGCGGTCAGGAATGCGTCGAGAAGTACCGCGAAGCGAAGAAGCTCCTCGAGACCAGCATCACCGACTGGCTCAAGGCCAACGGCGGCCAGGCCCTCATCGACACCTTCGGTATCACCGCCGTCCTCGAGTGCGTCAACGACCATGACCTCAGCAGCTGCCTCGAAGTAGTCGTCGACGCAGGCAGCACCCTCCTCACCGTCGGCGCCTTCAAGAAGGCCTACAGACTCACCGAATCCGCCAAAAACGTCGCTGAAAAACTGCCCGAATTCAAGAAAAAGCTCACCACAGCACAGGAGGCCTACAAGACCCTCCGCACCATCATCGACACCGCACGCAAAGCCCTGGAGCAGCTGCCTGACGACGACTCGGCCGCCGATGAATCCTGCGAGACGAGCAACAGCTTCCTGCCGAACACTCCCGTCCTCATGGCAGACGGAAGCCGGACTCCCATCGAAGACATCCGCCTCGGGGACACCGTCCTGGCCACCGACCCCGGAACCGGAGACACCCGCCCGGAACCCGTCACCGACGTGATAACCGGCCATGGGGAGAAGCACCTCGTGAAGGTCACCGTGGATACGGATGGCAACGCCGGCGACCGCACAGCAGACATCACCGCGACCGAACATCACCCGTTCTGGACCGTGGACCCGGCACTCTGGACCAACGCCACCGACCTGACCCCTGGCAACTGGCTACGCACGAGCGCCGGCGTTCGAGTGCAAGTCGAACGCGTTTCGAAGTGGACAGCACCTCAAAAGGTCCACAACCTCACAGTCGCCAGGCTGCACACGTACTACGTGATCGCAGGAGAGACCCCCCTCCTGGTGCACAACGCCAAGAGGGACAAGTGCAGCCTTGAGATCGATCACGTGGGACAGGTGGACCAGGACTGGGTCACCAAAGGGGCCCACGTCAACATGAAGGATGGGATGGAGGTGGCGCTCCGCCCGGACGGCAAGGGCAGCATCAAGGGTGAGGCTGTTCGCCTGCGGAAGGGAACCGCCACGCAGAAGCAGGTGGATGCCGTTGTCGCCGCGATCAAGCTCGATGCAAAGTTGCGAGGTGACATGCTCAGGGTGACAAGGTCCGCAATGGAAGTATTCGAGTCCAGTGCCACGGCCATGCGCGAAGGCCGCAAACCTCAGTGGCGTTTCAGTAACGACCGGTCGGCAGAACTGCAGGCCTTGATCGCAGCGATGGAGAAGATGTAAGTGCACGACCTGGCGTTCTATGCGCACGTCGCTGCCTGTGGTGAAGTACTCGGCGTAGGAATTGGCTCTCAGCCTGCCGAGTGGAAAACTGCCCTGGGCGGAGACTACCTCGACATCGAATCGCAGGGTCTCCTACGCCGAGACTACGGGCTGGTAGAGCTGTCCTTCCAGCAGGAAGAAGGCTCGTGGACCTGTTTCGGCATCAGCGTGCAGGTTCATCGCCTACGCCTGGATACGGCAGCACAAGTGCCGGCAGCGCTCCAACACCGGTACGGCCCCTTCTCGCCCCGGGCCCGGTTCGACAAGTTGTCCGCTGAGATCACCGACCAGGGCTACGTCATCGAAACAGATAACGACGCCGCAACTACAGACATCCATCGCTACAAAGTGCTGGGGTCCGGTGTGAGGATCCTCGTGGTGGCCGAGAGTTCTCCTGCGAGCACAGATTCCGGCTTCTTCGAAGGCACACGAGCAGGAGATGTGCACCGCCTAAGCGTCTCGCCGGCCTGGTGGCAAAGCATGAACTGAATCCAAGCGCCCCATAACCCCGATCCGTCAGACGGTCCGCCGGTTCTCCGGTGGACCGTTTTGGCTTGTGGAGGGGAGGTCGGTGCGGCTACTCAACTTGAATGGGTGATGCCGAGGAACGGTGAGGACTACGAGAATTCTCCGGAACTAAGCCAGAGATTAGTTGCTCGCCGCTGTCCTCGTTGTGCAGATCGCCTGGTGGACGCCGGGCTTGCCACCTCTTGCGGGCCCAGGCGACGGCGGACGCAGTCCCGGCGAACAGTGCGGTGGCGAGGTACTGAGCACAGCTTCGTGGAAAAGTGAAGACATGCAGGTAGGACGCACGGAGACAGAGCTGGCGGTCTTGCGTCACTCTCCTCACTACTCAAGCTACAGAACCTGCAAGTTGATGATCTGCACCCTGAGCGCGGCGTACATCAGCAGCCTTTTCCGAACCGGCAGATGCCCAGGCGATGGAGTGAATGGCCAAGGCATTTTGAGCATGCGTGGTGGGCGCAGGCGACGCGCGACGTACCGCTGCCCCCTCCTCGTTTCCCGCGATCGTGCTGACATGATGCTTCAGCCGGACAGTTCATATCGGATGTCCAACCACGCTTCTCGAGCGCCGAGTTGTGAGACGTGCACTCGCCGCCTGAGGCCCAGACGAAGGAAGCATCATGTCCACACCCCCCGGTTCCACCGAAGGGCTGGAGCTCCCCGCTGAGCGGGCGCGCCGCGGCGGGACCTACCTCGGTGCGCTCCTCGCGGCCATGCTCGCCCTGGTGATCGTCGAAGGGCTCATGGTATTTGTGTTCGCTGCGCTGATCGAGGGTGAGGGCATGAGGGCCGTGAGCTGGCCGGGCGTCGGCGGATATGTGGGACTGCCGGTGATAGCAGCAGTGGTGATCTTGCCGCCGCTGCTCGCGCTTGCGTGGCGATATCCGGCCCTGCGTATCGACTCAACGGGTATCAGCAAGGTGGGGACCCGCCGCACGGAGACCGTGCGCTGGGCCGATATCGACAAGGTCCGGTTCAACAGCAGGCGGAGCTACCTGCTGCTGGTGCTGAAGGCAGGCGCGCTTCCGGAGCAGCCGAACGCCTCAGGCGGGCCGAGAGCGGTGATGATGTATTCGCTCGGCAACTCCCTCTGGCGCCGACGGCGGCCGGGTCAAGCTGACTTGATCGTTGACGCGGTCGAGCGGTTCGCCCCGGGGAAGTACACCGTCCAGCCCTGGGACCTGGGCCAGGGCGGTGCGAAAAGAGCGGGCGCCTCGGCGTAGAAGAGCGAGGAAATGACGGTCTACGGGGACCACGGCCCGCGATTGGAGTCAAGCCGGTCCGCGCGCGTTTTCGCACCGGCCGGCCCGGTGGTGACGGCGAGCCCCATGCCCTGCGAGGAGCCGGTCACGACAGCGGTCCTGCCGGCGAGATCGGTACGCACCGTGCGGTCATTCCGTCCCGTGCCCGCCGTGCGCGGGGTCTCCCCCTGGCACTCCCCGGTCCGGGACGCCTTCCGGCCGCCCGGGGCTCCACCGCTCCCCGGCCGGGTCAGGTCAGGTCAGGTCAGGTCAGATCAGGCCATGGCACGACTCGGGGCTCCCGGCCCGTGCGAACCGGCCGGGAGCCCCGTCGAGTGGGCTCAGAGAACGCCGGACTCGGAGACGGCGATCTTCGCCTTGGTCTTGCCGGTCGAGGAGCCGAGCGACTCGATCTTGCGGACGAGCTCCATGCTCGCCTCGTCGGCGACCTCGCCGAACACCACGTGCTTGCCGTCCAGCCACGGGGTGACGACGGTGGTGATGAAGAACTGCGAACCGTTGCTGTTCGGGCCGGCGTTGGCCATCGAGAGCAGACCCGGCTTGTTGTGCTTCAGCGTGAAGTTCTCATCGGCGAACTTCTCGCCGTAGATGCTCTTGCCGCCGGTGCCGTTGCCGTTGGTGAAGTCGCCGCCCTGGAGCATGAAGTCCGGGATGACCCGGTGGAACGGCGAGCCCGCGTAGCCGAAGCCCTGCTCACCGGTGGCCAGCGCACGGAAGTTCTCCGCGGTCTTGGGAACCACGTCGTCGAAGAGGTTGAACGCAATCCGCCCAGCGGGCTGGTCGTCGATGGTGATGTCGAAATACGCCTTGATGGTCATGAGCCCATCCTGACATCACCCGGCGCCTCCCCGTGCACAGCCCCCGCCCTACGGCGGCTGCACGCCGCACGCGTACGGCGTACCACGGGGGTGAGCCGTGGTACGCCGTTTCAGTCAGGGAGAACGCCGCTTCCCCCTACCGGTGCGTTCAGCGGTTGCCGCGGTGACCGCCGTCACGGTGCCGGCCCCAGGACTCGGAGTCGACCTTGTGCCCACGGTTGTCCCGGAGCGTGGCGGTGTCCCTGCTGTCCCACACGTAGCTGCGACGGTCCTGGTACACGTCGTGCCTGGTGTCACGGCCGACACCGGTGTGGACGCGGACGGAGGAGCGGGCGGGCAGCCGCAGGTCGAACTTGTACGTGCGACGGCTCTCGTCGGTGAGCGTCCAGCCGCGGAGGTTGACGGATTGACGGCCGGTGTTGGTGACGGTGACCCACTCGGCGTTCAGGCTGCGGTTGGAGCCGTTGTCGCGGCCGGGGCTGTCGTGCTGGATCTTGCCCAGGACGACCGTCGAGCGCTGTGCCGGCCGGTTGTGGCCGTGGTCCCGGCCATCGGCCGTTGCCGGAAGAGCCGCTGCGGCGAGCAGGGCGCCTGAGGCGAGAACGGTGGCGGTGATCCGTCGTGCGGAACGGGACATGGAAACCCCTCATCATGCGGGCCCGGAACGAAGTGCCGGGCGTTTTCCGACCCGGCGTCGTGCCGGGAACGCAAACTTTGTCCCGCTTTCGAGGTGGCCGAAAGACGCCCTGGACCGTGTGACGAAGTGCGGACATTCCTGTCACAGACGACTGCACCCGGCACGGATGCCGACAGTCGTAGACCTGTCAACCGTTGATCGTTGCACCGACCCTTCCTGGGGAGGATGGCCTGGCCATGGCGCCCCGTTCACCTCGGGGCCGCTCCCCCTGGCGCCCCCGTCCGGACCAGGCGGATCCATGTAACAGAAGCGACAGCGCTTTCTGGACAGAGGTTCCATTACCGCCGGGATAGAAGCTCACGCGTTCGAGCCTTCAGCACCCATCGCGAAGGGGCGAGACGGGCGCGCTGTCCGCCGCTGGTGACCAACGCGTTCACGGATGTCATCGGATCCAGCGCCATCGTCCTGGCCAGCAGGACGCCGACGGCCAGCGGGAGCAGGGTCACGGCCAGCGCCGTGCCGGCACTGGCCAGGTTCTGGATGCGGGGGCGCGTCGGCGCTTCGGTGGGCATGGCTCCATTCGACCGGAGGGGGCCGGTCCCGGGATCGGGCCGGATACTCAGACACCCCGCTCCCCCGTACTCATTCCGGCACTCGGCCCCGGCCGGCTTCAGTCCGGCGGGGAGGGTGGGCCCCAGTGGGAGAACCTGGGCAGCCACTTGACCCGGTAGTCGGGATGCCCCGCGTGCTCGGCGGCCATCTGCCGGACGACGAAGCCCAGCCCGACGGCGCGGCCCGAGGTGAAGTCCTGGGCCGGGCGGTCGGTGTCCAGGACCGCGATCTCCTCGTACTCGTCAAGAAGGACCCTGGTGGTCTCGACGCGGCGCAGAGTGTGTGCCGGGTCCTGGTAGGCGATGTGCCGGTCGTAGCCACGCGACCGCACGACGAACGCGATTCCGCTCGTCCGGTCGTGCACCTCGCCGGGCGCCTCGGCCGGAGTCCGCCAGCCGTCGCCGCCCGCTTCCCGCGCGATGTCCTCCTCCTCGGCGAGGCGTGCCCGCACGAAGGCCAACATGTCCGAGTTGTCTGCCATCTGGTTCCGAATCCTTCTCCGTCACAGACCGCGGCGGACGGTCCAGCCACCACCGCGGGCCCGATCTGCCCGACCAGCAGAGGATGCCTCAATCGCGCGCCCGGGGCGCAGTCGGCACGGGGTGAGTTCCGCATGACGGACACCGCACCGGGCTGTGACCGGCGGTGTTCAGCGGGACGGATCCCGGCGGGCGGCCATCAGCAGTGCGATGTCGTCGGGCCGGTCCTCGTCCTGCTGGGCCTCTCCGATGACCCGGTCGGCGGTCTCGGCCAGCGGCATGTGTCCCACCTCGTCCAGGGTGCTGCGCAGCCGCTCGATGCCCTCGTCGATGTCGGTGCCGGACTTCTCCACGAGCCCGTCCGTGAAGAGGGCCAGAACGGCTCCCGGATCGAGCCGCAGTTCCGTCGTGGCACAGGATCTCGTGCGTGCGGTCGTCCGCGGTGACGGCCCCGCTGCCCATGTCCCACTCGAAGTGTCCGACGCGCATCTGCCGCGCGGTGTCCGAGGGCAGCCGTACGGGCACGGGCTCGCCGTCCCACTCGGCCGGCCGGTCCTGCGCGGCGATGTCGGCGCCGAGCCGCTGGGCAAGTGCCTCCAGCCGGCGGCGGTCCGCGCCGCCGACCGGTACGCCCCGGGTGGCGTACCGCAGTACGACGAGCACCCCCACCGGTGTGGTCCCGCTGGAGACGGGGACGTAGAGCGACCCGAAGGGGAAGGGCAGGCCCGCCATCAGCTGCGGGAACCGGCGCATGGCCTCCTCCGCGTCACCCAGGTAGACGGGCCGGTTCGCCCGGTAGGCCTCGGCCACCGGCAAGGGACGGTTCACGTGCATCCGCCACCAGGGACGCAGCAGCGGTACGGACAGCCCCGCGAGCACTGCCATCAGGAGGAGGCCCGGGGTCCGGGAGCGCAGGTACACGGCGCCCGCATAGCCGCCGACTGCGTCGACGGCGCTCACCACGGCCTGGGCGAGCACCAGCGACAGTCCGTCGGGCGTTCGGCTGCCATCGGGGCTCCAGGTCACACAGCCAGGATGCGCACCCGCGCGCGGGTGCGCATGTCCACGTCCGGCGCGTCCCGTCAGATGCCGGCGGGGGCGGAGGGCTCCGTGCCCGTCCGCGCGCACACCGAGGCGGCCGCCTCGGAGGCGAAGGCCAGCATGTCCCGCACCTCCTCAGGACCCTGTGCCACCGTGAAGGACCCGTGTCTTCCCATCCGGCTCAGCAGGCCCGCGGCGAACGCGTCCCCCGCGCCGATCGTGTTGACGACCTCGACGGGTGTGGCGGCGACGGACACGGGCGGCTCGGTCGCGGTGTACGCCGTACTGCCCCGGGCGCCCCGGGTGAGGACCACCAGCCGTCCTCCGGCCGCCAGGCTCCGGCAGGTCTCCTCCGGAGCGGCCCCCGGCCACAGGCGCTCCAGGTCCTCGTCGCTCGCCTTCACGACGTGTGCGAGGCCACACAGTTCGCGCAGCGCCGCCGCACCGTGGTCCGGGCCCAGAGTGCGGTCGTGGCGGACGTTGGGGTCCACGAAGAGCAGGGAGTGCTCGGCCGCCGCGGTTGCGGCCGCCCGCACGGCCGACGCCGCGGGCTCCACAACGGCGGCGAGCCCGCCGACGTACACGGCCCCGAAGCCGGCCGCCCGGGCGGACAGGTCCGGCAGCCGGAACGTCGCCGTGTCCTGGAGGTGGAAGTGGTAGCCCGTGCCCCCCGCGCCGGGCTCGGCGACCGCCAGCGCGGTGGGCAGGCCGGAGCGCGCGCACAGCGTGAGGTCGACCCCGGCCGCCCGCATCCGCTCCTCGATCGTGCGGGCGAAGCCGTCGCCGCCCAGTCCCCCGGCGAACGAGGCCGGGGTGCCGAGCGTGACCAGGCCGACGGCGACGTTGGCCGGGGCCCCGCCGGACTGGGCGGCCCGTACGCCGGCGTCACCGGCCACGGGTACGAGGTCAACGAGGGCCTCTCCCAGTACGAGGACGGCGCCCGGGCCGCCCGTCACGGCTCGACCACGATCTTGCGGCCGATGCCCGCCTTGAAGCGGTCGATGGCCTGCGGGTACTGGTCGAGCGGCAGCCGGTCGCTGATGAAGACGGCAGGGTCGAGGACTCCGGCGGCGAAGAGCGCGGCGGCACGTTCGTAGCTGTGCAGGACGGCCATCGAGCCGGTGATGGTGATCTCCTGGTTGTAGATGCGGTACGGCTCGATGACGGCCGTCGTCGCATAGTCGGCGACCCCGAACTGGAGGAAGGTCCCTCCCTTGGCGACGCGTCCCAGGCCGTCCTGGATGGCGGCGGCGTTTCCCGTGGCGTCGATGACCACGTCCCAGCCGCCGGGCCGCTCCAGTTCGTCCGCGCCGGCCGCCGACCGGGAGCAGCCGAGGAGGCCCGCCGTGGCGAGGCGGTCGGGGTTGACGTCCAGGATGTCCACGCCCGCAGCCCCGGTGCGCTTGGCGAGCTCCAGCATCATGAGGCCCATGGTTCCGGAGCCGTAGATCAGCACCTCGGCGCCGAGGGTGCTGCTCAGGACGTCGTAACCCCGGACCGCACAGGACAGCGGCTCGATGAGGGCGGCGTCCTTCACGTCGATGTGCTCGGGCAGCCGCACGCAGTTGGCGACGGGGGCCACGGCGTACTCGGCGGCGCCGCCGGAGACGGTGACACCGATGGCGGCCCAGCGTTCGCAGAGGTTGCCGCGTCCACTGCGGCAGTAACGGCACTCGTGGCAGTGCAGGGAGGGGTCGACGGCGACTCGGTCGCCGACGGCCAGTTCCGTGACGTCACGTCCGACGCCCACGATCTCGCCGGCGAACTCGTGGCCGGGGACGAGCGGCAGGGAGGGCGCGAACTCGCCCTGCAGGATGTGCAGATCGGTGCCGCACAGCCCGCACGAGGCGACGGACACGACGACCTCGCGGGGGCCGGGCGTGGGGTCGGGGACGGTGGTGACGGAGATCTTGCCGGGTGCTTCGACGACGGCTGCCCGCATTATTTCACTGCTCCGAGAGACAGGCCCTGGACGAGTTTGTCCTGGGCGGCGTAGCCGGCGGCGAGCACCGGCAGGGACACGACGACGGACGCGGCACACAGCTGCGCCAGGAAGAGGCCCTGGCTGGTGACGAATCCGGTGAGGAAGACGGGGGCGGTCTGGGCGACGACGCCGGTGAGCACCCGTGCGAAGAGCAGTTCGTTCCAGCTGAAGATGAAGCAGATCAGCGCGGTGGCCGCGATCCCTGGGGCGGCCATGGGTGCGACCACCCGGGCCAGGACGGTCGGCAGCCTCGCGCCGTCGACCTGGGCGGCCTCGATCACCGACACCGGCACGTCCGCGAGGAAGGACTGCATCATCCAGACCGCGATCGGCAGGTTCATCGAGGTGTAGAGCAGGACGAGGAGCCAGATGTTGTCGAGCATCCCGGCGTTCTTGGCGAACAGGTAGACCGGGAGGAGCCCTGCGACGACGGGCAGCATCTTCGTGGACAGGAAGAAGAACATCACGTCGGTCCACTTGCGCACGCGCCGGATGGAGAGGGCGTACGCCGCCGGGAGCGCCAGCAGGAGCACCAGGACCGTGGAGAAGAAGGACGCGCCCAGGGAGTTGAGCAGCGGCGGCCACGGCGTGACGCCGGTGTCGGCGCCGAAGAAGGCCCGGTAGCCGTCGAGGGTGAGCGGCGCGAAGACCGAGGGCGGGTTGGTCGCGGCGTCCGACTCCGCGTGCAGCGAGGTCAGCAGCATCCACAGCGCGGGCAGGCAGAAGGCGAGTCCTGCCGCCCAGGCGAGCAGGCCGAGCGCGGTGGAGCGGCGTCGTGCCCGCCGCAGGACGCGTCGCACGGACGGGGCGGGCGCGGGGACGGTGGCAGTGGTCATGCGCGGTTCGCCTCCTCACTGAAGAGGGACGAGACGGTCCGGAGCGCGAAGGTGGCGATGATGATCGTGCCGATCACCACCACGACTCCCGCGGCGGACGCCAGTCCGTATTCGTGGGCCTGGTAGAAGGTCTGGTAGATCGTGTACGGAAGGTTGGCGGTGTCGAGGCCGCCCGCGGTGATCGTGAACACCGCGTCGAAGTTCTGCACGATGTAGACGGCGCCGAGCAGCACTCCGAGTTCGAGGTACCTGCGCAGGTGCGGCAGGGTCAGATAGCGGAAGGTCTGCCAGGGGCTCGCACCGTCGAGGCGTGCCGCCTCGACGACCTCCGCGGGCCGGCTCTGGAGCCCCGCGAGCAGGATCAGCATCATGAACGGCGTCCACTGCCAGACCAGTGCGGCGATCACGGCGAGCAGCGGCATCTCCGCGATCCAGTCGGGCTGGGCCGGGTTCGTGTCACCGAAGAGGTCACCGACCCAGCTCAGTGCGCCGTTGAGGAGCCCGTACTCCGGGTTGTAGAGCGCGTGCTTCCACAGGAGCGCGGCGGATACGGGCACGATCAGGAACGGCGTGATGAGCAGTGTGCGGACCAGACCGCGGCCGAAGAACGCACGGTCCAGGAGCAGTGCGAGGGCCAGTCCGATGACCACCGTGGCGAGGACGACGCCCACGGTCAGCAGGATCGTGGTGAAGACCGAGTCGCGGAGCGCGGCGTCGGTGAACACGGACGCGTAGTTGTCGAGCCCGTTGAACGCGCGTTTGTCGGGGCTGAGGGAGTTCCAGTCGAAGAGTGAGATCACCAGGGTCGCCACGAACGGCAGCTGGGTGACGACGATCAGGAAGACCAGCGCGGGGAGCAGCGGGGCCCTGGTGGCCCAGGCCCGGGCGCGGCTCTTCTTACGGGCCTGGGCGGCGGGTGGCCGGGGTGGCGACTGGGGGGTGGTGCCGACTGCTGTGGTCATCGGTACTCCTTGGCGACCTGTTCGGCCAGCTTCTGGGAAGCTGCCAGCGCCTTGTCGACGGACTGGCGGCCGGCGATGGCCGCGCTGATCTCCTGCGCGACCCTGGTGCCGAGATCGGTGAACTCGGGGATGCCGACGAACTGGATCCCGGGCACGGGGCGCGGCTGGACACCCGGGTTCTTCGGGTCGGCGCCGGAGATGGCCTGCTCGGTGACGTCCGCGAAGGAACCTGCCGCCTTGCGGTATTCGGGGTTGTCGTAGGTGGAGGCCCGCTTGCCCGCCGGCGCGTTGGACCAGCCGCTGGATTCACCGACGAGCGTCTCGTACTCCTTGCTGGAGGCCCAGGAGACGAACTTCCAGGCGTCGTCAGCCTTCTTGGACGCCTTCTGGATGCCCCAGGCCCAGGTGTAGAGCCAGCCCGAGCTCTTGGTCTCCTCGACCGGCGCGGGCACGTAGCCGATCTTCCCCTTGACCGGGGAGCCCGCCGCCTCCAGCGAACCGGCGCCCGCCGTGGCGTCGTACCACATGGCGGTCTTGCCCTGCGTCATGTTGTTGAGGCACTCGGCGTATCCGGACTGGGAGGCGCCGCGCTCGCCGTGCTTGCGCACGAGGTCGACGTAGAACTTGGTGGCCTTCTTGAACTCCGGTGAGGTGAGCCGGGGTTGCCAGTCCTCCGTGAACCAGGTGCCGCCCATGGTGTTGACGACGGTGGTCAGCGGGGCGATGAGCTCGCCCCAGCCCGGCAGCCCTCGCAGGCAGATGCCCTTCATCCCGGATTCGGCGCCGTCCGCCCCGGCCGCGAGTTCCGCCACCTCCTTCCAGGTGGGGTGCGCGGGCATCGTCAGCCCCTTCGCCTCGAAGACGTCCTTGCGGTACATGAGGAAGGACGACTCGCCGTAGAAGGGTTCTGCGTAGAGCTTGCCCTCGGCGGTGAGTGACTCCCTCAGGGGTTCGAGGATGTCGTCCTGGTCGAAGGCGGTGTCCTTCGCCGCGTAGGTGTCGAGCGGGTGCAGCCAGTCGTTCTTCGCGAAGAAGGGCACTTCGAAGTTGCTGATGGTGCCCACGTCGTACTGGCCGGCCTGGTTGGAGAAGTCCTGGCTGATCTTGTCGCGGACGTCGTTCTCCGGGAGCACCGTGAAGTGGACCTTGATGCCGGTCTCCTCGGTGAAGTGCTCGGCGGTGAGCTTCTGCAGCTCCAGCATCTGCGGGTTGTTCACCATCAGTACGTTCAGTGCGTCACCCCCACCGAACGCGGTGCCGCCTGCTCCGGCGCACCCGGCGGCTAGGAAGGCCATCACTGCCGTGCCCGCGACCGCACGCACGCGGGTCCCACGGCGTCGTTGCTGGTGGGGCATAGATTCTCCTGATCGGTCGTAGCGGCTCGGGGATCGGTGCCCGTGCCCTCCGGTTCTCCTGACGGTTCCGGGCATGGCGGGGCTGCCCTCCGTGTCCTCATGACGAGGACGGGAGCGGGGGCGGGGAGGCGGGGACGGTGGACGGGGACGAAGGGGCGGGGGAAATGGAGTGGGGGAACGGGACGGGGGCGGCGGGGCCGTCCCCGCCGTCGTGTCAGACGCGGATCACGTTCGGGCCGAGCAGGGAGTAGCGCTGGGCTTCCGCCGAGGGCAGTCCGGTGTCGGTGACGACGGCCTCGAAGTCGCCGACACCGGCGAAGCGGCAGAAGCTCACTGCTCCGAACTTCGAGTGGACACCGGCGAAGACACGGCGGCGGGCGCTGCGCATGGCCTGCGCCTTGACCTCGCCGACCGCCGGGTCCGGGGTCGTCAGCCCGTACTGGCGGGAGATGCCGTTCGCACCCACGTACGCCAGATCGATGACGAAGTCGGCGAGCATACGGGTGGCCCAGTGGTCGACGGTCGCCATGGTGCTGCCGCGCACACGCCCGCCGAGCAGGAGCACCGCGGTCTTCTCCGAGTCGGCCAGGACCGTGGCGACGGCCAGGGACGCGGTGACCACCGTCAGCGGCCGGTCGCGGGGAAGGGCCTCAGCGATGAGCTGCGGAGTGAAGCCCTCGTCGACGAAGACCGTCTCCGCGTCACCGAGCAGCTCGGCGGCGGCCGTCGCGATCCGTGACTTCTGCGGTACGTGGTGGGTGGTGCGCATCGCCAGGGTGGTTTCGAACCCGGCGCTCTCGACCGGGTACGCGCCGCCGTGCGTACGCCGTACGAGGCCGTGCTCCTCGAGCGTGTGCAGGTCACGCCTGATGGTCTCCTTGGCCACCTCGAACCGTTCGGCCAGCCGGTTCACGTCGACCGAACCGTCCTGCCGGGCCGTCTCGAGAATCCCTCGGCGGCGTTCCTCGGTGCCCACGACACATCCCTGCACTAGTGCGAATCAGCCATGGGCCCAGCGTCCGTTCGGGCCCACGCATTGTTTGTACAAGCAGATACGGCTCCACGACCAGCTTCTTCGCGCCACAGGCTGTGCCCGTTCATGCCCGTTTCACTCCGGCTCCCCATGCTGGTCGCCCGTGCCGCGATGCCGGTACGGCAGCGGCCGAACGCCTGCTTCGCCCGTTACGGTGCCCGTTTCGCGCCCGTCAGCGGTCACACAGGCATCAGATGGGGCGACACCAACAGCTCCCTTCCACCGGCGAGTTGCTGTGGCAGACTTCGCGGGCGGAGCGGTTCACCCCAGCTGCGACGGAGCTCTTCATGACGACTGGGACATCCCGGCCCCCGATCGACACCGGCAGGCCCCACTCGGCGCGTGTCTACGACTCACTGCTCGGCGGTAAGGACAACTACCCGGCGGACCGGGCGGTGCCCCAGCAGCTGCCGGCAGAGGCGAAGGCCGGAGCGTGCCAGAACCGTGCCTTCATGACCCGCGCCTGGCTGGCCGGCGAGGGCGTGAGCCAGTTCCTGGACTTCGACCACCCCGTCGCTCTCTCACTCCTGGGCCTGCTCCACTTCCTTCCCGACGACCAGAACCCTCGGGCACGCGTCCGCACCCTGACGGCCGCCCTGCCCACGGGCAGCTACCTGGTGCTGTCCCAGGGGGCCTCGGACGTGAACCCCGAGCGCGGCGAGCAGGGCGCGGCCGAGTACGGCAAGGGCGGCATCCGGCTCGCGTTGCGCACCCGTGCCGAGTTCGCCGGCTTCTTCGAGGGCCTGGACGTCGTCGAGCCCGGCCTGGTGACGGCCCCCGAGTGGTACCGCGGCACTCCGGCGCCCCGGCCGGAGGAGAGCGGCGTCTATGTCGCGGTCGCCCGTATCCCGTAACCACTGTCCGGAAGGGACGTCGTCATGGCCGAGGGCCACCAGCACGCCGCAGCCGAGGCGTTCGACGCCATCGGGGCCGACTACGAGGCCGCCTTCGCCGGCTCGGCCGCGCACCGGGACTCGCTGAACCGGCTGCTGGAGCGGCTGGATCCGCACAGCAGGGTTCTGGACGTCGGCAGCGGAACGGGCAGGCCGACCGCCCACACCCTGGCGGCCGCGGGCCACGAGGTGCTGGGGGTCGACGTCTCGCCCGTCATGGTGGACCTGGCGTCCCGCCGCGTTCCCGGGGCGTCGTTCCGCCGCGCCGACATCCGCGAGGTCACTCTGGAGGAGGAGAGCTTCGACGCGGTCTGCGTGTACTTCTCGTTCCTGCAGATGTCGCGCGACGAGCAGCGCTCTCTCGTGCACCGCCTGGCGGGGGCGCTCAGGCCGGGCGGGTATCTCGTGCTGGCGACCGTGCCGCTGGACGTGGAGGGCGTGAGCGCCGTCTTCATGGGCCAGGAGGTACGGGTGACCAGCTTCGGACCCGAGGCGTTCAGAGCGCTGGCGACCGACGTCGGGCTCACCGTCGTACACGAGTACGACACCGTGTTCACCCCGGACCGTCCGGGGGCGGTTCCCGAACCCCATCTGTTCCTGGAGTGCCGCCGGTGACCTGCCGGTGCCGCGTCATCCCGGGCCGTTGATCTCCGGCTGCAGCAGCTGTTCCGTCCAGATGACCTTGCCGCCGTCTTCGGTGTAGCGGGTGCCCCAGCGTTCGGCCAGCTGGGCGACGAGGAACAGTCCCCTGCCGCCTTCGTCCATGCTGGCCGCCTGGCGCAGATGGGGCGAGGTGCTGCTGCGGTCGGACACCTCGCAGATGAGCGTCCTGTCGCGGATCAGCCGCACGCCGATGGGGCCGTTGGCGTAGCGGATGGAGTTGGTGACCAGTTCGCTGAGGATCAGCTCGGTCGTGAACGCCTCCTCGACCAGATTCCACTCGGTCAGCATGCGGGACACCTCGGAGCGGATCCGCGCGACCGCCGACGGGTCGGAGGGCACGTCCCATTCGGCGACGTTCTCGGGGGCGAGGCGGCGGGTCCGCCCGACGAGCAGCGCGATGTCGTCACGGGCCTTGGCGGGGACCAGGACGCGGAGGACGGCCTGACAGGTCTCCTCCGGGGTCCGGTCGGGGTGTCCGGACAGGGTGTCGCGCAGGAGTTCCAGCCCCTCGTCGATGTCGCGGTGCCGGTCCTCGACGAGGCCGTCCGTGTAGAGCACCAGACGGCTGTCCTCCGGAAGCTCCAGGTCGAGGGTCTCGAAGGGCATTCCGCCGAGCCCCAGAGGCGGGCCACCGGGCACATCGGCGAACGCGGCCACGCCGTCCGCGCTGATGATCACCGGCTGGAGGTGACCGGCCCGCGCCATGGTGCAGTGCCCGGACGCAGGGTCGTAGATCGCGTAGATGCAGGTGGCCCCGGTGACGCCTGCTCCTTCCGAGCCTTCGACCGACTCGTCCTGGTCGATGCGGGCGACGAGCTCGTCGAGGTGCCACAGCAGCTCGTCGGGGGGCAGGTCCAGGGTCGAGAAGTTGTGGACCGCCGTGCGCAGGCGCCCCATCGTGGCGGCGGCGTGCAGTCCGTGCCCGACCACGTCCCCGACCACGAGTGCGACCCGGGCGCCGGGCAGCGGGATGATGTCGAACCAGTCGCCGCCCACACCGCCCAGCCCGCCGAGCCCCGCCTGTGCGGGGAGGTACCGGTAGGCGGCGTCGATGGCGCTCTGGTCCGGGAGCCCCTGCGGCAGCAGGCTGCGCTGCAGGGTCACCGCCACGTTGTGCTCACGCGAGTAGCGGCGCGCGTTGTCGATGCTCACCGCGGCGCGGGCGACGAGCTCCTCCGCGACGGACAGGTCCTCCTCCTCGAACGGCTCGGGGGTCTGAGCCCGCCAGAACAGGGCCGCGCCGAGAACCACGCCCCTGGCCCGCATGGGGACGGCCATCAGCGAGTGGAATCCGCTCTCCACGATGCGTTCGGCGCGTTCCGGGTTCTGCTGCTGCCAGCCGGCGCGACGCGGCAGATCGGTGTCGAGGACGGCTTCGCCCCTGAGCAGGCCGGCCCCGAGGTCCGTGGTCGGCAGAAAGCCGATCATGGAGCCCAGCGGGTGGAGTCCCGTGTCGTCGCGGGGTCCGCTGAAGGCCGAGCGGCGCAGGCCGTCCGTGGTGGCGCTGACGGTCGTGGGTTCCTCGCCGCGCAGCACGCCCTCGGCCAGATCCACGGTGGCGTAGTCGGCGAACCGTTTCGTGGCGAAGTCCGCCAGCTCCTCGCACGTGCGTACGACATCCAGGGCGGTGCCGATCTCCGTGCCCGCGTCGTAGAGGAGCTTCAGCCTGCCGCGTGCCATGGCGGCCCTGCCCGTGAGGGCCTGCAGCTCCGTGGTGTCCCGCAGGGTCGTCACGCTGCCGGGCGGACCGCCGTGCCTGTCCGTGGCCCGCTGGCTGATGGCCAGGACGCGGTCGCCCACGGAGTGCACCTCGTCGGTCGCGCTGCGCCCCGAGACCAGCAGCTCGGTGGTGACCGGGTCGAGCCCCAGCTCCGCGACGGGCGTGCCCTCGACGTCCGGGGGAAGGCGCAGGAGCCTTCGTGCCTCGTCGTTGGCCAGCAGCAGCCGCCCTTCGCCACCGGCGATGAGCACGCCCTCCCGCACGGCGTGCAGAACGGCGTCGTGGTGCTCGTACATCCGGGTCATCTCGGTCGGGCCGAGTCCGTGGGTCTGGCGGTTCAGGCGTCGGGTGACGAGTGCGGTGCCTCCCAGGGCGAGCAGCAGGATCCCCGCGGCCGAGCCGAACAGGAGGGGGAACTGGCCCTCGGCGACCCCGCTGACGTTCTTGATGGTGATGCCCGCGGACACCAGGCCCACGGCTTCGCCGCCCGCGCCGGTCACGGGCACCACGGCCTGGACGAGCGGCCCGATGGTCCCGTCGACCTTCTCGGTGACGACCCGGCCGTCCAGGGCGGGTTCCACGGTGCCGACGAACTTCTTGCCGATCCTGTCGGGCAGCGGATGGGTGTAGCGGACGGATTCGAGGTTCATGACGACGATGAAGTCGACCCCGGATCCCTTCCGCGCCGCCTCCGCCCTCGGCTGGAGCACCGCGGTGGGATCGGGGCTCCGCAGAGCCGCTTCCACACCGGGGGCGTTCGCGAAGGTCTCGGCCACGGCGACCGAGCGATTCCGGGCTTCGCGTTCGCTGTCGGCCCGGGACTGCAGCACGAGCGCCGCCACGGATGCAGCGACGAGCAGCACCACGATCGCCACCTGCAGGAGAAAGACCTGACCAGCGAGGCTTCTCATTCGGAGAAACGGACGCGGGCGGCCGTAGCGTCCGGCCATGTCCCCCTTTCTACACGGCTTGCCGCTTCCTCGCCGCCCCGCCGGCCTCGCGGGCGGCCGAAGCGCACCGGGACTCCGGGTGAGTACAGCACGCTCACCGGCTCCCCGGCGGGCGCGGGCAGCCCTGCCGCCGTCACCAGGCTCTCGTCGCACTCGAGGAGCCGCGCCCGGTGCAGGGGCCAGCGGGGATGTGCGTTCCGGAGATACACCGGGCGCCCGTAGAACGTGCTGTGTATCCCCCACCGCGCGGTCAGGAAGTGTTCGAGCTCGCTGGGCGTCCCGATCCGTTCGCCGGCGCGCAGCACGATCCGGCTGTGGGCACCCCGGGGACCGGGGACGCGCCGTCTGCTGGTGTAGGTGACGGTGTCGGCCTCGCGCCGCACCTCCATTCGGGACCACATGTACGGCAGTCGGAAGACGGCCCGGGCGACGGCCACGGGGATCAGTCTGGAGGCGTCGAGCGAGCGGAAGGCCACCCCGGGTCTGCCGTGCTCGTCCCGCGAGTACAGCCGGACATTGGTCTCGGGGAAGGAGCCCAGGTAGGGGATGCCTGGGAGGCCGAGCAACCCGACGCGGTACATCCGGAAGGCGACCAGTCCGACGTAGGTGACTCCGTCCAGGGTGTCCGGCACGGTTCCGGCGGGCAGGAGCGGCGCCACGTCCCCGGGGTCGGCCGCCCAGTGCAGGAACGCCAGGTCCAGCCAGGACTGCGTCATCAGCGGGTTCATCGCCGGGTACGGCGGATCGGGGGTGATGGGCTGCGGTGTACGCGGTGAGGGCGGCACCCGGACAGAATGGCAGAGGGCGGTGGCCTGTTCCCGGAGGCGGTTACTGCAGGGCGCGTACCGCGGCGCCGAACAGCGAGGGCAGCCGCTGGGCCGCGGGCACGATCAGCCCGGCGGTCCAAGGGTGTCCTGCGGCGCCCAGCAGCGCGCCGGTGAGCAGCCGGTGCCGTCGCGTGAGTTGCGCCCACCGCGCCGGGTATGCCTCGGGGCGTCCCTCGGCGATGCAGTCGACCGCCGCCGACGCGGTCGCCGCCGCGAGGGCGATGCCCTCGCCGGTGAGCGCGTCGACGTAGCCGGCCGCGTCACCGGCCAGCAGGATCCGGCCGGCTCCCGGTGCGCTCGCGCTCCGGCGCAGCGGGCCGGCGCCGCGTACGGCGCCCGCCTCCAGGCCGTGGAGCCTGTGGGCCAGGGCGGGGAACGCGGAGAGGTGCTGCTCGTGGGAGCCACGGTGGCGGCTGAGCACGGCGACACCCACCAGCCCCTCCCCCACCGGCGTCACATACGCCTCGCCGTGACGCGACCAGTGGACTTCCACGAGGTCCGTCCAGGGGGCGGTCCGGTAATGCCTGCGCTGCCCGTATCTGCGGGGTGCGGTGCAGGGGCGTTCCAGGCCGAGCTCGCGGCGCAGCGGTGAGTGCAGTCCGTCGGCGGCGATCAGCCAACGGGCGGTCAGTCCCGCCGTCGTGACGCTGTCGTGCCCCTGGCGCACCTCCCCCGCCCGGTCCGCGACGAGGCGCACCCCGAGCTCCTGGGCACGCCGGTGCAGGGCGGTGTGCAGCTCGGTCCTGCGGACGCCGAGCCCGGGGCCGCCCCGGAAGGCCGCCTCGGCCTGCCGGGGGCCCTCGACGTACCTGATCCCCCGGAGTTCGCTGCCTGCCGGGGTGACGCCCAGCGCGCGCAGGGCAGCCACCCCGCTGGGCATGATTCCCTCGCCGCAGGCCTTGTCCACGGGTGTCGGGCGGGGTTCGAGCACGACGGCCTCCAGGCCGGCCATGGCGGCCCGGATCGCAGCCGCCAGGCCGGCCGGCCCGCCGCCCGCCACCAGGATGTCGATCACGCGGGTGCGTCCGCTCCCGCGAAGCGGGCCAGCGCGCAGTCCTCGCACCGGATGCGTACGGTCATGAGCGCCGCGTTGCCCACGGTGAACAGGACGGCGGTCACCCAGGCTCCGTGGACCAGCGGCAGAGCGGCCCCTTCGGCGGCGACCGCCACATAGTTCGGGTGACGCAGCCACCGGTAGGGCCCTCCGGTCACCAGGGGCAGACCGGGGACGACGATGACCCGGGTGTTCCAGCGGCGCCCGAGCGTGCGGACGCACCACCAGCGCAGTCCTTGCGCGGCGGCCACCACCGCCACCATGGCCCAGCCGAACCAGGGCACGAACGGGCGGCCTGCCAGCCATGCCTCGGCGAGGCACGCGGCGAGCAGTCCGGTGTGCAGGGCCACCATCACCGGGTAGTGACCGCGGCCCGCCTCGGTGCCGCCCCGGGCCAGGCTCCAGCGGGCGTTGCGCAGCGCCACCACGAGCTCGGCCTGCCGTTCGGCGGCGACGGCCAGCACGAGGGCCATGTACCAGATCATGTGTTCCTCCGGACTACCAGCGCAGCAGCACCAGTTCGCAGCAGAATCCCGGGCCCATGGCCATCAGCAGACCGGGCGTTCCGGGCTCGGGGCTCCGCTGCTCCATCGTGTCCCGCAGGACGTGCAGGACCGAGGACGACGACAGGTTGCCGACCTCGGCCAGCGAACTCCAGGTGACGTCGAGGGCGCCCTCGGGCAGGGACAGGACGTCGGTGACGGCTTCCAGGACCTTGGGCCCGCCGGGATGGCACACCCAGCGGGCGACGTCCTTCGGTTTCAGCCCGTGCTCCTCCAGGAAGCCGCTGACATCCTCGGCGAGATAGCGGCGTACGACGTCGGGGACGGCCGGGTCGAGCACCACCCGGAAGCCGGAGCTGCGGATGTCCCAGCCCATGACGTGCCCCGTGTCCGGATACAGGCGGCTGCGCGTGTCCACCACCTCGGGACCGTCCACCGGCGTCCGGTGGCCGTCGCCGACGAGTACCGCGGCCGCGGCGCCGTCGCCGAAGAGGGCGGTGGCGACGAGGTTGGCGGGGCTCGCGTCGTCCCGCTGGAAGGTCAGGGAGCAGAGTTCGACCGAGAGCAGTACGGCCACCTGCCCGGGCCGGCCGAGCAGGTAGTCGTGCAGCCGTGCCACCCCGGCTGCCCCGGCGACGCAGCCCAGGCCGAAGACGGGGAGCCGCTTCACGTCGGGGCGCAGACCGAGGCGTCCGACGAGCCGCGCGTCGATCGAGGGGGCGGCGATTCCCGTGACCGAGGTGAACATCAGCAGGTCCACGTCGTCGGGGCGCAGCCCGGCCTTGCGCAGGGCGCCGCGGACGGCCTCGGCGCCGAGGTCGACGGCCGCGCCGACGAACACGTCGTTCGCCGCCCCGAAGCCGTCCAGTTCGCCGTAGCGCTCCAGGGGCAGCACCATGTTCCGGGTGCGCACGCCCGCGTTCGCGTGGATCCGGTCCAGCACGCGGCGGTCGGCCCCCGAGGGCAGACAGGTGCGCGCCACCATGTCGGTGACCTCGCCCTGGGTGTGGCGGTGCGGCGGAAGGACTCCGTGCACCGCCGCGATCCGGGTCACCCTGGCCACCGCTTCGGAGAGATCATGCCCCCATCCTGCCAACGAACCGGGGCAAATCAGTGCACATGCGACGCGCGGCTGCCGTATTCGTACGCCTTGGTGTCCTTACGATCGCCCCGTGGACACCACGGACCGGCCCTCGGCACTTCCCCCCGCACTGCGCCTGCCCCGCTCCTCGGCGGGGCTCGTGCTGTCCTGTCATCCGGGTCCGGTCCTGGCGGTGACCACACTCGTCACCGCACTGGCCGTCAGTTCCGGTCCGGGGGGCGGCCGTTGGGTGCTGGTCTCCGCCGCCGTGCTGACCGGGCAGCTCTCGGTGGGCTGGTGCAACGACGCGTTCGACTCACGCCGCGACGCCCAGGCCGCACGCCCCGGCAAGCCGGTGGCCCGTGGTGCGGTGGGCCGGGGAGCGGTGTGGAGGGCGGCGTTCACCGCGCTGTCCCTGTGCCTGGTGCTGTCGTTCGCCTGCGGTGCGGCGGCGGGTGCGGCGCATCTGGCCGGGGTCGTGGCGGCATGGGCGTACAACCTGAAGCTCAAGGAGACGGTGCTGTCCTGGCTGCCGTACGCGATCGGTTTCGGCAGCCTTCCGTGTCTGGTCGCCCTGAGCCTTCCGGGAAGCCCCTGGCCCGCGTGGTGGGCGGTCGTGACGGGTGCGCTGCTCGGAGTCGCGGCCCATCTGGGCGACGTGCTCCCGGACATCGAGGAGGATCTGCTGGCGGGTGTCCGCGGCCTGCCCCAGCGACTGGGGCCGGCCCGCACCCGGATCCTGCTGCCCCTCCCGTTGTCGGCGGCCACGGCGGTGCTGGTCCTGGGGCCCGCGGGGCCTCCCGGTGGGCGGGGTGTCGCGCTCCTCTGCGGGGTCGCTCTCTGCGCCGTGGTGGCGACAACGGCGTACGCCGGTCCACGGGCGACCGGGAGATGGCGCAAGGCGGCGCTCGCGGGGACGGTGGCGGTGGCGTCGGCGGATGTGGCGCTGCTGCTTGCGCGTGGCAGGGGAATCGCCTGACGGCCCGTACGGACGGTGTGTCCGTACGGGCCGTCAGGTGTGACGCGGGCTCTACTGGCCGGCGAGACCGGTGTGCGCGATACCGCGCACGATCTGCCGCTGGAAGAACGCGAAGACGATCAGGAGCGGCATCCCGGCGATGACGAGCGACGCCATGATCTGGGCGTACCGCACCCCGAAGGACGACTGGACGTTGACGAGGCCGACGGGCAGCGTCATGCCGCCCGGGTCGGTGGTCACGAGGAACGGCCAGAGGAAGTTGTTCCAGGTGGAGATGAAGGTGAAGATCGCCACCGCCGCCAGCACGGGCCGGGACAGCGGGATCACGATCGTCCAGAACACCCGCCAGCGGCCGGCGCCGTCGCAGAAGGCCGCCTCCTCCAGCTCCCGTGGCACACCTTCGAAGAACTTCACCAGGATGAACACCATGGCGGGCACGGCGACCTGGGGCAGGATCACACCCCAGTACGTGTCGACGAGGCCGAGCTGCACCATCTCGCGGAATAGGGGCGCGATGAGCACCTGCGGGGGCACCATGATGCCGGCCAGCACCAGCCCGTAGAGCAGCCGCCGGCCTCGGAAGTCGGTGCGGGTGAACCCGTACGCGGCCATCGCGCATGTCACGACGGTCAGCAGCGTGGTCATGACGGAGATGTACGCCGAGTTCATGAGCCAGACCATCAGGTCACCGGACTCCCAGACCTTGCTGTACGCGTCGAAGGTGACGCGCGAGCCGATCCAGGAGAGCGGTGTCTTCGTCGTGTCGCCCTCCGGCTTCAGGGAGGTGGCGACGGCCCAGGCGAGCGGCAGGAGCCAGGCCGCGGTGAGGAGCAGGGCGATGACGAGCAGGACGACCCTGCCGCGCGTCCAGCGCAGGCGGCGGCCCCCGGCGTCGGAGGGCCGCTCCGGCCGCGGGGTGGGGCGGGTGGTGACGGTGGTGGAACCGCTCACTTCGCGGCCTCCTCAGCTCGGCGCCGGGACAGCAGCGGCTGCACCAGGGAGACGGTCAGGATCAGGGCGAAGAAGATGTACGAGACGGCGGAGGCGTAGCCGATGCGGTAGCCCGTGAAGCCCTGCTGGTAGACGTACTGGAGGATCGGCCGGGTGGAGTCGTCGGGGCCTCCGCCGGTCATGATGTAGACCTGGTCGAAGATCTTCAGCGAGGCCAGCATCTGGAGGACCACGACGAGCCCGGTGGTACGGCGGAGCATCGGCAGGGTGATGTGCAGGAGACGCTTGCCCGCGCCCGCACCGTCCAGTTCGGCGGCCTCGTAGAGGTGCGCCGGGATGGCCTGGAGGGCGGCGAGATACAGCAGGAAGTTGAAGCCGACGGTCCACCAGACGGTGGTCGCCACGACGCTGAGCATGGCGTACCGCTCGTCGGTCAGCCAGCCGATCTCCGGCGTCAGTCCGACCGCGGCGAGCATCTGGTCGGCGAGGCCGAAGCCGGACGGCAGGATCATGTTCATGAAGAGCAGGCAGACCACGCCGGACGGCAGCAGGAAGGGCGCGAACCAGCTGAGCCGCCACAGCCACTGCACCACCCGCAGCTGGTGGGCGAGCAGGGCCAGCACGAGGCCGACGACGACGAGGGGGACGGTGGACAGGACCGTGAACCAGACGGTGTTCCACAGCGAGGACCACACGGCGGGGTCGCGCACCGCCTCGGCGTAGTTGTCGAGGCCGACGAACTCACCCCCGGTGCCGGTGATGTTCTCGCTGGTGAGACTCATGCCCAGGCCGGATATCAGCGGCCAGATCAGGAACCCGGCGTACACGACGAGGAAGGGCGCGATGAACACCAGGCCGTGTTCGGTCCACTTCCTGTGCACGGTGCGGGACGGACGCCCGGCCGCGCCCTGGGCGGGCTTCGCCACGGGTGCCGGCGCCGCCGCGGTGGTGGAGGTCATGACGGGGCTCCCGGGAGGGGGTTGCGGGTGTCGAGGAGTGTCCGCAGCCGGGCCTTGGCCTCGGTCAGGGCATTGCGCGGGCTCCGGGAGCCGGTGAGGACACCGGAGAACACGGCACCGAGCTCGATCCACATCCGGGAGGCGGACCCGGCGAACCACGCGGGTTCGTCCAGCGCCACATCGTCGATCACGGTGCGGTACTCGGACTGCGGCTTCAGGGCGAGGTAGGCCGGATCGTCGAGCACCGGCAGGTAGGCGGGCACGTGCCCGCCCTCGGCCCAGGCCACGGAGTTCTTCAGCATCCAGGCGACGAGGGTGTGGGCAGCCTCGTTCGGGGCACCGCCGCGGTCCGCCTGGTGCGGCAGGACGAAGGAGTGGCAGTCGGCCTGGGTGGCAGCCGTCCCGAAGAGCGCGGGGATGCGGGTCATGGAGAACGGGAGCCCGGTGGTCCTGAAGGTGGTGATCTCCCATTCGCCGTTGAGGTGGAAGGCGGTCTTCCCGCCGTTGAAGACGCCGATGGATCCCGCGTAGTCGACGCGGCGCACCATGAGCCCTTCCTCGATGAGCCGTGCCAGGTATTCCAGTACCCGCAGCGCCTTGGCGTCGTCGAGGGCGAGGCGTTTGCCGTCCGCGGAGAGCACGGTGCCGCCGGTCTGCGCGTAGAAGCTGGAGAAGAGACGCCAGGGGGTGATGCAGTCGGGCCCGAGTGTCTCGGTCACCAGACCGGGCTGTCCGGTCGCCTTCTTCGCGGCGCGCAGCGCGTCGGCGAAGTCTTCGGCCCCGCTGATCGGCTTGAGCCGGCCGCCCGACATGAGTCCGGCCTTCTCGCAGATCTCGGTCTGGTAGTAGAGGACGAAGGGGTGGGTGTCCAGGGGGACGGCGTACTGCTTGCCGCCCACCTGACCCCGGCGCCAGATGTCCGGCGGGAAGTCCTTCTCCCGCACGCCGTGTTCGGCGAGCAGGTCGAGGTCGAACGGATCGAGGAGCCTACCGGGGGCGAAGCCCGCGAGCCGGGCGAGGTGCAGGGCGGCGAGCTCGGGGGCCCGTCCGCCGGCGCCGGCCATGCCGAGCTTGGTGTAGTACGGGGCGCCCCACTGCAGGGTCGAGGCTTCCAGGGCGATGTCGGGGTGCCCGGCCCGGAAGTCGTCCAGCATTCCCTGCATGTTGACGCCGTCACCGCCGCCGAACAGATGCCAGTACCGCAGCAGGGTCTGTCCCGGACCCGCGGCGGTGGCCGGTGCGGCGCAACCGGACAGGGGGCCCAGGGCTCCGGCGGCGGCCAGGGCGCCGGCACCGCCCGCGAGGGCTCGGCGCCGGCTGAGGAGGGGTGGTTGCATGGCGGCTCGTCTCGGCTCGTCTCTGAGGTGCGGGGACGCGTGAAGAGAGGCGGTACGTTCGATATTCCGACGCGTGACCGTCACTTCGGACGGGACCGTAGGCGCGGGAAAACGTGGCGTCAATGACTCGCGCTGAAATTGCGAACAATGTTCGAGATCGCGAACGAGAACCCTCCCCACCACCCGGAACCGGTCGACAGGAACGCGCGTGCACGGGCGTCCGAGAGGAGATATCGCGGGGAAGCGCACACATTTCTTACTGGGGGGTAGGCCCGCCCGGCCGCCTTGCTATACCTTCCGTCTAACAAGCGGGACGGATGGCTGCCCGGCATGGGCCGGCACCGGTTCCTTGCCTACGGCTGTCGCCGTCTCCGGTCGACAGCCCGGCATTTGACGATCCGTCACCTACATCGCACCTGTGACAGCACAAGGACATCACTGACGAACCGAGGAGCCGCACCATGGCAAGCAGCACCGTTCGACCCGATGCCGAGGACCGGCCGCCCGAGGACCACCTCACCCGGCGCCTGCTCGAATCGGCGGCCACACTGGCGTACGACCCCGCCACCGAGGTCGACTGGGACACCCCGCTGGACAAGGACTTCCACGGTGCGAGCCCGGAGTGGAGCACCCTGTACGGCACGGCGTACTGGGCCGAGCTCACCGAGGAGCAGCGCAAGGAACTCACGCGCCAGGAAGCCGCTTCGGTGGCCAGCACCGGCATCTGGTTCGAGATGATCCTCCAGCAGATGGTCCTGCGCGACGTCTACGCGAAGGACCCCACGAGCGCGGACGTCCAGTGGGCTCTGACCGAGATAGCCGAGGAGTGCCGGCACTCGATCATGTTCGCCCGCGGCGCGCAGAAGCTGGGTGCCCCGCCCTACCGGCCGCACCGGCTCGCGGTGGAACTGGGGCGCGCCTTCAAGACCCTCGCGTTCGGTGAGGCGGCGTACGCGGCGATCCTCGTGGCCGAGGAGGTTCTCGACGTCATGCAGCGCGACTGGATGCGGGACGAGCGGGTCGTGCCCTTCGTCCGCACCATCAACAACATTCATGTCGTCGAGGAGTCCCGGCACATGAAGTTCGCCCGCGCGGAGACCCGCAAGCACCTCAGCGGCGCCGGCCCGGTGCGGCGGCGGATCAACGCACTTGTCATCGCGATCGCCTCGTACGTGATCGTCACCAGCATGGTGAACAAGGGCGTCTACGCCAACGCCGGACTCGACGGGAAGCGTGCACTCGGGGAGGCGAAGGCCAACGAGCACCACAAGTCGATGATGCGGTCGAGCTGTTCGGGCCTCATGGAGTTCCTGGCCTCGGCCCGGCTGCTCACCAAGCCCGCCCTGGCCTTCTACAAGCGTGCCCATCTGATCTGAGCGGACGAGATGACCTACGCCATCACCCAGACCTGCTGCGGGGACGCCACCTGCATCTCGGTGTGTCCCGTCAACTGCATCCACCCGACACCGGAGGAACCGGACTTCGGCCGGACGGAGATGCTGTACATCGACCCGAAGTCCTGCATCGACTGCGGCGCCTGCGCCGACGCCTGCCCGGTCGAAGCGGTCTTCCCGGTGGACAGCCTTCCTTCCTCGCAGCAGGAGTACGGCCCTCTCAACGCGGCGTACTTCGCGGACCGGGAGCCCGGAGAGGCCCCCGAGGGGCCGAACTTCCACGTATGGGGAGAGCCGACCTTCAAGCGCAGCCTGCCCTCGGACTTCGCACCGCTCCGGGTCGCGGTGGTGGGCACCGGGCCGGCGGGGATGTACGCCGCCGAGGACCTGCTGCTGCACACGGGCGCCGAGGTGACGCTGATCGACCGGCTGCCCGTCGCGGGCGGGCTCATCCGCTACGGCGTGGCGCCCGACCACCTGTCCACGAAGAAGGCCGGCGACACCTTCGCCCGGTTCCACACGCATCCTAGGGTGCGCATGTGTCTCGGCCTGGAGGTGGGCAGGGACATCACTCCGGAGGAACTCGCCGCGCACCACGACGCCGTGATCTACGCCGTCGGCGCGTCGGCCGGCCGCCGGCTCGGGATCCCCGGCGAGGACCTGCCCGGCAGTATCTGCGCGACGACGTTCGTCTCCTGGTACAACGCCCACCCCGAGGTCGCTCCGGACACCGTGGACCTGTCCGCGGAGCGTGTCGTCGTGGTCGGCAACGGAAACGTGGCGCTCGACGCGGCGCGGATCCTGGTCTCGGACCCCGACGCGCTGGCCGCCGGCGACATCGCCGGCCACGCGCTGGAGGCCCTGCGTGCCGGCTCGGTGCGCGAGGTGGTGCTGCTCGGGAGGCGGGGGCCGGAGGACGCGGCGTACACCCGGTCCGAGCTGCTCGCGCTCAAGCATCTGCCCGGCGTGGAGCTGGTCGTCGACGACCACGACCCGAGGACGGGTGCGGCGGTCGACGGCGCGGAGCCGGGCGGCAGGGCCGCTCTGCTGGCCGGTGTCACCCGCGAGGAGATGGACTGGTCGCGCCCGCCGCCGGCGGGGCGCCGCATCGTGTTCCGATTCCACTCCGCGCCGGTGGAGGCACTCGGTGACGACGGCGTGACCGCGGTCCGTGTCACGGACGGCACCGGGAGCACGGGGGGCCGGGAGATACCGGCCGGGCTGCTGCTCCGGGCCGTCGGCCAGCGTGGACTGCCGGTCACGGGGCTGCCGTTCGACGAGGATACGGGCACCGTCCCCCACGAGGGCGGCCGGGTGACGGGCCTGACCGGTACGTACGTCGTGGGATGGATCAAGCGCGGCCCCTCGGGCGGCATCGGGGCCAACCGCGGCTGCGCCGCGGAGACGGTGGGAACCCTGCTGGACGACGCCGTCAGGCGTGCGCTGCCCGTGCCGGAGCAGGGGGCGAAGGCGTTCCAGCGCCTCGTACGGCGCCGTAACCGGCGGATCGTGGACGCCCGCGGCCTGGCGGAGATCGAGCGTGCCGAACTCGCCCTGGGGCGCCGGCACGGCCGCCCCAGGGTCAAGCTGGCGACGCTGCCCGAGCTGGTGGCGGCGGCGAGGGGCGGCCGCCGGCGGATTCCCGGCTGACCGTGCGGCCCGGCCCGCCGGCGGCACCGGTGGGCCGGGCTGCGGCTGTGGGCCGGGCGGCGGAGACTCAGCGAGGAGCGCCGACTCCGCCGACGGCGTCGTGGGGCAGGCCGGGCGCGTCCCTCTGCCCGCGCTCCACGACCGAGTCGAGGATCTCGCCGACCCTGATCGCGGTGTTCGACAGCAGGGACGACGTGATGCCGTGGGTGTGCTCCGTACCGCCTTGCAGATAGACGCCGCACCGCATCGCGGGATCGGTCGTCACCCGGTAGTCACGCTCGACACGGACCCGCCCCTGGTCGTCGAGTCGGCAGCGCTCCGCCAGGTCGCCGAGCAGGCCGAGGGCGTCGGCGGGCGCGTAGCCCGTCGCGTAGACGACCACATCGGCGTCGAGCGTCGTCCGTTCCCCCGTGACCAGGGACTCGACCGTGGCGCGGACCGTGTCGGGCGTCTCGACGGCGTCGACCACCCTGGAGACGTTGAGGAACCTCAGCCGCTCGGTCCCGAGGACCTTCTCCTGGTACGCGGTGCGGTAGAGGTCGTCGATGAGGTCGATGTCCACCACGGCGTAGTTGGTGTTGCCGTGGTAGTCCATCAGCCGGCGTTTGGTCTCGTCCGGGGCGGTGAAGTACGCGTCGACCGCGTCCGGGTCGAAGATCCGGTTGGCGAATCCGCTGTCGTCGGCGGGGCTGTAGCCGTAGCGGGAGAAGACCGCGCAGACCTCGGCCTCCGGGAAGCGGCGGTGCAGGTAGGCGACGTTCTCGGCAGCACTCTGGCCGGCCCCGACCACGACGAAGCGGGACGGCGGCTCGGCCCCGTCCAGACCGTCCACCCGGGACAGCAGGTCGGATGTGTGCCAGATCCGGTCCGTACGCTTGATGCCCTCGGGCATCTGCGGCCGCAGGCCCGTGCCGATCACCAGGTTGCGCGCCCGGTGCACCACGACCTCTGATCCCGAACGGGCGGTCACGTCCACGTACTCGACGACACCGTCCTCCACGACAGGCCGGACATCGATGACCTCGTGCCCGTAGGACACCATGTCGTCCACCTTGGCGGCGGCCCATTCGAAGTAGGCGTGGAACTCGACCCGCAGCGGAAAGAGACTCTTCCCGTTCACGAAGTCGATCAGTCGCCCCTGGCTCTGCAGATAGCAGAGGAAGCTGAAGTCGCTCGACGGGTTCCGCAGCGTCACCAGGTCCTTGAGGAAGGACACCTGCATCGTGGCATCGTCGATCAGCATCCCGCGATGCCAGCCGAATCGCGGCTGTTTCTCGAAGAAGTGAGCGGTGACGGCCTGCTGCCTGCCGACGCGTTCGTTGCGCTCCGTGAGCGCGATCGCCATGGCCACATTGGACGGTCCGAAGCCGATTCCTATGAGGTCGTGGACCGGTGGTGCGTCGTCGGGTGAAGCCTGTGACATGTCACTCCCATCGTGCGGGGGCAGCCGCTTTGGCGGACGTGGGGAAAGCGGAAAAGGGCACACCGGCTGAGCGGCAGCCGGCGCGAAACTTAGGTAAAGCTAACCTCATCATCGCGCCCTGTCGACCGGGCAAAACGGACAGAGGTGGATGAGTCGCAGTCAACTCACCCCGAAACGATAGGCATTGCATGCTTAGGTTAGGCTTGCTTTACTAGCTTTCACCGTCGTTCCGAGGAGGAACCCGTGCGGGTCGTCATGTTCGGCTATCAGACGTGGGGGCACCGCACCCTGCGCGCTCTCCTGGACTCCACGCATGACGTGGTGACGGTGGTGACACATCCCAGGAGCGAGCACGCGTACGAGAGGATCTGGAGCGACTCGGTCGCCGACCTCGCCGAGGAGAACGGCGTGCCCGTCCTGATCCGCGACCGGCCCGACGACGAGGAGCTCTTCACCCGTCTCAAGGAGGCGGAGCCGGACATCATCGTGGCCAACAACTGGCGTACGTGGATTCCCCCGCACATCTACGGGCTCCCCCGGCACGGCACACTGAACGTGCACGATTCACTGCTCCCGAAGTACGCGGGCTTCTCACCTCTGATCTGGGCCCTGATCAACGGTGAGCGCGAAGTGGGCGTGACCGCGCACATGATGGACGCCGAACTCGACGCCGGCGACATCGTGGTGCAGCGCGCGGTGGACGTCGGGCCCGCGGACACGGCCACGGACCTGTTCCACAAGACCGTCGACCTCATCGCCCCCGTCACCACGGAAGCGCTCGCCCTCATCGCCTCCGGGCGCACGGACTTCACCCGGCAGGACAGGTCCCTGGCCACCTTCTTCCACAAGCGGGCCGCCGAGGACATCCGCGTCGACTGGAACTGGCCGGCCGAGGACCTCGAACGGCTCGTGCGCGCGCAGTCCGCTCCGTATCCCAGCGCGTTCACCCACCACAGGGGCAGGCGCCTGGAGATCGTGACGGCTGTCCTGTCCGAGGGCCGCTACGGCGGCACCCCCGGAAGGATCTTCTACCGCGAGGGCGACGGAGTGGTGATCGTGGCGGGGGCGGACGCAAGGACCGGCCGCAACCACGGTCTGGCCGTCACCCGGGTACGCACGGAGGACGGCCAGGAGATGCCCGCCAGCGAGTACTTCACCTCGATGGGCGGCTACCTCACCGGCAGGCCCTGACCTCCGGGTCCCCCGGCCGTCGCCACGTCAGGAGGAACCATGCACCGGCCGAGCCCGCCGGGGACGGCTCACACGCCCCGGACCGAGGGCGTGACGCCGCCGGGCGTGCTGAGTCTCAACGCCTATCTCATGTACGCGACGGGCAAGGCCGCACGCCGCAGGCTCACCGGCACACTGACAGCGGCGGGCAGACGCGCGCTGGCACGGCTCGACGCCGATGTGTCCGCCACCGAGTCGGACCTCCTCGCCCCGCTGACCCACGAGGAGCGTGAGCTGTTCGCCTCCCTGCTGCGCCGTGTCCACACCCACCTGGAACGGGGCCGGGCGGCCGACGGCCTCACAGCCTCAGCCACCGAACCGTGAGTGCCCGCTGTCACCGCCATGGACCGCGTCCCCTCACGCCCCCGCCGTCGACTGGTCCTCGGCAGCCGCGCGGTAGAGCCGGCGCAGCCGCACCACGCCCAGGTCGTGCTGGTAGAGGTTCTCCCGCTGGTCGGCGTCGGCCGGCATGGCCTCCAGCATGACGCGGTCCTGCTCCAGGACGTCCCAGTGGCGCTGCTCGATCAGCGTCCGGTACAGGAAACGCCAGGACGCGCGCTGCCAGTCCTGGACCCGGCGGTAGCGCCAGAAGAAGACGCCGCTGCGCTGCTCGTCCACCGGGCAGACCATGCCGACGATTCCGAAGGGGCCGCCGGGACCGGCCGACGGCGGGTACGGGATGGAGAGGTCGACCCAGTCCACGCCGGTGCGGCAGAGTTCCACCCAGTCGAAGTTGACGCCGCGCTGGTCGGTCTTCTCGAAGAAGTAGCCGCGGGTGGTCTCCCGGATGCGGAACTTGGCCGTCGTGTCGCCGTCGAACATGGTGTGCGAGTCGTGGTGCAGGAAAGCGCCGTGCATGGGGTCGAGCAGGTTCTCCACGCCGTACCGCCAGGGCGCGTTCCATTCCGCGTAGCAGAGGAACGCGTCGACCTCGGGGTCGGTCAGCGGCTCCGGGAGGGTCAGCTCGACGGGCTCGGGGTGCTCCTCGTCCCCGAAGTACGCGAGGACGGCGCCCGCCACCTCGCGGACCGGCAGTGACGTCACCAGCTTCTTGCCCTCCAGGCTGCACCCCGGCAGCCCGGGGACGGAGGAGACGGTGCCGTCGGACTCGACCTCGACACCGTGGTACCAGCAGGCGACCCGGTCACCGAGGTGCTTGCCGAGCGACAGCGGGGCGCCCCGGTGCGGGCAGCGGTCGGCGAGCATGGACAGGGCACCGTCGGAGCGCCGGAACAGCAGCCACTGCTCACCGAGCACGGTCACCTTGCGCATGGCGCCGGGGGCCACGAAGTGCGAGGGGACGACCGCGTGCCACTGGTTGCGCAGGCCGGTCGCGTAGATGTGGTCCGCGGTGGCGGAGGACGACAGCGTCATGGTCAGGCTCCCAGTCGGTTCATCTCGGCGCGGAAGGATTCCTCGGTCCACGGGCTGCCGTCGGGGGCGTGGACCTGGCGGGCGTTGAGCCCGCGCACGACGTCGGCGAGTTCGTGGCCCTCGCGGGTGAAGACCTCTTCGAGGGTGGCGGCGAGTTTGTACTCGTACGGGGTGGGTTCGTGCGTACGGGACTGGTGGATGTCCAGGTACGGCCAGGTGTCGGTCACGGTGTCTCCTGAAGGTGCGGGGGAAGGGTCAGAGGTCGAGGACGAGCCGGCCGGAGGCACACCGCGAGACGCAGATCATCATCGTGGTGCCCGCGGCCCGTTCGGCCTCGCTGAGCAGGAAGTCGCGGTGGTCCGGCGTGCCTTCGAGCACCCGGGTCTCGCAGGAGCCGCAGATCCCGTCACGGCACGAGTTGTCCACGGTGAGGCCGGCGCCCTCCGCGGCCTCCAGCACGGAGGTGCCGGCACCCACGGTGAGTGTCATCCCGGAGGTACGGCACTCGACCTCGAACGCCTCGTCGTCGGTGCGTTCCACCGTCGGTGCGGCGAACCGCTCCAGGCGCAGCCGGTCCCCGCGGCAGCGCTGCCCGACGGCCGCGAGCAATGGTTCGGGTCCGCAGGAGTACACCAGGGCGCCTGCGGGCAGCCCGGCGAGCGCGGAGTCCAGGTCGATGTGGCCGTGTTCGTCCTGCGGGACGAGCGTGACATCGCCGCCGAGCGCGTCGAGTTCGCCGGTGAACGCCATGGAGTCCCGGCTCCTGCCGCCGTAGACCATGCGCCACCGGGCTCCCCTGCGGGCGGCCTCCCTGGCCATCGCGAGCAGGGGGGTGATCCCGATTCCTCCGGCGACGAACACATAGGCGTCGGCGTTCTCCAGGGCGAAGTGGTTGCGCGGCTCGGAGACCGTGATCTGCTGGCCCGGCCGCAGCTGGGTGTGCACGAAGCGTGAACCGCCGCGCGAGGCGGGCTCGTTGAGTACGCCGATGCGGTAGACGTCCGTGGTGTGCGGGTCGCCGCAGAGGCTGTACTGGCGTACCTGGCCGCCGGCGTGGACATCGAGGTGCGCACCGGGGGCCCAGGCAGGCAGGGGTTTGCCGTCGGGGTGGGTCAGCTCGACGGACAGGACGCCCTCGGCCTCCCAGGTCATACGGCGGACGGTCAGCCGCAGCGAGTCCTCGGTCATGGTCTGTTGCCTCCTTGCCGGCAGTCGGGGCGGCCGGGCTACTGGCCCGGGATCCTCACGGGCGGGGTGAACGGGTTCTGCATCGGGCCGAGGGCGTCGAGGTCCACCTCGACGAGCGTGGGGCCCTGGGAGGCGACAGCTTCGGCGAGTACCGGCCCCGCGTGCTCCTCGGCGGATATACGCGCGTACGGCAGCCCGCAGGCTGCTGCCAGCAGGCCGAAGTCCGGGGTGGTCAGGTCGACCCCGGAGCGGCGCTCGCTGTGGTGGTCCTGCATGTTGCGCAGGACCCCGTAGCCGCCGTCGTTGAAGACGATCAGGGTCAGGCGGGGCCGCTCCTGGGCGAGGGTGAGGAGCTCGCCGAGGTGGACGGCGAGTCCGCCGTCGCCCGCGATCACGACGGTGGGCGTGCCGGGCCGCGCGAGCGCTGCGCCGATGCCCATGCCGAGGCCCTGTCCGATGCCTCCGCCGCGCGGGAAGACGTTGTCCTTAGGGTCGTACATCTCCAGGAGCCGGTTGCCCCAGCTGCTGGAGGGGATGGTGACGTCACGTGCGACGACGGCCTCGCGGGGAAGGGCCGCCCGGATGGCGTCGCAGATGGCGGCCTGCGGTCCGATGTTGTCGTGCAGGATCGCGCGGACCTCGGTGCGTACGGCTCCGACACGGTCCGTCCACCCCGGCTCGGCGGTCACGGCGTGCGGCAGCAGGGCCGTGAGCACGCCGGCCGCGTCACCGTGCAGGGCGTGAGTGGCCGGGTGGACCCGGCCGAGGGCCGCTGCGTCGATGTCGATCTGGATGTGTGCCCCGGGGAGTTCCAGGGTGTAGTCCGCCGTCTCGTTCGACCGGAAGTGGGTGCCGACGGTCAGCAGGACGTCCGCGTCCTCGATCAGGGCGCGCACGGCGGGTGTGGTGGCGAAGTTCCCGATGACCTGCTCGTGGTCCTCGGGCACGCTGCCGCGCCCGGAGTTCGAGGTGATCAGTCCGGCGCCGGTCGCCTCCAGCAGCCGGGCCAGCTCGCCACGGGCGGTGTTCGCTCCGCCGCCGGCCCAGACGAGCGGGCGGCGAGCGGAGGCCAGGAGGGCTCCTGCGGCGGCGAGTTCGCTCTCGCCGGGTGCGATGGGGGCCGCCGGCCCGTACTCGACGGGTTCGTCGGTCTGCGCGGAGTACTGGAGGTCGATCGGCCACTCCACGCTTGCGGGTCCGCCGGGCGCGGTCAGCGCGGTGCGGGCCGCCTCGCGAAGGATCCGGCCCGCCTGCCCGGTGTCCGGCACGCTCGCCGCGTAGGCGGAGACTGCCTGGAGCATGCCGAGCTGGTCCTTGGTCTCGTGGATGAATCCCCGTCCGCTGCCCAGGAATTCCCTCTCCACCTGACCGGTGACGTGCAGCACGGAGCTGCCCGCGCTGAGCGCCTCGATCAGCGATCCGGCGGCGTTCCCCGCGCCGGTTCCGGTCGAGGTCAGGGCGCAGCCGAGGGTGCCCCGGGCCCGGCCGTAGGCGTCGGCGGCGTTGACGGCGGATGCCTCGTGCCGGACGGGGACGAACCGCAGTTCACGGTCGACGGCTTCGACGAGCGGCAGATTGTGGACGCTGACGATGCCGAAGACGGTGTCGATGCCGAGTTCGCGCAGGACGGTGACGAGGAGATCGCCTCCGTTGTCGTGACGCATGGTGTCTCCTCAGAGGATGGAGCGGCCGACGCCGCCGCAGACGTCGATGCTGGTGCCGGTGATGTACGAAGCGCGGGGCGAGAGCAGGGCGACGACCGCGTAGGCGACCTCTTCGGCCCGGCCGAGGCGGCCCAGCGCGATGCCCCGGTCCTCGGCCAGTTCCGACTGCCATTCCTCGTACGACAGGCCGGAGTCCGCTGCCGCGTGGCGGCGGGTCCACTGGCCGGTGTCGACGAGACCGAGGCAGACGGAGTTGACCCGGATGCCGTCGCGTGCGAGCTCGACGGACAGGGACTTGGAGAGGTTGAGGATGCCGGCGCGTGCGGCGCTCGTCGTGATCAGCCGGGTCTCGGGCTGCTTGGCCAGGACCGCGTTGATGTTGACGACGCTCGCCGCTGCGGACGCGGCCAGATGGGGGCGCGCCGCCTGGAGGGGGTTGAGCACCCCGGCGAACTTCAGCTCCAGCTCGTCGCGCCAGTCCTCGGCGGTGGAGTCGTCGAGCCCCTTCATCCGGGACTGTCCGGCGTTGTTGACCAGCCCGTCGATGCCGCCGAACTCCTCGGTGGTACGGCTGACGAAGCCGCGCACGGCGTCGGCGTCCCGTACGTCGCACACGCCGGTCAGCAGGCGGTCGTTCCCGGCGCCGAGGCCGGCGGCCGCCTCGGCGAGCCGGCCGGCGTCACGGCCGCAGGTGGCGACACGGGCGCCCTCGTCGAGCAGGGCGCGGACCGTGGCCAGGCCGACGCCCGAGCTGCCGCCGGTGACCACGATCGTGCGGTCGGCGAGGCCCAGATCCATAACTCGTATCTCCTGCGGTTCAGTTCATGGTGAAGCCGCCGTTGACGGCGATCACCTGTCCGGTCAGATAGCGGGATTCCTCGCCGAGCAGGAAGGAGACGATCCCGGTGAGGTCGTCGGGCTGCTGCGGCCGGGAGATGGCCCGGTTGAGGCGGTAGAGGTCGTGCCGTTCGGCGGGCACGGTCTCGGTCGCCTCGCACTCGGTGAGTCCGGGGGCCACCGCGTTCACGGTGATCCCCTTGTCTCCGAGTTCGCGTGCCATGGCGCGGGTCAGCGCGATGACGGCGCCCTTGGAGGCGATGTAGTGGGCGAGGCGCGGGGAGCCGTACAGAGCGGCGTCCGAGGCGAGGTTGACTATGCGGCCGGGCCTGGTGAGGAGCGGGTACAGGGTCTTCGACACCAGCCAGGGGCTGCGGGCGTTGACCGCCATCAGCCGGTCCCACACCTCGATGTCGATGTCCTGGAACTCCTTGCCGCCCACGCCGTTGGCGAGCGCCGCGTTGTTGACCAGCCCGTACAGCGGCCCCAGCTCGCGCACGGCGGCGGCGAGTGCCTCCACCGAGGCGGGGTCGGCGACGTCGCAGCGTACGAAGTGGGCGTCGATCGCCTCCGCGCGCAGTTCCGACGCGGCGGACTCGCCCCGCTCACGGTCCAGTTCGGCGAGGACGACCCGGAAGCCGTCGGTGCCCGCCCGGCGGGCCATGGCCAGTCCCAGGCCACGGCCCGCTCCGGTGACGACGACGGTGCGCCGGCCTGCCGGGGGCTGGTCAGCCACGGGTGACACCGTGCATCGGCGAGTACTCGGGGTAGGTCGGCACCTGCGGCTTCTGCGTGCCGATGACGACGCAGAACAGGGCGTCGGTGTCGCCCTCGTTCTTGAGTGACCGGGTCACACCGGCGGGAACGACGATCATGTCGCGGTAGCCCAGGGTGCGGTACTCGGCCTCTTCGGCGCCGCGGTGGATGCCGACCTTGACCTCGCCCTCCAGGACGAAGAACGCCTCTTCGACGTCGTGGTGGGTGTGGGCCGGGCCCTCGGCGCCGGGCGGCAGCAGCATGTTGGAGAACGTGAACCCGCCGGAGGGGAGGATCCGGCTGTCGCTCTCGTGGTTGCCGGTGGCGCCGGAGCCGACGTACCGGATCTGGCCGCGGCGGAACTGCGCGCCCGCCTTCTCCTGGAAGGACAGGGTGTCGAAGTCGGCGACCCGGGAGGCCTTTGAGGCGATGAGGGAGTCGGTGTACGCGGCGAGGTCGTCACCGTTGTCGTACGCGTCGGTGGTCAGAGGCATGGAAGGCTCCTATTCGGGGATGGCGGCGGTGATTCGGAGGTGGGAGAGGACCCAGGCGTTGAAGTGCCCGGGCTGCTCCTGGTTCGCCAGGTGACCGGCGTCCTTGACGATCACGTAGGCGGTCCTGTGGATGGCCCCGGCGATGGCCTGGCTCGCCTCGACGCCGGTGACCCGGTCCTGTTCGCCGCAGAGGACGAGGGCAGGGGCGGCGATCGAGGGGAGTTCGGCGCGCAGGTCGGCGGAGGCCATGGACTCGGCGGCGTACGCGTAGCCCGGCAGCCGCACCGAGGCGGCCATGGTGTCCACGACGCGGTGCACCAGCTCGTCCGGCGCGTGGGGCGACACGAGGCGCGGGCCCCTGGCCGCGGCGAAGGCGCGCGGGCCCAGCTCTGCGAGGTCGGCCGCCCTGGCGCGCATGCCGGCCGCCTTGGCCTCGCCGGTGCCCGAGCCGGGGCTGGAGTCGGCGACGATCAGCGAGGCGACGAGCTCCGGGTGCCGGGTGGCGAGCCGCAGCGCGATCACCCCGCCCCAGGAGACGCCGAGGACGTGCGCGGTGGTGGCACGCTCCCGGATGAGGGCGGCCGCCGCGTCCGCATAGCCGTCCAGGTCGAGGGGGCCCCCGGGGTCGGGCGACTTGGCGTAGCCGGGGGCGTCCCAGGCCACGACCCGTGCGTACGCGGAGAGCTCGGCGAGCTGCGGGGCGAAGGCGGCCGAGGAGGAGCCGATGCCGTGCAGGCACAGCAGCAGGGGGCCGTGGTCGCCCGCCTCCTCGACATGGACGCCTGCGGCGCTCACAGGATCTGTCCGGTCCGGCCGGCGAGGGCGGCGAGGCTGCGCAGCACGGCGTAGGGCACCACCTGGCTGGTGGCCGGGTTGCCGGGGTCGGGCAGGTGCGCGACCTCGAAGCGGTAGGTGCCGTGTCCGCCGGACGCCTCGATCACATGCCGGGTGTGGTGCGCCGCCGGGTCGGCGACGACCCGGACCCGCACAGCGTCCAGGTCGCCGACGGCCAGCGCGACCGAGGCGGCCACGTTCGTCGACTTGGGGAATCTGACGGGGACGTCGCGGGCGGTCCCGGACATGACCTCGACCGGTCCGGTCGCCGTCCGCATGCGGGCCAGCAACTCCTCGTCCATCCACGGCTGTTCGAGGGTGGAGGGCAGCTTGGTGGTGGTCAGCCGGACCTGGTCGAGCGGGCCGAGGGCGCGGACCGCCTGGAGCAGGTCGAGCCCGCCGACGGCGCCGCCCGTGAAGTACACCCGGCCGGGTCCGGCCGCCAGCAGCCGCTTGGCGAGCTCGTCGTCGGTGAGCGCGCCCGTGGAGGCGATCAGCAGATCGGTACCGGAGGCCAGGACCCGCTCGCCCCATTCGCGTACGACGCCCTGTCCCGCCGCCTCGACGACGAGGTCGCAGGAGTTCATGGCCTCCTCGAAGGTGGCCTGCCGCACGGGGGCGGCCTCGCCGAGCGGGCGGTTGTCGACTACGCAGACCAGCTCGGCGCCGGTCACGCGGCCTTCGGCGAGCGCGGTTCCGACGACGCGGCCGATGGCACCCCAGCCGACGACGGCGACCTTGCGTACGGTGCTCATGCGGTGGCCTCCTGGGCGTCAGCGGGAACGAGCGGGCCGGAGCCCTGGGAATCGGGGGAAGCGAGGGGGCCGGGGTCCGGGGAGCCGGCCATGCTGCAGCGGATCCCCTTCGACGGCGCACCTGCCGTCCCCCAGAGGTCGGACAGCTCGGGGACGCGCCGCCACACCCGGGCGATCCAGGCGTCCTCGACGATCTGGGCGACCTCGGAGGTGTACTCGCAGACCAGCCCGGAGGGGTCGGTGAAGTAGGAGAAGGTGTTGTTCCCGGGGCCGTGCCGGCCGGGGCCCCACTGGGGGGTGATGCCGTGGTGGCGCAGCCGTCCGAGGCCCCGCATGAAGTGGTCGACCGAGGTCATCTCGTAGGCCACGTGGTTGAGCGAGGTCCACTCCGCCTGGTTGAAGGCGATGCAGTGGTGGTCGCTGTTGCAGCGGAGGAACGCCATCTGGTGCTCGGACCAGTCGGAGACGCGCAGCCCGAGTACGTCGCAGTAGAAGGCGACCGCGGCGTCGATGTCGGTGGTGTTGAGTACGGCGTGCGTCACCCCGACGGGTACCGCGCCGTCCTTGCCCCGTGGCACGACGGCCTCGACCTGGGCGCTGATCTCGATGAGCCGCCCCTCGGGGTCGGTGAACCGCAGTCCGTAGCCGCCGCCGGCCTGGTCCAGGGGGCCGGGTCCGGTGACGGGGACCAGGGAGCGCGCTTCGAGGCGTCGGGCAGCCTCGTCGACCTCGGCGGGGGTGGCGACGGCGAAGGCGATGCGTCCGAGGCCGACCCGGTCCCGCTCGGTGAGGTGCAGGATGTGGTGCTCGTCGCTCGTGCCCCGGAGCCAGCGGGCGCCGGTGTCGGACTCGACGGTTTCGAGGCCCCAGACGTCCTCGTAGAAGTCGGCGGCCTCGGCGAAGGCCGGGGTGTGCAGCTCGACGTAGCGCAGCGAGCGGAGCCGGGCGATCGGACCGGGCGGTATCGGTTGCATGGGGTCCCTCCAGGACTGGCAGGTGTGCCGGGTCAGTTGGCCCACGGAAGCGGATGGTCCGAGATGCCCCAGTACAGGGACTTCTGGCGTTGGTAGGCGCGGATCGCGTCACGGCCCTTCTCGGTGCCGAGGCCGCTGTCCTTCCACCCGCTGAAGGGGGTGGAGGCGCTGAACTGCTTGTAGGTGTTGATCCAGACGGTTCCGGCCTCGATCCGGCGTGCCAGCGCCCCGGCGGCGCGCAGGTCACGGGTCCAGATCCCACAGGCCAGCCCGTAGACGGAGTCGTTGGCCTGGCGGACCAGGTCGTCCTCGTCGTCGTAGGGCAGGGCGACCAGGACCGGGCCGAAGATCTCCTCCTGACAGGTGCGCGAAGTGTTCGGGAGGCCGTCGAGCACGGTGGGCAGGTAGTACGCCCCGTCCTCGTACGGCTCGCCCTCGGGCGCCGCACCGCCGCACAGCACGCGGGCCCCTTCGGACCGGGCGAGGTCGACGTAGGCGGCGACGGAGTCGCGGTGGCGGTGGTGCACCAGCGGGCCGACCTGGGTGGCCGGGTCGGTGCCCGGGCCGACGCGCAGCTTGCGTACGCGCTCGACGAGTTCGCCGACGAAGGAGTCGTAGATGTCGCGTGCCACGAAGAGCCTGGATCCGGCGATGCAGGACTGGCCGCTGGACGAGAAGATCCCGAACAGCACGCCGGCCAGGGCCTGTTCGATGTCGGCGTCGGCGCGCACGATCGTCGGCGACTTGCCGCCCAGCTCCAGCGAGGCGGGGATCAGTTTCCGGGCGGCGATCTCGGCGACGGACCGCCCGGTCTCCGTGCCCCCGGTGAATCCGATGCGGCCGACGAGGGGGTGGCGCACCAGGGCGTCACCGACCACGCGGCCGCTGCCCGGCAGCACGGAGAGCAGTGCGGCCGGCAGCCGGAACTCGTCGAGCGCCTGGGAGATCAGCCGCCCGAGCGCCAGGGAGACCAGCGGGGTCCAGGCCGCGGGCTTGAGGATCACCGCGTTGCCGGCGGCGAGGGCGGGGGCGATCTTCTGCGCGTCGCTGGCGACCGGGGAGTTCCAGGGGTTGATCGCGCCGACGACGCCGATCGGCTCGTGCGTGCTCACCGTGACGTACGGGCCGCGGGACGGGGTCACCGACTCCTCGGCGGTCTCCAGGACGGCCGCCATGTAGCGGAAGGTGCCCGCCGCGCTGAGCGCGAGCGCCCTGGTCTCGGTGAGCGTCTTGCCGGTGTCGGCGGTCTGCAGGGCGGAGAGCTCGTCCGCGGCCTGTTCGGTGAGCTCTCCGATCCGGTGCAGCAGGCGGGCCCGCTCGTGGGCGGACAGGTCGCGCCAGGCCGGTTCCGCCACGGCCTTCGCCGCGGCTTCGGCGGCCTCGGCGACCTCGTCCACCGAGGCGGAGTGGACGGTGGCGAGGACGCGGCCGGTCGAAGGGTCGACCGTCTCGACGGGCTCGCCCGCACCACGTCGCCACTGGCCCGCGATCAGGATTTCGGTGGTGAACTGCAGCACGGGTGGACCTCCGGGCGAGGCGGAAAGGGGGGTGGACTCCGGGCGCGGACAGGCTCGCCGGTTTACCGTCACCGGACTGCCGAAGTACTAGAAATCTAAGTGCTTAAGTTTCTCAACACAAGACCCCGAGGTGAAATCGTTGCCTGGGAGGCCTTGAGCACACCATCCATGGCGTCGATGATGGTGGCCGAGTTGCCGGAGGCCAGCTTCCTAAGCTCTTAACTATTGACCGCTTAGATATAGCCCCCCTACTGTCTCCGCAACTCATCTGCCCGCGGAAGGACCCCCTCCATGACGACTGTGGCCGGCAAGCCCGCACTCGGCTCGATCGCCGCGAGACTCGAACGTCTGCCGCACTCGCGCTGGCACGTCAAGGTCCGGTTCCTGATCGGCGCCGTCACCTTCTTCGAGGCGTTCGACCAGCTGCTGGCCGCATCCGCACTGCCCATCCTGATGAAGGAGTGGCACCTGTCCACCGGACAGGCCACCTTCGCCGTCACCTCCGCCTCGATCGGCATGCTGCTCGGCGCCCTGGCCGCGGGCTGGCTGGGCGACCGCATCGGGCGGGTGCGCACCGTCGCCCTGGGCGTCGTCGTCACCGGCCTCGCCAGCCTCGCCGTGGCCTTCTCCGGCTCCATCGAGGTGTTCTCGCTCTTCCGGTTCCTCCAGGGACTCGGCATCGGCGGGGTCGTACCGGTCGCGGCCACGTACATCAATGAGATCGCCCGCTCCGACAAGCGGGGCCGTTTCGTCCTGCTGTACGAGATGATCTTCCCGGCCGGACTCGCGGCCGCCACGCTGCTTGCCGTCTGGGTCGTGCCCACCTTCGGCTGGCGCGCGATGTTCCTGGTGGGCGCCCTGCCGGTGGTGATCGGCGCGATGCTGCCGCGCCATGTGCAGGAGTCCCCGCGCTGGCTGCTGTCCCGTGGCCGTACGGCCGAGGCGGAGGCGGCGATCGCCCGCATCGAGGCGGAGGTCGCCCGCGCGACGGCCGAGGAGCTTCCCGCGCCGGCCCCGTCCGTGGATGCCCCGAACGAGCCCAGGGGCACCCTCATGGACCTGTTCCGGGGGCGCTATCTGCGGCGTACGGCGGTCCTGTCGGGGCTGTGGTTCGCGGCGTACTACGTGAACCACGGCATCTCCACCTGGCTGCCCTCCCTCTACACGAAGGAGTTCGGCCTGGATCTCACGACGGCGCTCGTCTACACCCTGGTCAGCAACGTCACCGGGCTGCTGGGCACCTTCGTCGTGGCCATGCTGATCGACCGCATCGGCCGCAGGCCCGCCCTGATCGGCGCGTTCGTCGGCACCGTGCTCTCGCTCGCCGTACTGGCACTCGCCGGCGCGACCTCGGGCGGCCAGGTCGCCCTGTTCGCGTCCTGCACGACGTTCTTCCTGTACGCGATCAACGCGGGGCTCTACCTCTACTCCCCCGAGCTCTACCCCACGTCCAACCGGGCCAGGGGTGCGGCGTTCGGCGGCCTGTGGAACCGGTGCGGCGTCATTCTCGGCCCGGTGGCCGTCGGCGCGGTCATCGGGGCCGGCGGCGGTCTTGCACTCGTCTTCGCGCAGCTCGCCGTGGTCGGCGCGGTGGGCGCCGTGATCGCGTGGTTCGCCGTCGAGACCAAGGGCAGGACGCTGGAGGAGCTCAACGCCTGATCACCCCGGGCGCCGCTGCCCGGACGCCCCGCTGATCGCCCCATCACCTCAGCAGTAAGATTCTCAGTGCCGTGAGAAGCCGGGGGGCGCCGGCCGACGCCGCACAAGGGGATGAGATGGCAGCATCAAGGTCCATGGACCAGGACGCCGTGGCGAAGGTGATCGAGGACTGGGCGCGGGAGCGGCCTGAGCTGGACACCAGTCCGCTCGAGGTCCTCGCCCGCCTCCACCGGTCCTTCCTGCGCTACAGCACCGGGCTCACCGAGTCCATCGAGCGGCACGGTCTGTCCGTCGCGGGCTTCGACGTCCTCACCGCGCTGCGCAGGTCCGGCGAGCCCTACCGGCTGACGGCCGGGCAGCTCGCCGATTCCGGGCTGGTGTCGTCGGCGGGGGTGACCCTGCGGATCGACCGGCTGGAGAAGGACGGCCTCATCGTCCGCGAACGGGACACCCAGGACCGCAGGGTCGTCTACTCCCGCCTCACGGAGAAGGGTCTCGCCACGGTGGACACGGCGTTCACCGAGCACCTGGACAACGAGAACCGGATGCTCGCGGGGGTGTCGCCCTCCGAGCGCCGGCAGCTCGCGCGACTGCTCCGCAAGCTGGAGATCTCGATCCTCGACGCCGACGAGGATCGGGCCGGCACGGAGCAGTAGCCGCCGGACCGCATGCCCCCTCTGTCCGGCGAAGGCCGCGATCTCCCACTTCCGCACGCGTAACAACGAGTACAAACGCTCCGCCCACGAGTCGTCCGTGCGGGTGCCGCCGGCGCTCACCGGTCCCGGCTTCACCGGCGGCGGACCCGGCCGTCGGCCCGTCGGCACGGTGGATCTGATGCCCACCCGGCTGGAGGCCGCGGGCATCGCCGTACGAGACCGAACCGGCCGGCCGGCGCCGCGCGGAGCCCTTCCCGCCGAGGTTCCGTGGGAGGGGGTGGAGTTCGAGCACCGGGCTGCCTGATCAAAATCCGGTGCGGTTAACATATGAGCACCGCCTAGCTCGAAAGATGGACTTGTGACTGCCACCGAGGACTCGTTCACCAATTGGAAGACCCGCGAGGAGATCGCGGAGTCGATGATCCCGATCATCGGGAAGCTGCACCGGGAGCGGGACGTCACGATCCTGCTCCACAGCCGCTCCCTGGTGAACAAGTCGGTGGTCAGCATCCTCAAGACCCACCGGTTCGCCCGCCAGATAGCCGGCGAGGAGCTCTCGGTCACCGAGACGCTGCCGTTCCTGCACGCTCTCACCGCGCTGGACCTCGGCCCGTCGCAGATCGACCTCGGGATGCTCGCCGCGACGTACCGGACGGACGAACGCGGCCTGTCGGTGGAGGACTTCACCGCCGAGGCCGTGGTGGGCGCGACCGGCACCAACAAGACGGAGCGCCGCGAGGCGCGCGATGTGGTCCTCTACGGGTTCGGCCGCATCGGCCGCCTGCTGGCCCGCCTGCTCATCGAGAAGACCGGCTCCGGCAACGGACTGCGGCTGCGCGCCATCGTCGTACGCCAGGGCGCCGGGCAGGACCTGGTGAAGCGCGCCTCGCTGCTGCGCCGCGACTCCATCCACGGCCAGTTCCAGGGCACGATCACCGTCGACGAGGCGAACAGCAGGATCATCGCCAACGGCAACGAGATCCAGGTGATCTACTCCGACGACCCGGCCTCGGTGGACTACACGGCGCACGGCATCAAGGACGCCATCCTCATCGACAACACCGGCCGGTGGCGTGACCGCGAGGGCCTGTCCAGGCACCTGGGCCCCGGCGTCGCGAAGGTCGTCCTGACCGCGCCCGGCAAGGGCGACGTCCCCAACATCGTGCACGGCGTCAACCACGACATGATCAAGCCGGACGAGCAGATCATCTCCTGTGCCTCCTGCACCACCAACGCCATCGTCCCGCCGCTGAAGGCGATGGCGGACGAGTACGGCGTGCTGCGCGGCCATGTGGAGACCGTCCACTCGTTCACCAACGACCAGAACCTGCTGGACAATTACCATAACTCGGACCGCCGGGGCCGCTCGGCCCCGCTCAACATGGTCATCACCGAGACGGGTGCCGCCTCCGCCGTCGCCAAAGCCCTGCCCGACCTCCAGGCGAAGATCACCGGCAGCTCCATCAGGGTCCCGGTGCCGGACGTCTCGATCGCGATCCTGAACCTGCAGCTCGCGCGCGGCACCGACCGCGAGGAGGTTCTCGGCCACCTCCGTAACGTGTCGCTGACCTCGCCGCTCAGGCGTCAGATCGACTTCATCACCGCTCCCGACGCGGTCTCCAGCGACTTCATCGGTTCGCGCCACGCCTCGATCGTCGACGCCGGCGCCACGAAGGTCGAGGGCGACAACGCGATCCTCTACCTCTGGTACGACAACGAGTTCGGCTACTCCTCGCAGGTCATCCGGGTCGTCCAGCACGTCTCCGGCGTCGAGTACCCGACCTACCCGGCCCCGGCGGTCTGATCCGGACGTGAGGCGCGAGGGCTTCCGGTGCCGCGAGGCGGCACGGGGAGCCCTCGTCGAACACGGTCAGGAGCTCCCGGTACGGGTGGCGGCGATCGCCACCGTGGCGGAGGACATCGTGAAACGGCCGCCCATCGCGTCGATCGCGGTCCCGACCTTCTCCAGCACCCTTGCCAGCCGCTCCGACGGGAGCCCGGTCAGGGACCCCTGAGTGGGCAACAGGTCCAGCCATTCGTCCCGGGTGTAGACCCTCTCCCAGTCGAAGCGCCACCGCTCGGGGCCACCGAAGCCGCCTGCCTCACGGATCCCGTCGGCGGCCCTGTCGAGTATCACCGCGTACGCGTCTCCGGGCCGCCCGGCCGGCTGCCGGCCGAACGGAGAATCGGGCGCCTCCCGCCGGTAGGCCGTGGCGAAGGCATCCGCCACCTCGGGCGGGGGCTCGAAGACATGCCAGAACGCCGCCAGCCTCCCTCCGTGGCGCAGCGCCCGCGCGGCCTTGGCCGCACCGGCCGCCGGCTCGATCCAGTGCCAGGCCTGCCCCGCGACCACCATGTCGAACAGGCGGCCCGCCGGGTCCCAGGCCTCGAAGGCCGCCACCTCGACATCGATGCCGCTGTGCCGTGCGATGCCGGCCATTCGCGCGTCGGGGTCGACCCCGAGGACCGTGCAGCCGGCCGCGAGGAACTGCCGGGCTCCGATTCCCGTGCCACAGCCGACATCGAGGACGCGGGAGCCGGGACAGCCGGCGATCACCGCCTCGACCAGGGCGTCGGGATAAGGGGGGCGGGCCCGGTCGTAACGCTCGGCGTCCGAGCCGAAGGACTCCGCCACCTCCCGGGCCCGATGAGGATCGCCTCCAGGGGGGCCTGACTGCTTCTTCGGTAGAGTGGGCATGCGCCCACCCTAGTGGGCGCATGCCCACTAGAACAACGGGCCGGGCAGAGAAGGGAAGCGCCATGCCTACAGGGGTACACATCCGTGACGCGCGTCAGCAGTTGTTCGACGCCGCCGAACGTGTCCTGCTCCGGGACGGGCCGAGTGCGCTGACCAGCCGGGCGGTCACCACGGAGGCAGGCTGCGCCAAGGGCGTCCTGCACCGGCACTTCACCGACTTCGACGACTTCCTCGCAGCACTCGTCCTGGCCCGCACCCGCGAGGTGGAGACCCTGGCCGCCACCCTGCGCGACTCCGCGGGGACAGGATCCGTCGCCGACAACCTCGCCCGCGCGCTGGCAGCTCTGTTCGGTCCGGTCGCGGTGGCGGTCATCCCCCTCATCACCTTCCGCGACGAGCTGCGCGCCAGGCTGCGCCGGACCTGGCCGGCCGGCGTCCCCATCCTGTCGGAAGGGGTGGCCATGGCGGCCTCCTACCTCGCCGCGGAGCGTGACCTGGGCCGCATCGACACGGATACGGACATCGACACGCTCGCACCCACTCTCGTCGGGGCCGGCCATCTGCTCCACGGTGACCGGAACGGCGCCCCGCCGGACGCCGGTGCGGTCCGCAGGATGGTGACCACGGTCCTCGCGGGCGTCATCCGTGAACCGGCCTGACCAGGCGCCTGATTCCACACCTGACTCCGACCCGGCCCTCAGTACAGGTCCGCCGCTTCCCCGTCCGGCAGCGGCTGTTCGGCCCAGATCGTCTTGCCGGTGTGGGAGTAGCGGGTACCCCAGCGCTGGGTGAGACTCGCGACGAGCAGGAGGCCGCGCCCCCCTTCGTCGTAGATCCGGGCGCGGCGCAGGTGAGGGGCTGTGCTGCTGCCGTCGAAGACCTCACAGATGAGCGCGGTGTCCCGGATGAGGCGGAGCCGGATGGGATCACCCCCGTAGCGGATGGCGTTGGTGACCAGCTCGCTGACGACCAGCTCTGTGGTGAACACGGCGTCGTCCAGGCCCCATGCCTCGAGTTGCGCGGCGACACGTTTACGCGCGTTCGAGACGACGGCCGGATCCGTGGCGAGGTCCCAGGAGGCGTAGTGGCCGGCGTCGAGCCGCCTGGTACGGGCCATCAGCAGGGCGACGTCGTCGTTCGGCTGCTCGGCCACCAGCGTGTCCATGACAGTATCGCAGGCCTCTTCGAGGGAGAGCTCGGGGCGGCGGAGCAGATCACGGAACTCGGCGAGAGCATGATCGACGTCCCGGCCCGCCGTCTCGATGAGACCGTCCGTGTACAGGGCGAGCCGGCTGCCCTCGGGCAGTTCGAACTCGGCCCCCTCGAAGGTCAGGCCGCCCACCCCGAGCGGCGGACCGGAGGGCAGTGCCAGCTGTCTCACGGTGCCGTCGGGGCAGGCCAGCATCGGCTCGGGGTGCCCGGCCCTGGCCATCGTGCAGCGTCCTGTCGCCGGGTCGTAGACGGCGTACAGACAGGTCGCGCCGGCGACCTGTCCGCCCTCGGGGCTGTCCGCCGGCTGTTCACGGTCGAGGGTGAGCACCAGTTCGTCGAGCTGGGTCAGGAGTTCCTCGGGTGCGAGGTCCACATCGGCGAGTGTCCGTACGGCGGTGCGGAGCCTGCCCATGGTGGCCGAGGCGTGGAGACCGTGGCCGACGACGTCGCCGACCACCAGCGCGACGCGGGCCCCGGACAGCGGGATGACGTCGAACCAGTCCCCTCCGATGCCCGCGCCGTTGGTGTTCGGGAGATAACGTGCCGTGACCTCGACGGCCTTCTGGCGGGCCGCCCGCCGTGGCAGCAGGCTGCGCTGCAGGGCGAGCGCCGTGGCGCGCTCGCGGGTGTAACGACGGGCGTTGTCCACGCACACGGCCGCCCGTGAGACGAGTTCGGCGGCGAGCTCGAGATCCGCCGCGGAGAACCGCCCGGGTGTGCGGTGCCGGCAGAACAGCGCCGTGCCGAGGGTGATGCCACGGGCCCGCAGCGGGGCCACCAGCACCGAATGGATCCTGTTCTCACGCATGCTCCGCGTCCGGTCGGGCTCCTCCGACTCCCAACGCCGCAGCACCTCCTCGTCGACGACGAAGCTCACCGGATCCCCCATGACCACGGTGCGGCCCACCTCGGAGCTCCGGTCGTACGTATGGGTCTCACCGATCGAGAAGAGCGCTTCGGGGCATCCGTCGAGCACGGACCGCTGCGCCACCCGGTGGAAGCTGATCGTGTCCCTGTGCAGAATCGAACGCGCCTCGTCGCCCGTGAGCACCTCGGAGAGCAGGTCGACGGCGGCGAAGTCGGCGAAGTCCTCGACGGCGAGTTCCGCCAGCTCCTCGGCGGTGCGGCCCAGGTCGAGGGTGCTGCCGATGCGCCTGCTGGCCTTGTTCAGCATGGCCATGCGTTTCCGCGCCCAGAACTGTTCGGTCGTATCCAGTGTCACGACGGTCACGCCCTGGACCTCGCCGGCCGCGTTCCGTACGGGCGCCAGCGCCGCCTGCCAGATGTGCTCGCTGTCACTCACCACGAGGTGTGTCTCGTAGGGCTCCCCCACGCCCGTCCTCAGCACCCGGGCGATCGCCTCCGCGAGGCCTTCACCGCCCTCCAGGACAAGTCCGGGCTCCACCTCGCCGGGCTGCAGCCCGAGCATGGCAGCCTCGGTCCTGCCGACGGAGGCCGCCGACGCCTTGTTGACCATGGCGAGCGTCTGGTCCGGGCCGAAGTACGCGACCAGTACCGGCAGCTGCTCCAGGATCCGACTGCGCATCCGCTCGGACAGTACGTCGGCGGGGGGCCTGTCACCGGCGGACTCGGGCGCGCTGGGGCCCGCAGGCGGACCGGGGCGCGCGGTCTCGTCCATGCTCATGGGCCCATCACTCGTCCTCACCGCCTAGGCAGGCCGCCCACGAACATACATATGCGACCTTTGTTCAAGAATGCCCTTGCGGGTCCGCTCCCTCAACCGCCCCCTCCCCCGGGCACAGCCGATTGGCTCAGCCGGCCGGCGGGGACGGCGGCCCCCGGTCGCGCGCTCAGCCCTCTGCGACGGCGAGCGGACCGCCCGCGCCGAACGCCAGCTTCGCGAAGCGTTCGCCGATGCGGAGGTGCGTGGCGGCGTCGGGGTGCAGGGCGTCGGGGAGGGGCAGCTCGGCGGCGTCGGCCTCGCCGTAGAGTTCGCGGCCGTCGAGGTGGTACAGGTTCGGGTCCTCGGCCGCCCGCTGCTCGACGATGCGGGAGAGTTCATCCCTGATGACGCTCAGTGTGAGCTTTCCGGCGGCCGTTTCGACGGGGTCTCCCATGGCACGGAAGTACAGCCTGCCCTCGCCGATGGCGCTGAAGTCCGGCGCGCTGGGGCCGGGCGTGTTCTCGTGGATGGGGCACAGGATGGGCGAGACGACCAGCAGCGGCGTGGTGGGGTGGCCTTCGCGGATCGTGTCGAGGAAGCCGTGGACGGCAGGGGCGAAGGCGCGCAGGCGCATCACGTCCGCGTTGACCAGGTTGATGCCGAGCTTGACACTGATCCGGTCCGCCGGAGTGTCACGCAGCGCGCGGGCGGTGAACGGGTCCAGCAGGGCGCTGCCGCCGAATCCCAGGTTGACCAGCTCCACCCCGCCGAGGGCGGCGGCCCGCGCGGGCCAGATGGCGGTGGGGCTCGCGGCGTCGGAGCCGTGACTGATCGAGCTGCCGTGATGCAGCCACACCGCCCGGCCCGGGTCCGGGACCGGCTCGACCGGCGCGTCGGTGCGCAGGGCGACCAGCTCGGTGGTCTCGTTGTGCGGCAGCCAGATCTCGATGACCTTCGGACCGGCGGACAGACCGCTGAAGCGGAGTGTTCCGGCCGGGCCCGCCGCGAGATCCGCGGATCCGGTGGTCATGTCGATGGTCAGGGTGTTGCCGCCGGTCACGGAGGCCTGGTCCGCGAGGCGGCCGTCGACCAGCAGGTCGTAGATACCGTCCGGCCGGGGCGGGGCACCCACGTACACCCGCTTGGTGGACAGGGTGTCCAGTTCGACGACGGTGGCCCGGGTACGCAGGACGAGTCGCACGCCGGAGGGCTGGGCCTCCGCCATGGCCAGCTGGCCGTCGGTGTTCTGGGCGCGCGCACGGGCGGGCAGCCGGTGCGGCAGCAGACCGTGCTCGGTGCGCTCCAGTTCGAGGGCCCCGCGCAGGAGGTCTTCGGTGAGGGGGGTGGTTATCAGCTGGGGCTGGGTGCTCATTCTTCGTACCTGTTCCGTTGTGCGTGTCCGGGTCGGCCGGGAAGGTCCGGCAGGATTCAGGGCGCGGGCCAGTTCCGCAGCAGGGCGTCGAGGGCATCCAGGACCCGTGACCAGGTCTCCTGCGTGCCGGGGGCGCTGTGGCTGAAGCTTCCGCCCGATTCCAGGCTGATGTAGCCGTGGAAGACGCTGCCCAGCAGCCGGACCGCGTGTGTCTGGTCCGGCTCCGTCAGGTCGTAGCCCCGCAGGATCGCCCGCGTCATCTGGGCGTGCCTGCCACCGGCGCTGGCGGCGGCCGCCTCCGGGTCGAGCCTGAGCTGCGCCGCGGCGTAGCGGCCCGGGTGCTCCCTGGCGAAGTCGCGGTAGGCGTTCGCGAACGCCTCCAGCGCGTCCTTGCCGGCGCGCCCGGCCAGCGCGGCGGCGACGCGGTCGGCCAGTTCAGCCAGGGCCAGCAGGGCGATCCTCGTCCTGAGGTCCTGGGAGTTCTTCAGATGCGAGTAGAGACTCGCGTCCTTGACCCCGAACTGCCGGGCGAGTGCCGCGACGGTCACGTTGTCGAAGCCGACCTCGTCGGCCATGTCCGCCCCGGCCTGTGTCAGACGCTCCGCGGTCAGCCCTGCTCTCGCCATGGCCACCTCCCCTTCAGCAGATTCGATTATGCATTTACCTAGTCCTCCTAGGCAAATCACAACGGTTATTAAGTTATGGACCGCCGAGGTGCCGTCCGGGGAACCGGCTCGCGAGGGCGCCGCCGCCTCCGCGTACGGGCCGCGTCAAGAACTCCGGCCCTTCCGTATGGAGCCCGTCAAAGGTACTCAACACGCGGCTCACCTCGCGGTTTGCTTCTGGTCGGCCGCACGGGCCGATTCCATTCCGTTCTCTTCACACAGGAGCTCACGATGGCCGATCCGGCCTTCGTCGCCATCACGATCGCGGTTTTCGCACTGGTGGCTCTCATAGCCAAGGGGGTGACGAAGCTGTGACCGCCGAGAACATCGCCGGCCTGGTCGTGGCCGTCTCCCTGCTGGTGTACCTCGTCCTTGCACTCGTGTACCCGGAGAGGTTCTGAGGCCCGATATGAGCCCCGTAACAGCTGGTGTGCTCCAGTTGCTCGCGCTGATGTCCGCGCTTGCCCTGGCATACCGTCCGCTCGGTGACCACATGGCCCGGGTCTACTCCTCGGAAAAGCATTACCGGCCGGAGAAGTGGATCTACCGTGCCGTCGGCGCCGACCCGTCGGCATCCATGCGCTGGCCGGCCTATGTGCGCGGCGTGCTCGCCTTCTCCGCGGTGAGTGTCCTCTTCCTCTACGCGCTTCAGCGCCTCCAGGGGACTCTGCCCGGTTCGCTCGGCTTCGGGTCGATCGACCCGGACCAGGCGTTCAACACGGCGGCGTCCTTCGTGACGAACACCAACTGGCAGTCGTACTACGGCGAACAGACCATGGGCCACGTCGTGCAGACCGGCGGTCTCGCGGTGCAGAACTTCGTCTCGGCCGCCGTCGGCATGGCCGTGGCCGTGGCCCTCGTACGCGGGTTCTCGCGCTCCCTCACCGGCGAGCTCGGGAACTTCTGGACGGACCTGGTGCGCGGCACCGTACGCATCCTGCTGCCGATCGCCGTGATCGGCGCGGTCGTGCTGGTCGCGTGCGGTGTCATCCAGAACTTCTCCGGCATCCACGAGGTCGGGCAGTTCACGGGCGGCACGCAACAGTGGAACGGCGGCGCGGTCGCCTCGCAGGAGGTCATCAAGGAGCTGGGTACGAACGGTGGCGGCTACTTCAACGCCAACTCCGCCCACCCCTTCGAGAATCCGAGCCCCTTCTCCAACCTGTTCGAGATCTTCCTGATCCTCCTGATCCCGTCCGCGCTGACCCGCACCTTCGGCCGCATGGTCGGCAACCTGCGGCAGGGCTACGCGATTCTCGCCACGACGGCCACCATCTGGCTCGCCTTCACGGCCCTGATGATGTGGACGGAGTTCGCCCACCACGGCCCGGCTCTCGATATCGCCGGCGGCTCGATGGAGGGCAAGGAGACACGGTTCGGCATCGGCGGATCGTCGGTCTTCGCCGTGGCGACCACCCTCACGTCGACCGGTGCGGTGAACTCCTTCCACTCCTCGTACACGGGGCTGGGCGGCGGCATCACCATGCTCGGCATGCAGTTGGGAGAGATCGCGCCCGGCGGTGTCGGATCCGGTCTCTACGGCATGCTGGTCATGGCGGTCATCGCCGTGTTCATCGCCGGCCTCATGGTCGGCCGTACACCCGAGTACCTCGGAAAGAAGATCGGCACCCGGCAGATCAAGCTCGCGGCGTGCTACATCCTGATCACGCCGGCGCTGGTGCTCTGCTTCACCGCGGTGGCTATGGCTTTGCCCACTCCGGCCGACTCGATGACCAACAGCGGCGCGCACGGGTTCTCCGAGATCCTCTACGCCTACACCTCCGGCGCCAACAACAACGGCTCCGCCTTCGCCGGGCTCGACGCCGACACCCAGTGGTTCAACACCACCATCGGGATCGCGATGCTGCTCGGCCGTTTCCTGCCGATCGTGTTCGTCCTGGCACTGGCCGGCTCGCTCGCCGAGCAGCACCCGGTCCCCTCCACAGCGGGCACGCTGCGGACCGACAAGCCCCTCTACGCGGGTCTGCTCGTCGGCACGATCCTCATCCTCACCGGTCTGACCTACTTCCCGGCCCTGGCGCTGGGGCCGCTCGCCGAAGGACTCGCCTCATGAGTACCGTCACCCCCACCCGCGCCCCGCACGAAGACCGGTCCGGCGACGGCGCCGCCGCGTCCGGCCGTGTCGGCGGGGGTCTCTTCGACCCGAAGCAGCTGCTGAGGTCCTTCCCGGACGCGTTGAGGAAGCTCGATCCACGCGTCATGATCAAGGCTCCCGTCATGTTCGTGGTGCTCGTCGGCTCGGTGGCCACCACCCTGCTGGCACTCCAGGACCCGGGTGACTGGTTCGGCTGGGCCATCACGGCCTGGCTGTGGCTGACCACCGTCTTCGCCAACCTCGCCGAGGCCGTCGCCGAGGGGCGCGGCAAGGCCCAGGCCGACACCCTGCGCAAGGCGAAGACCGACACGGTCGCCCGCCGGCTGGACGGCCGTGACGAGGTGGAGGTGCCCGGCACCGAGCTGCGCGTCGGTGACCTGGTCGTCTGCGAGGCCGGCGACATCATCCCCGGCGACGGTGACGTCGTCGAGGGCGTGGCGTCCGTCGACGAGTCGGCCGTCACCGGCGAATCCGCCCCGGTGATCCGGGAGTCGGGCGGCGACCGCAGTGCCGTCACCGGCGGCACGAAGGTGCTCTCCGACCGGATCGTCGTAAGGATCACCACCGAGCCGGGGAAGACCTTCATCGACCGGATGATCGCCCTGGTCGAGGGCGCCGCCCGGCAGAAGACACCCAACGAGATCGCGCTGAACATACTGCTCGCCTCGCTGACCGTCGTCTTCCTGCTCGCCGTCGTCACCCTCCAGCCGTTCGCGATCTACGCCGGCGCCAGACAGTCCATGATCGTGCTGGCGGCGCTGCTGGTCTGCCTGATCCCGACGACCATCGGCGCCCTCCTCTCCGCGATCGGCATCGCGGGAATGGACCGTCTCGTCCAGCGCAATGTGCTGGCCATGTCGGGACGCGCGGTGGAGGCGGCGGGTGACGTCTCGACGCTGCTGCTCGACAAGACCGGCACGATCACACTCGGGAACCGGCAGGCCGCGGAGTTCGTACCGGTGAGGGGTGCGACCGAGGCGGAGCTGGCCGACGCCGCCCAGCTGTCGTCGCTGGCCGACGAGACCCCCGAAGGCCGCTCGGTCGTGGTCCTCGCGAAGGAGAAGTACGGTCTTCGCGGACGCCACCAGGGCGATGTCTCGCACGCCACATGGGTCGCCTTCACGGCTCAGACCCGTATGTCCGGGGTGGACGTGGACGGTCTCAAGGCCCGCAAGGGTGCGGCGGGTTCGGTCGTCGCGTGGGTGCGGGCGCGGGGAGGCCACGTCGCCGACGACGCCGGCTCCCTCGCCGGCCGGATCTCGGAGGCGGGCGGCACCCCGCTGCTCGTCGCCGTCGAGGACGCGAAGGGTGCGCGGATCCTGGGCGTCATCCACCTCAAGGACGTCGTCAAGGACGGCATGCGGGAGCGCTTCGACGAACTGCGGCGGATGGGCATCAGAACCGTCATGATCACGGGTGACAACCCGCTGACCGCCAAAGCGATCGCCGACGAGGCGGGAGTCGACGACTTCCTCGCCGAGGCCACCCCCGAGGACAAGATGGCCCTCATCAAGCGGGAGCAGGCGGGCGGCAAGCTCGTCGCGATGACGGGCGACGGCACCAACGACGCCCCGGCGCTGGCCCAAGCGGATGTCGGCGTGGCGATGAACACCGGCACCTCGGCCGCCAAGGAGGCCGGGAACATGGTGGACCTGGACTCCGACCCCACCAAGCTCATCGAGATCGTGGGAATCGGCAAACAGCTCCTCATCACCCGGGGCGCCCTGACCACCTTCTCCATCGCCAACGACGTAGCGAAGTACTTCGCGATCATCCCGGCCATGTTCGCCGTGGTCCACCCGGGCCTGGACAAGCTGAACATCATGGGTCTCGCGTCACCCGAGTCCGCGATCCTGTCCGCCGTCATCTTCAACGCGCTGATCATCATCGCCCTCGTGCCGCTCGCCCTCAAGGGCGTCAGGTACCGGCCGGCCGGCGCCGACAGGATGCTGCGGCGCAACCTCGGGATCTACGGACTCGGCGGCCTGGTCGCCCCGTTCATCGGCATCAAGCTCATCGACCTGCTCCTCTCCCTCGTTCCCGGGCTCTCCTGAACCAGAAACGGCTGATCAGCCATGCGCACCTCCCTCAAGAACACCGCCCGCCTCCTCGGAGCGGGGCTGCGCGCCCTGCTCGTCCTCAGCGTCATCTGCGGCGTCCTCTACCCGCTCGCCGTCACGGGCGTCGCCCAGGCGCTCTTCAGCGAAAAGGCCAACGGTTCCGAGAGCGGTGACGGGAACGGCCGGACCGTCGGATCGTCCCTGATCGGGCAGACGTACAACCTGCCGAAGCAGAACCCCGACGACCCGGACGAGGTGGCGAAGCCTGACCTGAAGTGGTTCCAGCCCCGCCCGTCGAACGGTCTGGGCAGCAACAGTGTGAACCTCCAGTACTCACTGATCCTCTCAGGTGCCACCAACCGCTCGGCGGACAACGCCGACCTGGTCGAGTGGGTCACCGAGGCGAAGGCGGCGGTCGTGGCGGACAACTCCACCCCGTCCCACAAGGTGCGACCCCAGGACGTGCCGGCCGACGCCGTCACCTCCTCGGGATCGGGTCTCGACCCGCACATCTCCCCGGCGTACGCGAAACTCCAGGTCCACCGGGTCGCCCAGAGGAACAACCTCCCCGTGCGGCAGGTGGCGGAGCTTGTGGCCGATCACACCGAGGGCCGTGCCCTCGGGTTCATGGGCGAGCCCCGGGTCAACGTTCTGGAGCTCAATGTCGCACTCCGGGACGCCCCGAAAGTTTCGAACTCTTTGGGCTCGAATTCTGATCAGAACTCCAGAGAGCGCAACAACGAAGACCACCTTCATTGACCATAAGCCAACACGCTCGCGGCCATCCCGCGCATCGCGCAGGACCTGGCGAACAGAGGGCTGTGCGCCGGCATGATCTCGCCGCAGACCGGCCGCGCCGTGGCCCCCGGCTGACAGCCTGGCGTTTCCGGGCCGGTGGGGGCGGCGGCCCTGCCCGCCGCCCCCACCGGCCCGCCGCGTCCGCGTACGGCCTTGCCGGGAAGCCGAGTTGGGCTCCTGCCGACGTGATGGGCGCTCACGTTGCCTATCCTGGTCGCACGCTGATCATCCGCTGCCGCGCACACCCAGGAGTTCACCATGTCCCGACCGGAGAACGATGCCCCCGCCCTGCGCATCGACACCAGCAGACCCCACCCCGCCCGGATGTACGACTGGTTCCTCGGCGGCAAGGACAACTACCCGGTGGACGAGGCGTTGGGCCGGCAGATGCTTGCCGTCGAACCCTCCGTCCCGGTCATGGCGAAGGTGAACCGGGCCTTCATGCACCGCGCCACCCGGTGGCTGACCGACCAGGGGATCCGGCAGTTCCTCGACATCGGTACGGGGATACCCACCGAGCCGAATCTGCACCAGGTGGCCCAGCAGGCGGCGCCGGCCACGCGGGTCGTCTACTGCGACAACGATCCGATCGTCCTGGCGCACGCCGAGGCCCTGCTCAAGGGCACCACGGAGGGCTCCATCGACTATGTGCAGGCGGACGCCCGGGACGTGGACGCCATTCTCGAACACGCGGGCAGGACCCTGGACTTCAGCCGGCCCGTCGCACTCTCGTTGATCTCGCTGCTGCACTTCGTCAGTGACGAGGACGGCGCCTACGAGCTGGTGGCCCGGCTGACCGAGGTGCTCGCGCCCGGCAGCCACGTGGTGATCTCGCACCTCACCGCCGACTTCCACCCGGCCGAGGCCGGCAAGGTCAACGAGATGTACAAGGCCAACACGCTCACCCTGGCGCCCCGCACCCGTGATCAGTTCGCCCGCTTCTTCGACGGCCTCGACATCGTCGAGCCCGGCATCGTGGCAGCGGAGGCCTGGCACCCCGGGCTCGGTGAGCCGGTTCCCGGCCAGGACGACATCATCAGCGCCGGCTATGTGGCGGTGGGCCGCAAGTCGTAGCCCCGGCCCCGTCTCTGGCCACCGCTCCCCGGGGCGGGGCCGGAGTTGGCCGACAAGGCGCTGTTGACCTCGTCGGCGGCGCCCCCTGATTCTCGGGTGATCCGCCGCGATACAGGGAGGCAACACAATGACGGCCACAGCCGGAGAGACGCCCGTACCGTACCCCTTCAACGAGCCGGCCGGGCTGGGCCTGGCAGACGCCTACCAGGAGGCTCTGGAACGGCCCGGGCTCGTCCGCGTGCGCATGACGTACGGAGACCCCGCGTGGCTGGCCACCCGCTACGCCGACGCGCGCCTGGTACTCGGCGACCGCCGATTCAGCCGGGCGGAGGCCCTGCGCCACGACGAACCGCGACAGTCCGAGGGGAGCCGGGACAGCGGCATCCTGAGCATGGACCCTCCGGGACACACCCGGCTGCGCACCCTGGTGGCGAAGGCGTTCACCGTGCACCAGGTGGAGAAGTTGCGGCCCTGGGTACGAGAGCTGGCCGCCGGCCTGCTCGACAGGATGGAGGCCCAGGGACAGCCGGCCGACCTGGTGGAGCACTACGCGCTGCCGATTCCCGTCGCGGTCATCTGCCGCATGCTCGGCGTCCCGGAGGAGGACCGCCCCAGGTTCCGGGCCTGGAGCGACGCCGCCCTCTCCACCAGCTCCCTCACGGCCGAGGAGTTCCTGCGCAGCCGTGAGGAACTGCGCGCGTACATGGGTTCGCTGATCGAGGAACACCGGCGCAACCCCCGGCAGGACCTGATGACGGGGCTGATCGAGGCCCGCGACACCGGGGACCGGCTCACCGAACTGGAACTGGTCGACCTGTGCGTCGGCATCCTCGTCGCCGGCCATGAGACCACCGCGACCCAGATCCCCAACTTCGTGTACGCGCTGCTCGACCATCCTGACCAGCTGAAGCTGCTGCGGGAGAGCCCCGAGCTGATCCGCGGGGCGGTCGAGGAGCTGATGCGGTTCGTCCCGCTCGGCAGCGGCGCGGGCTTTCCCCGGTATGCGACGGAGGACGTGGAGGTCGGCGGCACGCTCGTCCGGGCCGGTGAGCCCGTGCTCGTCGCGGTCGGCGCCGCCAACCGCGACGCCCTGAAGTTCGAGGGCGCCGGACGCCTCGACGTCGCCCGGACAGGAGTCCAGCATCTGGGCTTCGGTCACGGCGTCCACCACTGTCTCGGCGCACCGCTCGCCAGGCTGGAGCTTCAGGAGGCGCTGGAAGCGCTGCTCGTCCGCTTCCCCGCCCTGCATGTCGCGGGGGACGTGAAATGGAAGGACCAGATGCTCGTGCGTGGTCCGCGTGAGATGCCGGTGGGGTGGTGACCGCCGTGGCGTGGACGACGGAGGTGGACCGCGAACTGTGCATGGGCTCGGGCATGTGCGTGGGGATGGCGTCCGATCTGTACGCCCTGGACGACGAGGACCGGGCCCGGCCGGTCCAGGAGCGGATAGCTCCTGACGAACGTGCGCTGGACGCCGCGGACTCGTGCCCCGCGTCGGCGATCCTCGTCCGCGACGGGGGCCGTCCCATCGGGCCGCGCCCCTGAGCGAGGGGGCCGGGCTGCCCGCGTCCGGCGGCGCCCCGGCCGGCCGTTCCTCATGCCGGCTGTCCCGCGCCCCGGACGCAGGACAGGACCACGACGAGAGGCCAGAACGACTGCGCGAACGTGAGGACCCGCTCGGCCGCCCCCGCCGTGTCGAGTACGAAGAGGGCGAGCAGGAACCACGCGCCGCCGAGCCACATCAGCGCGGCCGCCGTGACGGACGGCCAGGGCCGCAGCGCCCACGGCGGAGCCGCCGCGCGCGGCCCGCCGGCCGCGCCCGGCCCGGACCTGGCCCGCGGGCCGAAAACGCCGCGTCGCACGGCCAGAACCGGCCACACCGCGAGCAGCGCGAAAGCCACGGCCACGACCACGCCGTGGGAGAACGAGCCACCGCTGCTCGGGGCCGGGAACAGGGCCAGCATCATCGCCGAGAGCCCGCCGCCGGCCAGCGCCACCCGTCCGAACGGTGCGGCGGGTCGCAGTCCGCACGCGGTGACCACATGGCAGGCTCCGAGGGCGAGCAGGGCCGACGTCATCACCCAGTACCCGGCGGCGCCGTCGGCGGCCAGGATGCTGATCGTCGTCGTCGCGGGATCGTAGCCAGGCCCCTGAAGCTGCGCCGAGACCGCCCAGCCGCCGACGAGCAGGACCGGGGCACACGACGAGGAGAACAGGACCCACCAGGAGACAGACCGCATCGGTGAACGGTAGAACGCCCGGCCCGCAATCGCCGGTGTACACGCAGGCGATGGCGTACTCCGCTCACAAGCGGGTACACGTCTGGCGGCGGGTCACATGACGGCGTGTCGAACCGCACCGCCCGGCCGGACCGACGACGGCTCCCGTGTCCCTGCGCGCCGCACCGGAAGTAAATCCGAACAGAGGAGAACCCTGCTGTGCTGACACCCAGTCCTCAGGACCTGCGAGTCGCTCTGGCCCGCTACGCCGACGCGCGGATCGAGGACTCGCGGCGCTCCACCGTCGCCACCGCGCGCGCGTCGGAGGACGCCGCCTACACGCTGTGCGTGATGACGGGTACCCAGGCCGTTCCGCACGCCCTCCACATCGCCGACACCATGCTCGGGATGCGGACCTCGGTCTCCCCCGCGCTGCGCCGGCCCGACGGCGCGGCGCAGGACGGCCGCCTCCAGACCGCCTGAGAGGCCATCGGCCCCGTTCCTCCTGGCGAGGCCGCCGGTCAGACGAACTGCTGCACCACCAGCACCGACGCACCCGCGACCGCCAGTGCCGTGGCGGCCAGCCGGGTGCGCCGTACGTCCAGCCGACGGGTCAGATGCCGTGAGAGCAGCACTCCGGCGACGGCGGCGGGGGTGAGCAGCGCGGCGCCGAGCAGGGCATGCGCCCGGACTGTGCCCGCCGCCGTCAGCGCGGCGAGGCTCATGAGTGAGCCCACGAGGAAGAACGCGCTCATCGTGGCGCGCAGTTCCGGCCCGCGCAGCCGCTGCCACACCATCGCCATGGGCGGACCGCCGATGGACGTCGCCGTTCCCATCAGGCCGGACACCATTCCGGCGATGACCACCGCGGACCTCCGCTGCCTCGGGACGTAGCCCGCGATGCTCACCGCGACGCCGGCGAGGACCATACCGGCGATGAGGAGCGCGAGGTACCGGGTGGGGAGTGCGACGACGAGCAGTGTGCCCGCCAGCACTCCGGGCAGCCGTCCGACCAGCGCCCATCCGCAGCCGCGCAGGTCCGCCCGGCCGCGTTCGCGCACGAGTACCGTCGCCGTCACCCCGCCGGCGAGCAGCAGGACCGCGACGGGGGCCAGCGCGGGATCCACCAGGGCGAAGACCGGTGCGGCGATCATGCCGAGGCCGAAGCCGATGGAGACCTGGAGCAGTGCGCCGACGCCCACCGTGACGCAGAGCAGGGCGAATTCGAGGCCGCTCACACCCACGCGGCGCCTTCCTCCAGAGGAAAGTGGCACAGGGCTGTGTGCGGGTCGGCCGCGTCGTTCGTCTCCCTGGTGACGACCGGAGGTGTATGGGTCGCGCACCGGTCCTCGGCACGCCAGCAGCGGGTACGGAAGCGGCACCCGGAGGGAATGTCGAAGGGCGAGGGGATCTCCCCCTGGAGGTGGATCTCCTGGTGGCGGGGGTCACGGGAGGGCTTCAGTACGGGGGCGGCCGACATCAGCGCGGCGGTGTAGGGGTGCTGGGGGTGTTCGAAGACGTTCTCCGTCTCTCCCTGTTCGATGACCTTGCCCAGGTACATCACGGTCACCCGGTCGGAGATGTAGCGCACCACGGACAGGTCGTGGGAGATGAAGACGTAGGTGACGCCGAGGCGGGTACGCAGCTCCGAGAGGACGTTCAGGACCTGCGCCTGGACCGACAGGTCGAGAGCGGAGACGGGCTCGTCGCAGACGATGAGGTCGGGGTCGAGGGCCAACGCGCGCGCGATGCCGATGCGCTGGCGCTGGCCGCCGGAGAACTCGTCGGGGTAGCGGTGGGCGTCACTCTCCCGGAGCCCGACCAGGGAGAGCAGTTCGCGGATCCGCTTCTCGCGGGCCTTGGCTCCCGGTACGACGTCCCGGTGGGTGCTCCACGGCTCGCCGATCAGGTCGGCGGCCGACATGCGTGCGTTGAGCGATGCGAAGGGGTCCTGGAAGACCATCTGCACACGGCGGCGCCAGGCGAGCAGTTCCTTGCCGCGCAGGGCGAAGGGGTCGGTCCCGTCGAACCGTACGGTGCCCGAGTCCGGGCGCTCCAGCCCGAGCAGTACCCGGGCCAGGGTGGATTTGCCGCAGCCCGACTCGCCGACGAGCCCGAGGGTCTGCCCCCGCCCGATCCGGATGTCCACCCCGTCCAGGGCGGTCAGCCGGCGCCGGCCGCTGCCGAAGGTCTTGGTGACTCCTCGGACCTCCAGCAGCGGAGGGTCCTCCTGCGGGCCGTCCGCGCGAGGTGCGGACGTGGCTGTGGTGGCACGGGGCTCAGACACGTGCGAGCTCCTCGGAGAAGTGGCAGGCGGCCGAACGGCCCTCGCCCGCGGGACGCAGGGACGGGCGTTCCTGGAGACAGCGCTCCCGCACCAGCGGGCAACGGGCCTGGAAGACGCAGCCGGACGGCACCGCGCTCAGCTCGGGCGGGCTGCCGGGGACGGCGGGCAGGGGGCGCCCGCGCACGCTGTCCTCCGGAACCGAGTCCAGCAGCCCCCGGGTGTAGGGGTGGCGGGGGGAGGAGAAGACGTCCTGCACCGGTCCGTTCTCCACGACCGTGCCCGCGTACATCACGACCACCTCGTCGGCGCGCTGGGCGACCACGGCCAGGTCGTGGGTGATGAGTACGACGGCCATGTCCCGCTCGTCCTGGAGGTCCCGCAGCAACCGCATGATCTGCGCCTGCACGGTCACGTCGAGAGCGGTGGTGGGTTCGTCGGCGATGAGCACGTCGGGGCCGAGCGCCACGGCCATCGCGATCAGCAGCCGCTGGCGCATACCGCCCGAGAACTGGTGGGGATAGCTGCGGGCCCGTTGCCTCGGTTCGGGGATGCCCACGCGCGTCATCAGCTCGACGGCCTTCTCGTGGGCCTGGCGCCGGGAGAGTCCTCGGTGGATGCGGAAGGGTTCGCCGATCTGTCTGCCGACCGGCTGCACCGGGTTGAGGGCGGTAAGCGCGTCCTGGAAGACGATCGACAGGACGGGCCCGGCCAGCTTGCGGCGTTGCGCCGGGCTCATGCGGAGGGTGTCCTCGCCCCTGACCCTGACGGTGCCGCCGGTCACCGAGGCCGCGGGGTCCAGCAGCCCGACCACGGACAGAGCGGTCATCGACTTCCCGCAGCCGGATTCGCCCAGGACGGCCAGGGTGCGTCCGTGACGGACGCTGAAGCTGACGCCGTCGACGGCGCGTACCGTCCCGGAAGGTGTGGTCAGGTCCACGCACAGTCCTTCGACAGCGAGGGCCGGGGTGTCGGTGCCGGACGGGGTGGGGCTGGTGGTGGTCGTCACGGGATCATCTCCGGAGGGACGGCGGCCGAGGGGGTCCGGCGCTTCTTCGGCAGCGTCAGGCGCCAGCGCTGGGCGGGGTCGGTGGCGATGCGGGCCCAGGCGGCGAGCACGGTCGCGGACACCGTCGTGAGCACGATGGCCAGCCCTGGCAGCACGGTGATCCACCATGCGGTCTGGAGGTACTGCCGCCCCTGGGCGACCATCAGGCCCCAGCTCACGTCCGGGGGCTGGATTCCGATCCCCAGGAAGCTCAGTGACGACTCGGTGAGCATCACGAAGCAGAAGTCGAGGGTGGCGACCGTCAGCAGGGTGGGCAGGGCGATCGGCAGAATGTGCCGGTAGATGATCATCCGGCCGGCTGTGCCGAAGGTCCGGGCGGCGTCCACGAACAGCCGGCTCCGCAGCTCCGCCGCCTCCGCGCGCGCGGTGCGCAGATACACCGGGATACGGGTCACGGCCAGGATCAGCACGAGGTTCAGTGCGCTCGGGGAGAAGACGTACAGCACGACCACCGCGATAAGCAGCGAGGGAAAGCTGAGGATCACGTCGGCGAACCGCATGGCCACGCTCTCGCGGCGCCCCCCGTGGTAGCCGGCCCACAGGCCGAGGGCCGAACCGATCAACAGGGAGCACAGCACGGCCGGGACGGCCACGGACAGCGTCGTGGCGGCGGCCTCGATCAGCCGGGCCACCATGCTGCGCCCCAGGACGTCGGTGCCGAGCAGCCCGTACGCCCCGTCGTTCAGGGACGGTGGCCGCAGGGAGGCGCCGAGGTCCTGTCGCTGCGCGCGGTCGCCGATGAACAGCCGTCCGAAGAGGGCCACGAGGGCGACCACGGTGAGGATCACGGCCCCGGCGGCCGCGGCCCGGTCCCGGCCCAGCATCCGCCACCGGCTCGGCTGCGCGGTGCGGGCGGGAGAGGCCGCGTCCCCGGCGGAGGACTCTTCTCGGGTCATGGTGCTTCCTTCGCTCATGCCGGCACCGCCTGACGCACTCGGGGGTCGGTCAGCGCGTGGCAGACGTCGACGAGGATGTTCAGCGCGAAGATCGTCACGGCGGTCAGGAGGACGGCCGCCTGGAGGACCGCGAAGTCACGCTGGAGGATGGAGTCGATCATCAGCTTGCCGATACCGGGCCAGCCGAAGATCGTCTCGACGATCACCGCGCCGTTGACCAGACCCACCGTCAGGTCGCCCGCCACGGTCAGCACCGGTGTGACGGCATTGCGCAGGGCGTGGCCGAAGACCACCCGGCCGGGCGTGGCGCCCTTGCTCCGGGCGATCTTCACATAGGGCGCGGAGAGCGCGGTGACCATGCTGCCGCGTACCACCTGCACCAGCACGCCGAAGGGACGGATCAGCAGGGTCGCGATGGGCAGCACCCAGATCTCGGGGCCGCCGATCGTGCCCGAGGTCGGCAGCAGTCCGAGGCTCACGCCGAGGACCAGCACGCCCATGATGGCGAACCAGAAGTCGGGGATGCTGGCGGCCGTCATCGACAGCAGGCTGGCGATCCTGTCGATCAGGGAGTTGGGCCGGTAGGCGGCCAGGCTGCCGACCAGCAGCGCTCCGGTGATCGCCAGCAGCATGGTCACACCGGCGAGTTGCAGGGTGACGGGAAAGGCGTCGACCACCATCGAGCCCGCCGACTGCCCGGTCCGGAGCGAGGTGCCGAAGTCGAACCGCGTGGCGTCGACGAGGTAGTTCCACAGCTGTGCCGGGATCGAGAGGTCGAAGCCCTGCGCGGTGGAGAACTCCGCCCGTTGCTCGGCGGTGGCGCTCAGTGGGAGGTAGAGGTCGACGGGATTGCCGGTCATCCGGGCCAGGAGGAACACGCCGAGGACGACGCAGACCAGGGGGACGGCGCTGGAGAGTACGCGCTTGCGCAGAAATGTGATCATGTCAGTGCTTCGCCCCCTTGGCCGGGCTGACCTCGGCCAGCCGGAGTTCGTCCCCGGTGGCGGAGTCGGGCTTGTACCGGATCGCCGGCGACAGGCCCAGCAGTCCGCTCATGTGGGCGATGTGGGTGTACTGGACGACGGATTCGTTCTGCTCCGCGAGCAGGCCTGCGAAGGCCTTCTGCCGCTCCTTGCCGGAGAGCGCGGCCGCTTCGGCGATGCGCCGGTCCAGAGCCCTCGTGCCGAAGGTGGACTGGGGGCCGTCGCTCCGCAGGTACTGGCTGGTGGTGAAGTCCGCGTCACCGGCCTGGTTGCCGTGCATGATCAGCAGGGCGATGGGGCCGACGTCCTTGGGCAGCGGGCGGAGCTGGTACTGGAGGTGGGTGGCGGTGTCGGCCATCCGCACCCGTACGTTCAGCCCGATCCGCTCCATCTGGTACTGAAGTGCCTCCGCCGTCTCCGACACCCCGGAGAACATCCCGTTGCGGGCGACCAGGGTGACCTGCCGGTCGGTGGGCACACCGTCGGCCGACGCCTCCTCGATCAGGGCGCGGGCTTCGGCGACGTCCTGCCGGGCGGGCCGGATCGCGTCGCTGTGTCCCACCACTCCCGGCGGAACGAGTTGTCCGGCCGGTTCGGCCAGGCCGCCGAGCAGGGCGTCGATGATGCCCTGGCGGTCCACGGCCAGGTCGATGGCCCGCCGTACCCGCAGATCGTCGAGCGGAGCCTCACGGCCGTCCAGCCGCAGGGCGGTCGTCTCGTTGTTGGGGTAGGAGACCGTCGTGTCCTTCTCCGCCTCCATCGGGTCCAGGGCCACGGCTATCTCCGCCTCGCCCTTGTCGATCATGGCGGCGCGGACGCTGGCGTCGCTGCGCCACACGTACCGTGCCCGCGCGAAGGGCGGTGCCTCGCCCCAATAGTCGCCGAAACGGTTGAGGGAGATCGCCGCTCCGGGCTGCCAGGAGCGGACGGCATAAGGGCCGGTCCCGACCGGTATGCGCACCTTGGCGGCGCTGTCGGTGGTGCGGGGCACGATCTCCACGAAACTCAGGCGCAGCGGGAGGATGGGGTCCGGCTTCTCGGTGGTGACGGTCAGCCGGCGGTCGTTCACCGCCTCGACCTCGAGGTCGTCGTTGCCGAAGACGTAGCCCTCGACGTTGCAGGCGAGGTCGGAGTTGACCGCCCGGTCGATGGAGAAGGCGGCGTCCTCGGCGGTGAAGGGCGCGCCGTTCTGGAAGGTCACCCCGGAACGGATGTCGAACGACCAGGTGCGGGCCCCGGTCTGCTTCCAGCCGGTCGCCAGCAAGGGGTTCAGCTCGCCGGACGCGGGATCTCGTTCGACCAGGGGTTCGGTGATGTTGGACCGGACGACGACGCCGGTGCCTGTCAGTGATGCCTCACAGGGCTCCAGGGTGGGCGGTTCCTGGGTGAGCACCACCCGCAGGGTGCGACCGTCGGCCCGGCCGGTCTCGCCGCCGGCGCTGTTGGCCACGGCGCATCCGCTGGTCATGAGCACGGCGCCCGCCAGCAGTGTCGCTGTCAGCTTGCGGGGCCGCCTTGGTGCTGCGCGCTGGGTGGGTGAAACGAAGGACTTCATCGTCACATGTCTCCGGGGGAATCGCTGATGTGTCGCGTTCCGAGCTCTGGGGTATAAGGGCGACCACCACATGCTGTCTACACTTGCGTACTCCGTCCGTATCCGTGAACGCGAAGCTAAACCGGCGCCGGGGCAGCGTCAAGACATACGGAAGACCTGACATCCCCGCGCCGGTTCGCGCCCGGTGCCGCCGAGCGCCGCACACCCCCCGAAACCGTCGACGAAGACCGGAGCATCACCTTGCCGAACTCACCCCTCCCCACGAGCGCCCCGGACACCGTTCTCCAGGTGTCCCCCCTGCTGCCCGCCCTGGAGGACTCGCTGGCCGAGGGCTTCCACACGGTTCGCCTTCCGGAACTGCCCGACCCGGCGGTCTGGTTGCGTGAGCACGGCAAAGACGTGGTGGCCGCTGTGACGAGTGCGCGGACCGGCGTCAGCGACGATCTGATGGACGCGCTGCCGAGACTGGGGGCGATCGTCCACTTCGGCGTCGGCTACGAGACGACGGACGTGGTCCGGGCCCGCGCCCGGCGCATCGACGTCAGCAACACCCCCGACGTGCTCACCGACTGCGTGGCCGACCTCGCGGTCGGCGCCCTGATCGACGTCATGCGCCGGATGTCGGCCGCCGACCGGTACGTACGGGCGGGGAGCTGGGGCACCACGCCCTTCCCGCTGGCCTCACGGGTGAGCGGGAAGCGGGTGGGCATCCTGGGACTCGGCCGTATCGGACGGGCGGTAGCACAACGGCTCGACGGATTCGGCGCGCGAATCGCCTACTGCACGCGCACCCCGGTCCCAGGCGTCGGCTACCACCATCTGCCCAGCGCGGAGGCCCTGGCCGAGGCCTGCGACGCGCTTGTCGTGACCGTCGCGGGAGGACAGGGCACCGAGGGTCTGGTCTCGGCGGCCGTGCTGGACGCGCTGGGCCCCCAGGGATACCTGGTCAATGTCGCGCGGGGCAGTGTCGTCGACGAGCCTGCCCTGGTCGCAGCGGTCGAGGAGGAACGGATCGCGGGGGCGGCGCTCGACGTCTTCACCGACGAACCGAACGTGCCGCAGGCCCTGTTGGCCTCGGACCGGGTGGTACTGCTGCCGCACATCGCCAGCGCCACGCGGGAGACACGTGCGGCCATGGGCGACCTGGCCCTGCGCAATCTGAGGCGGTTCATGACGGAGGGGGTTCTGCTCACCCCGGTCCCGTGACCTCCCGGCCGACCCATTGACACCAGCACTCGTCCATACATACAAATATTGTCTACAGATGAGAACGTGACATCACTATGAGGATGGCCTGCATGGCGCGCACCTCCGAACGCATCGCCGACGTCACCGTGACCCCCGTGGCCTTCCGCGACCACCCCCTGCTCAACACGGTCGGCGTACACGAGCCGTACGCGCTGCGCACCATCGTGGAGATCACCACGGAGAGCGGGATCAGCGGCATCGGCGAGACCTACGGCGGCACGGTGCACCTGGAGCGGCTGCGCCGCGCCGCCGCCGAGCTGACCGGCATGGACGTCTGGAGTCTCAATGACCTGACCGCCCGCACCACGCGTGCGCTGGGAGCCGACACCACGGGCGGCGACGGCATGTCCGGGATGGTCACCGGAAGCAGCGCCGTGGACCGGATCATGGCTCCGTTCGACGTCGCGTGCCTGGACATCCAGGGCAAGACGGTCGGCCGTCCGGTCTGCGATCTGCTCGGGGGAGCCGTGCGCCCCGCGGTCCCCTACAGCGCGTATCTCTTCTACAAGTGGGCCGGGCACCCCGGCCAGGGCGACGACGACTGGGGCGCGGCCCTCGACCCGGCGGGCCTGGTCGACCAGGCCCGGCGCATGATCGGGACGTACGGCTTCTCCTCCATCAAGCTCAAGGGCGGCGTCTTCCCGCCGGATGAGGAGATCGCGGCGGTCAGGGCGCTGCGGAAGGCGTTTCCGGACCATCCCCTGCGCCTCGATCCCAACGCCGCCTGGAGCACGGAGACATCGCTGTACGTGGCCCGCGAGCTGGACGGCGTCCTGCAGTACCTGGAGGACCCGACCGAGGGCATCGAGGGCATGGCGTCCGTGGCGGGGCGGACACCGACCCCGCTGGCGACCAACATGTGCGTGGTCTCCTTCGACGACTTGGCCCCGGCCGTGGCGAAGGGCGCGGTGAGCATCGTCCTGTCCGACCACCACTTCTGGGGCGGACTGCGGCGCTGCGGCCAGCTCTCCGCGATCTGCGAGACCTTCGGGCTGGGTATGTCGATGCACTCCAACTCGCACCTGGGCATCAGCCTCGCGGCGATGACCCACCTGGCGGCGGCCACCCCGCGTCTGACCTACGCCTGTGACACGCACTGGCCCTGGAAACGGCCGGACGAGGACGTGGTGGATCCCGGACCGCTGCGCTTCAGCGAGGGTGGCGTCGCCGTACCGACGGCCCCCGGTCTGGGCGTGGAACTGGACCGGGACGCACTCGCACGGCTCCACCGCCAGTATCTGGACTGCGGGCTGCGCGACCGCGACGACACCGGCTACATGCGCCGTTTCGACCCGTCGTTCTCGATCAAGACCCCCCGGTGGTGACCCGCTCGTGCGCATCATGATCAATCACCGCATCCTGAGCCGGTTCGACGAACCCCTCAAGGCGGGTACGGAGGGCAGCCATGTCTGGTCGGACGCCTGCGACTGGGACACCGGCCGGATCTCCGACGCCCTCCCCGAGATCGACGTGTACATCGGATCGAAACTCGGGGCCGAGGACGCGCGCCGCGCCGCGCGCCTGCGGCTCGTGCATGTCGTCGGCGCCGGCTACGACGGCATTCCGCTGGACGCGCTCCGTCCCGGGGTGACGGTCGCGACCACCCATCACCACGGGCGTTCCATCGCCGAGCACGTACTGATGGCCGCGCTGATGCTCTCCCGCGACGTGCTGACGGCCGACCGCGTGCTGCGCTCCGGACGCTGGCGCAACGTGGCCGTCGACCCCGGGCTCCCGTTCGGGTCGACGCTGCGCGGACGGCGGGTCGGGATCATCGGCTTCGGCGAGACCGGGACCGAGGTCGCCCGGCTGTGCCAGGCGGTCGGGCTGGGGGTGCGTGCCGTGCGGCGCGACCCCACCGCGCCGGTCCCCGCCGATCTGCGGCCCGACTGGGTCGGCGGCAGCGACCGGCTGTCCGAACTCCTCGCCGAGTCCGACATCGTGGTGGTCACGGTCCCTCTGGGCCCCGCCACCCGCGGACTGATCGGCCCGGCCGAACTCGAGGCCATGGGGCCCGGGTCCCTGCTGGTCAACGTGGCCCGGGGCCCGGTGGTGCAGGAGGAGGCGCTCTACGAGGCGCTCCGCTCCGGTGCCATCGGCGGCGCCGCCCTGGACGTGTGGTGGTCCGGCCCGCCGGACCCGCCGAGCCGGCTGCCCTTCCACGACCTGCCCAACGTGCTCATGACGCCTCACAACTCGGGACACACCACCGACACCTTCGCCGCCCGCGCGACGGAGATCGCCGGCAACATCGGCCGGCTGCGGCGCGGCGAGCCGCTCGTGAACGTGGTGCGCGCCGGCGCGGGCGACACCCGGCCGGTGCCCGAAGACGACGCCACCCCTCGTGACCCGGCCCGTTCGTCCGGCGGCCCCCTCTCGCCCGACCACTGATGCAAGGAGCCCACTCGTGCTCGAAGGCGTTCTGTTCTTCCCCGTCACCCCGTTCACGGCCACCGGTGACGTCGACCTCGATGCCCTGCGCCGACATGTGTCGGCGGGCGTGGACGCGGGGCCGGGCGGCGTGTTCGTCGCCTGCGGCACCGGCGAGTTCCACGCCCTGGACCAGGAGGAGTTCGCCGAAGTCGTGCGGACCGCCGTCGACGCGGTGGGAGGGCGCGTTCCGGTGTACGCCGGAGTCGGTGGCGCGCTCGGCCTCGCCCGGCGGTTCGCCCGGGCCGCGGCCGAGGCCGGCGCGGACGGGCTGCTGCTCATGCCTCCCTACCTGGTCGAGTCGCCCGCAGCGGGGCTCATCGCCTACACCCGTGAGGTCGGCCGGGAGACCGGTCTCCCCCTGATCGTGTACAACCGCGCCAACGCCCGGTTCGACGAGCGCTCCGCGGCGGATGTGGCCCAGCTGCCCACCGTGGTGGGCCTCAAGGACGGGACCGGCGACCTCGACCTCGTCGCGCGCATCGTCCCCGCCGTGCGGGACGCCCTGGCCGCTTCCGGCAAAAGCTTCCAGTTCTTCAACGGCATGCCCACGGCCGAGGCGAGCCAGCAGGCCTACCGGGCGCTGGGCGTCAAGCTGTACTCCTCGGCCTCCTTCGCTTTCGCACCGGACATCTCCCTCGCCTTCCACCGCGCCGTCGAGGCGGGCGACCAGCCGCGGATCGACGCGCTTCAGCGCGCCTTCTTCCACCCCCTGGTCCGGCTGCGCCGACGGGTCCCCGGATACGCGGTGGCGCTGGTGAAGGCAGGTGTGACCCTGTCGGGTGTCGAGGCGGGACCGGTGCGGCCGCCGCTGACCTCACTCACCGGGCCGGAGACCGAGGAGCTGGCCGCCCTCATCGCCGATGGGCGCGCTGTGATCGCCTCCTGAACCGATCCCCAGGACCGCGTGGAACGGGTGGGGCGGCCGGAGGATCCGGCCGCCCCACGTGTCGGCTAAGGAGTCATCTCGTACGCCCCGGACAGCGCCTCGACCCGGTCCCAGACCCTGGCCGAGCGTGCTTCGTCCACAACAGGGCGACGCACCGCGGCGATGGCCCAGGCCTGCTGTTCCCCGGTCGCGGAGTCCTTGCCGTGGAGCTCGACGGCGTGCGCGGAGAAGTCGCGGACCAGTACGGAGAAGAGTTCGTCGAGCACGTCCTCGTCCAGGCCGGTCAGACGGGCCTGCTCCAGAATCAGCTGGCCGTGGACCACCAGCGCGAAGAGCTGGCCGACGGAGAGCAGGAAGTCGAGGTCGCGGCTCTGCCGCTCGTCGGGCGCCGCGCGGGACACGAAGTCGCAGAGCGCGTCCGCCTGTTCCCGGAAGCGGGCGACATTGGGGACCGCGGCGTACGCGTCATAGGCCGGGCGCCAGTCGTGGAAGCGTACGGAGCCGAGACCGCGGGCCGGTCCCTGGCGGAAGAGGAACGCGTCGTCACCGGCGTCCAGACGCGTCGTCACCGGCTCGTACCCGGCCGGGTCCAGCAGGTGGTTGCGCATGAACTTCAGAATGAGGGCGAGGTTGACGTGGACCGTGCCCTCGAGCTTGGGCAGGCTGCGGATCTCCACGGCCGCCTGGGCGAAGTAGGTGTCCTTCTCGAAGCCCTTGGCCGCGATGACGTCCCACATGAGGTCGATGACCTTCTCGCCCTCCGTGGTCACCTTCATCTTGGTCATCGGGTTGAACAGCAGGTACCGGCGGTCGTCGGGACCGGCCGAGCGGAAGTAGTCGACCGCGCGGTCGCTGAAGAGCTTCATGCCGACGAGCCGGACGTAGGCGTCGGCGAGCTCACGCCGGACGTGCGGGAAGGCTGTCACGGGGCGGCCGTAGAGGATGCGGTTCTGCGCATGGGTCACGGCCTCGTACATCGCGTGCTCGCAGATGCCGATGGAGGCGGTGCAGAGGTTGAACTTGCCCACGTTGACCGTGTTGAGGGCGGCGTCGAAGGCGGCGCGGCCGGTGTGCAGGACGTCGTCGGGGCCGACCGGGTAGCCGTCGAGGCGGAACTCGCTGACGTACTTGGAGGAGTCGACGACGTTCTTCACCAGGTGGTAGGCGGAGTGCCGGCTGTCGGCCGCGAAGAAGACGTAGCCCTCCGGTCCCTCGACGTCGGTGCGGCGGCCGAAGACGGAGACGAGGCCTGCGGCGTTGCCGTTGCCTATGTAGTACTTGGAGCCGGTGGCCAGGAAGCCGCCGTCGCTGTCCGGCTCCAGAAGCATGTCGGTGGAGTAGATGTCGGCGCCGTGCGCCTTCTCCGACAGACCGAAGGCGAACACCTCGCCCTGGGTGAGGAGTTCCGCCGCGCGGCTGCGGGCGGCCGCGTTGCCGCTCTGCCAGACCGGGCCGAGACCGAGGATGGTCACCTGCCAGGCGTACCAGTAGTCGAGGCCGTAGAAGCCGAAGATCTCGTTGAGCGCGGCGATCCGGGCGGTGTCCCAGCGCTGGTCCTCCCGCCCCGCGGCGGAGGCGGGGGTGAGGAAGGTGGCGAACAGCCCTTCCTTGGCGGCGAATTCGAGGAACTCCCCCAGCCAGGCGCGGGACCGGTAGTCCTCGATGATCCGGCGCTTGCCGCGGGCCTCGAACCAGTCGATGGTGGCGCGCAGGAGCCTGCGGGTCTCGGGGTCGAAGTGCGCCGGGTCGTAGGCACGCGGGTTGAACAGCAGCGGGTCGGCCATGGTGGTACACCTTCCGAGGGGTGACGGGCGGGAGGATGCGGGAGGGTTCAGATACGGGGGCCGGCCGCGCCGAGCCGGTGGAGGGTGGCGAGCACGTCGTCGAGCCAGGCGACCGTCATGCGCTCGTAGGCGATGCCGCCGCGCAGCACGACATGCTGCAGTTCCTGCCCCGCGCCGAGCGGTGCGGGGGCGCCGGGGCCGGTGAAGTCACGCAGTTCCCCGGCGAGGTAGTGCGCGAGCCGGTCGCTGTGCACCCGGTGGTGCCGCTCGACCTCGTGGAGCAGCGCGGCCGGGTCGTCGAAGGCCGCTCCACGGATCTTCACGGCGAGATCGTGGCGGAGGCTCTCGGGCTCGATCGGTTCGTGCAGCCAGCCGGAGAGGGCGGCACGGCCGGGGGCGGCGACGGAGTACTCCTTCTTGTCCGGCCGGCGCTCCTGCGGGACGTCGCGGACGTCGAGCAGACCGTCGCCCTCCATGCGCTTGAGGACGCGGTAGATCTGCTGGTGCGTGGCGGTCCAGAAGTATCCGATGGACCGCTCGAACCGCCGGGCGAGCTCATAGCCGGAGCCCGGCTGCTCCAGCAGGGAGACGAGGATCGCGTGTTCGAGCGCCATGACCCCGATCGTTCTATGCAACTGGTTGCATAGCAAGCGACGGCGGGCGGGTGAGACGCTCCTCACCCGCCCGCCGCCGCTTGGAGTGCCTCAGTGCTCGCCCCACGGCGAGTCGTACTTCTCGGCGAGCGCGTCCGCCTCCTCGGGCGTCAGGAGGCGCGGAGAGCGTTCTCCCAGGGTGAGGAGCAGGGCGGACACCTCCTCCAGTTCCACCGCCGCGTCGACGGCACGGGCCATCGTGCGGCCCGCGAGGACGGGGCCGTGGTTCTGGAGAAGCGCGGCGCGGAGCGGGAAGGGCAGCCGGGCCAGGTCCTCGGCCTGGTCCGCGTCGCCGGGCGGGGCGTACGGAACGAGAGGGGTCTGACCGACGCGCATCACGAAGTACGGGGTCAGCGGCGGTACCGCGCTCCTCACCGACCACGGGGGGAGGCAGGACACCGCGGTGGCATGCCGGGCGTGCAGATGCACGACGGCGCGGGTGCCTGGGTCGCGCCGGTAGAAGGCGCTGTGCAGGGGGAACTCCTTCGACGGCCGTGGTCCGTCGAGGTGGGTGCCGTCGAGGCCGAGCACGCTGAGCCCGTGGGGGTCGACCTCGGCGAGGTCGGCGCCGGTGGGGGTGATGAGGATGCGGTCGTCGACCCGGACGCTGAGGTTGCCGGAGGAGCCGGGGCTGAGTCCGAGTGCCGCCAGCCGGGCGCCCGCGGCGGCGAGGTCGGTGCGGGGGTCGCTCATGCCAGTGCGCTCCAGGCTTCCGTGAAGATGGTGGTGTCGCCGAAGTTTCCTGACTTGAGGGCGAGATCCACGGTGTGGTCCCGGCCGTCCGCGCGGCCTTCGGCACGGGCCCAGGTGACGCCCGGGGCGATGGGCGAGCCGATGGACAGGGCGCGGACGCCGAGGGCGGTTACGACGGCTCCGGAGGTCTCGCCGCCGGCCACGAGCAGCCGGCGCGCGCCCGCCGCGACCAGGCCGGTGGCGCAGGCGGCGAGGGCACGCTCGACCAGTTCGGAGGCGGCGGGCCCGTCGTGCGCCCCTGGCTGTTCCAGGTCGCCGAGATCGTCGACGGCGTAGATCAGAGGCGGCTTCCCCGGGGCGTCGTCCCAGGCTCGGCGCGCGAAGGCGACGAGCCCGGCGACCGTCCCGGCGAAGTCCGCGCGCAGGGCGGCCAGGTCGAGCTTGCGGTGCGGCAGGCGGGCGCGCGCGTGGGCGACCTGGGCCCGTGTGGCGGACGAGGCACTGCCGGAGAGTACGACGCCTGGATCCCCGGGGCGGGAGGCCGGGGTGGCGCGTGCCTCGGCGTGCGGACCGGTGAGACCGAGGGCGAGTCCGGCCGCGCCGGTGACGAGGGTGAGGTGGGCGGTGGCCGCACAGACGGTCACCAGGTCCTCGTCGTTCACGGCGTCCACCACGACCAGCGCGTCGGCGAGGCCGGGGGCGTCGAGAGCGGCACGCAGCGCGTCGCTGCCCTTCCGTACGGTGTCGAGCCCGACGAGGCGTACCGGGTGGCCGGTCTGCGGGGTGAGCAGCCGGCCGACGTGGGAGTCGCGCATCGGCGTGAGCGGGTGGTGCCGCATGGGGCTCTCGTCGAGGAGTTCGTCGTGGACGAAGAGGCGGCCCTTGTAGACGGTGCGTCCGGTGGCGGGGAACGAGGGGACGACGACCGTGCGGCTCTCACCCAGTTCCGCGAGGAGCGCGTCGGCGACCGGGCCGATGTTGCCGCGCGGGGTGGAGTCGAAGGTGGAGCAGTATTTGAAGTAGAAACGCTCGCAGCCGGCCGCGCGCAGGGCGCGCAGGGCCGCGAGTGACGTACCGACAGCCTCCTCCACGGGCGCGGTGCGCGACTTGAGGGCCACCACCACCGCGTCGGCGTCACGCACGGCTGCGGCCCCCGGGCCGTCGGACAGGGCGCCGGGCCCCACGGTCACCACGGTCCGGTGGCCCCGGGCGACGAGCATGGTGGCGAGATCGGTTGCTCCGGTGAAGTCGTCGGCGATGGCCCCGAGGGTCGGCATCGGACCTCCTTGCGTTGGGGGTGCGGTACCGGGTGGAGTCCCCCGGAACGCTGCGTGTGAAAAAATGTTAACAGACTTTACGCAGACGAGATCTGCTGGTACATCTTGTTAACACGCTCCCCTGTGGTGCTCGTGCCGTAGCCGAGACCGCGTCCGCCGGAGCCGTTGAACCGAGCCGTGTGCCCGTCTAGGAGAGCCCATGAACCTGCATCATCTGTTCGCCGGAACCGGCGACCGGACCGTGCGCTACGCACTGTCCGGAGCCGGCGGCGGCTTCGCCCGGACCTTGCTGGCCCAGACCCCGCGCATCGGACGTCTGGCCCCTGCCGTCCTGTGCGACCGTGACGTGGAGCGGCTGCGCGGCATGCTCGTCGAGCTCGGTTACCCGGCGGACAGCCTGGCCGTCTGCGCGGACGCCGACGAGGTCGCACGGGCCGCGGAGGACGGGGCCGTCGCCCTGGTCGCGGACGGCTCGCTGCTCCCGGCCGCGCCCTGGGACATCCTGGTGGAGGCGACGGGAAGCCCGGCCGACGGATACGCCATGGCCCGCGAGGCGCTGACCAGCGGCCGTCACGTCGCCATGGTGAGCAAGGAGGTCGACTCCGTCGCCGGGCTGCACCTCGCTGATCTGGCCCGTGACAACGGCGTCGTCTACACCACGGCCGACGGCGACCAGCCCGCGAATCTCATCGCGCTGGTGACCTGGGCGGAGCTTCTGGGCCTGGACATCGTGGCGATCGGCAAGTCCAGCGAGTACGACCTCGTGTTCGACCCTGAGACCGGCTCGGTCACCCAGCTCGACACCACGGTCCCCGCGCCCGAGCTGGCCGGGCTGCTGAGCCTCGGTGACGACGTGCGCACCACACTCGCCGCCCGCGCGGCCGCCGTGACCGCTCTGCCGACCGGCGCCACCGCCGACTACTGCGAGATGGCGGTGGTCGCGACCAACACCGGCTTCCGGCCGGACGTCGAGCGCCTCCACTACCCGGTCGCCCGGATCGCCGAGCTCGCCGACGTCTACGCCTTGCGCGAGGACGGCGGCCTGCTGCACCGCGCCGGTGCCGTCGACGTGTTCAGCGCGCTGCGGCTGCCGGACGAGGCCTCGTTCGCCGGCGGCGTCTTCGTCGTCGTACGGACCGGCGACCCGGTCACCTGGGAGACGCTGCGCGGCAAGGGCCACGTCGTCAGCAGGGACGGGCGCTACGCGGCGATCTACCTCCCGTACCACCTCATGGGCGTCGAGACACCGGTCTCGCTGCTGTCCGCCGTGCTCCACGGCCGGCCTTCCGGCGGCGCCGACCCGCGTGCCCACGCCATGCTCGCCGGCCGCGCCCGGCGTGACCTGCCCGCGGGCACCGTGCTGGACATGGGTGGCCACCACCACGACGTCACCGGCGTCCAGGCCGTCCTGCTCCGCGACGAGGACGCTCCCGCCGACGCGGCACCGCTGTACCTCGCGGCGCACGCCACGCTCGGGCGTGATGTCCGGGCCGGCGCGCTGATCGCCCTCGGCGACCTCGCCGACCCTGACGCGGACCTGCTGCACGCCTGGACCTCCGGACGTGCCTCGCGTGCCACCGACACCGCCGCCCCTCACGTGAGTCGATGATGAGTACCGACCTCCAGAACCTCCTGCTGGGCGCGGCCGCGGTCGTCGTCCTGATCCTGCTGATCACCAAGGCCAAGCTCCATCCGTTCCTGGCGCTGGCACTGTCCGCCCTCGGCCTGGGGCTCGCTGCGGGCCTCGGTCCCGGCGACACCGTCGAACACTTCCAGGACGGCTTCGGCGACGCGCTGAAGAGCACCGGGCCCACCATCGGTCTCGGCACCATCCTCGGCGGCATCCTGCTCGGCTCCGGCGGAGCCGACCGGATCGCCACCGTCTTCATCGGCGCCCGCCCGGTCAAGTGGATCCCGACCGCGATCACGGCCGCCGCGCTGCTCATCGGTATGCCGCACCTCTTCGACGTCAGCTTCGTGATGCTGGTGCCGCTGGTGTACGCCGTAGCCAAGCGCACGGGCACCCACCTGCTGTACGTGGGGCTGCCGCTCGCCGCCGGCCTGTACATCTCGCACGGCCTGCTGCCCCCGCACCCCTCCCCCACGCTGGCGGTCTCGGCGTACGGGGCGAACACGGGCCTGACCATCATGTACGGCCTGATCATCGGCATCCCGATCGCCGTGATCAGCGGGCCGCTGCTGACGAAGTTCGCCTCGCGGTGGTTCGGCCCGGCCCCGGACCTCGACAAGGGTCCCATCCCGGAGACGAGCCCCGAACCGGAGAACCGCAAGCGACCGGCCTCGTTCGCACTGGCCCTGATCACCGTGCTGCTGCCGCCCGTCCTGATGCTCATCGGGACCGTGGGCACCTCGAACACCGCGGAGGGCTCCCTGCCCTACGCGATCTTCGAGGCCTGCGACTCCTCGGTCATATCCCTGCTGGCCGCGGTGATCTTCGCCTTCTTCGCCCTGGGTCTGCGCTCCGGCTTCGGCCTGAACCAGCTCCAGAAGATGGCGGGCAAGGGCCTCGGTCCGGTCGGCGGGATCGTGCTGATCCTCGGCGCCGGCGGCGGCCTCAAGGCGATGCTCACCGCGACCGGCATCGACCAGCTGATCTCCGACTACGCGGTCGACTGGTCGATCCCGCCGCTGCTGCTCGCCTGGCTGGTCGCCGCGCTGCTGCGCATCTGCCTCGGCTCGGCGACGGTGGCCACCGCGGCGGCCACCGGGATCGTCGCTCCGCTGATCGGCGCCTACCCGGGCCTCTCCCCCGAACTCCTGGTGCTGGCGACGGCGTCGGGCGCGGTGATGCTGTCGCACGTCAACGACTCCGGGTTCTGGCTCTTCAAGGAGTACTACCAGCTCTCGGTGGCCCAGACGTTCCGCACCTGGACACTGATGCTGTCCCTGCAGTCCCTGCTCAGCCTCGGCGGAGTGCTCCTGCTCAGCACGTTCGTGGGGTCCTGAGGCCGCGCCCTGTTGGGACACCGCAGGCCGGGACGGCACAATCGAGCAGCGACCGCGGTGGTCGCGTGAGGAAAGGTAAGAAGCAGTGGCCGACGAAGAGCAGTTGCCCCTGATCCCCGATCAACGGCGCGAGCTCCTGTTGAAGCATCTGCGGCGCGACGGGGTGCTGAGCGTGCAGCAGATCACTCAGCTCTTCGGCGTCTCCCACATGACCGTCCGCCGCGACATCGCCGAACTGGAGCGTCAGGGGCTGGTGTTCTCCGTGCCCGGCGGGGCACGGATCGCCAGCCACCTCCAGAGCGAGCCCAGTTTCCAGGCCAAGTCCCTGATGGAGCAGCCCGAGAAGCAGTCCATGGCCACGGCAGCCGCCGGGCTCGTACGGGAGGGCATGACGGTCTATCTGGACGCGGGCACGACGCTGCTGGCCATGGTGCCGTTGCTCGCCCGCCACACGTCGCTGACGGTCGTCACCAACGACTTCACGACCGTCGACCGTCTGATGGCCTCGTCGCACCTCGACGTCATACACATCGGCGGCCAGGTCGACCCGTCCAACCGGTCGAGCGTGGGCCGGCTCGCGGCCACGACGCTGCGTCAGCTCGCTCTCGACATCGCCTTCATCAGCACCAGTTCCTGGGATCTGCTGCGCGGGGTGACCACCCCTTCGGCGGCGAAGGTGGAGGTCAAACAGGCGGCGATGGAGTGCACGGGGTCGAGCGTGCTGGTCGCAGGGTCGTCGAAGTACGGGACGTTCGGCAAGTTCCGGGTGGCGCCGCTCAGCGCCTTCGACACGATCGTCACCGACGACTCGCTGGCCGAGGCGGCCGCCGAGGGGCTGCGGGCCGGCGGCGCCGACCTGCGGCTGGCGGCCTCAACGGGATGAGGAAGGGTCCCCTACCTCTGCGCCGGCCCCGTGTCCGCCCGGTTCCGGTATTGGCCAAGGAGGTAGTGGGCGGGGATGAGCGTGAACCAGAACCACATGGCCGCGGGACCGCCACATTGATGACGAGCAGTGTCATTGCGATGGCATATACGGCGTCGGACAGAGCGGTCAGGCGTGCCACGTCCGGTGGCACTCCTGTGCGTGCGCGCCTCTGCCGCCGGCTCCGTCATATCGACGACAGGGCGTTCTGCCCTGGCTGTGACGCTGAAGCCAGGGCTCAAGAGGGTGTTACTCATCTTGACGCGTCTTCAGGCGCTATGCGGGTCAAGCTCCGATGAGGCATCGGCGGCCGTACCGGTGAGCCGCGCGGATTCCTCCCACAAGGCCCGCGCCGTGTCCATGTCCTGAGCCCGCGCCGACATGGGTGCGGGCCCGGGAGCTCCCCTGGTCCCGCCGAGCAGCCGTGGGCCGTAGTAGCTGCCTCCGAGCGCGGCGGGCACGGTCGCGGCGTACAACGTGGGCAGCGCGCCGGCGGACGCCGGCTGTGTGTACACACGTGTCGCCCGCTCCAGCCTCGCCGCCCAGGCGCGCCCCTCCATCCGTGGCCCCGCCTGCCCGAGCTCCGTCGCCGACAGGCCCGGATGGGCCGCCAGCGCGAGCACCTGCTTGCCGGCCGTGTCCGCCCTGCGCTGGAGCTCCGCGGTGAAGAGCAGGTTGGCGAGCTTGGACTGCGCGTAGGCACGCCACTTGTCGTAGCCCCGCTCGGCATTGAGGTTGTCGAAGTCGATACGGCCGAAGCGGTGTGCCAGCGACGACAGGGTCACGACCCGCGACAGGCCTCCCGCCCCGAGCAGGGGGAGCAGATGGTGCGTGAGTGCGAAGTGGCCGAGGTGGTTGGTGCCGAACTGCATCTCGAACCCGTCGGCCGTACGGCGCAGGGGCAGCGCCATCACTCCGGCGTTGTTGACGAGGAGGTCGAGCCTGCCGTCGGTCTCCTTGGCGATGTGGCCGGCGGCGTCGGCCACGGCGGCCAGGTCCGCCAGGTCGAGACCGACGAGCCGGACGTCCGAGCCCGGAGCGGCACGGTGGATGGCGTCCTGCGCACGCCTGCCGCGCTCGGGGTCGCGGCAGGCGAGGACCGTCCGGGCCCCGGAGCGGGCCAGGGCGAGCGCCGTCACGGCTCCGATTCCGCTGTTGGCGCCCGTGACCACCGCGGTGGTGCCGGAGAGGTCGGGCATGTCGTCGAGAGTCCATGAGTGCATACGTCACGCCTCCCCGGCGAGCGCCGCTCCACACCCGTGGCCGCCGGGCCGTACGGGCCAGGCGCGCACCGTCACCCGTCGGCTCCCCGTCGGCCCGGCCCCGGCTGCGCGGAAGGCTCCGTGGGCGAGTCTCCGGTCACCCGTGTCCCGGGATGCCGGTGCGCGCACAGGTACGCGATGCCCAGCGCGATGGCCATCCCGTAGAACACCCACTGGTTCGCCTCGGCGAAATCCAGTCTGACCGCGTCCATCGAGTCCCTCATCAGGGTCGCGACCCTGCCTCCGCCTGTCGGCTCCTGTGCGTCCGGATTGCCGGTGACGGCCTCGGCAACCGATCTGGCGGCGTCGTTCGCCGCGCCCGCCGGCACTCCCTTGGACGTGAGGGTCTCCACGACCCGGTCGGTGGTGACATGGGTGAGAATCGTCCCGAACACGGCGATGCCGATGGCGGCCGCGTAGTTGCGCACGGTCTGGGTGATGCCGGTGACCTCGCCGTACGAGGCACCGATCGAACGGTTGACCGCATCGGTGGATGCCGGGGCCAGGAGGAGGCCGATGCCCGCGCCGGCGAGGGCGGCGTAGGGCCACTGGTCGTGCATCTCCAGGTCCGTCAGCTTGTACGCCCACAAGGCGAACCCCACGGCGCCGAGCGCGGTACCGAGCTTCATCGCCGGACGGGCTCCGCGCCGGTCCAGGATCCGGCCGCCCCACTGGGACGCGATCCCGAAGCCGATGAAGAAGTACAGCAGGTACAGGGCGGCCTGGTTCGGCGAGGCGCTCAGCGAGACCTGTGCGTAGACGGACGCGAAGAAGAACACCGGGACGAAGGCCAGCATCGCGAAGAAGAGGACGAGCATGTCCACGGTGAACGCCCGGTCGCGGAAGACACTCAGCTTGATGAGCGGTTCCGCCACCCGGAGTTCGTAACGGCAGAACACCGCCAGGACGACGAGCCCGCCCACGATGCACGCCCAGGTGGCGACGCTGCTCCAGCCCCACGAGGACGCCTGCTGGAATCCGAGCACACTCAGGCCCATGCCCACGGCGACCAGCACGGCGCCCGGCACGTCGAGCTTCTCGCGCCGACGGGTCTCGGGGATGTGGGCCATGGCCGCCAGGACAAGGGCGATGACGGCGATCGGCACGTTCACCCAGAAGATGGCCCGCCAGGTCCAGGCCGTCAGCCAGCCGCCGAGCAACGGCCCGACCGCGGTGAGGGCACCCGACAGACCGAAGAACAGCGCCAGCGCACGGCCGCGCCTCTCCACGGGGAAGACGGCGACGACCACGGCGAGCGCCGCGGGGAACATCAGCGCCGCGCCGAGTCCCTGGGTGGCGCGGAAGATGATCAGCCAGGTCTGCGCGAATTCGCCCTTCGGGACGCACCCGCACAGCACGGAGGACACGACGAACACGAGCGTGCCGATCAGCATCACCCGGCGGTGGCCAAGGATGTCGGACAGCCGCCCGCCGAGCGCGAAGAAGGCGGCGAGCGCGAGCAGGTACGCGTTGACGACCCACTGCATCCCGGAGGACGAGAGGCCGAGTTCGTCGGTGATGCTCGGAGCGGCGATGGCGACGATCGTCTGGTCGATGAACGTCATCGAGACGGCGAAGAGCATCGCCGCGAGGGCCAGCGTCTGATTGGCGCCCCCTCCGGCAGAGGGCCGGTTGACCGCGCCTGAGCCGGGATCTGGAGGGGTGTCGGTGTGCATGGACCGAGTCTGGACCGGATGGGAACCGCGCGCATATCGGACCGAGGCCGCGACGAGGACGAGCGGCGCACGACGGCCACCCCGCCGTCGGCGGCCGGACCCTCCGTCAGCCCGGGGAGGCGGCCGGGCGGGCGCGGTACAGGGCCAGCATGGCCTGGTCGTCCTGGGGCCGGCCGCCGACGTGGCGCCGGACGTCCTGGATCAGGGTGTCCAGGATCTGCCCCGGAGTGAGGCGCCCGCCGGAGCGCGCCCGCCTGCCGAGTACGAGCGGCAGGCGGGCGACGGGGTCGTAGAAGCGTCCGCCGGCGTCACGGGACTCGGTGACGCCGTCGGTGAAGCAGAGCAGTGTGGAGCCGGCGGGGAACGGGAAGCTGTCGACCGGGGTGGACCACGTACCCAGATCGCTCATACCCAGCGGGGGCGACTCCTCCGACGCCTCGAGAAGGGTGGTGCGGCCCTGCGCGTCCAGGAGTACCGGGGGCGGATGGCCTCGGTTGACCAGGCTCACGGTCTCCAGATCCGTGGAGAACTCCGCGATGAGGGCAGTCGTGAAGCCCTCCGTCTGCTGCTGGCCGCCGCGCCGGCCGCCCTCGCGCAGGAGGGCCCGCTCCAGCCGGGCCACGAGTTGCGGAAGGTCCTCCGCCTCGTCCGCCGCGTACCGGAAGGCACCGAGGTCGGCGCTGACGGCGCTGACCGCCCCGAGCCCCTTCCCTCGTACGTCACCGACCATGACCCTGATCCCGTACGGGGTGCTCTGCACCACGTACAGGTCTCCGCCGATCATGGCCTCGCTCTCGGCGGGCACGTACCGCGCGTCGATGTGCAGATCCCCCAGGCGCGACGGAGGCCTGGGCAGCACGGCCCGCTGGGCGACGGCCGCGACGTGCTGGGCTCGACGGGCGCGGGCGTCCTGCCTGCGCAGCGTGCGGTGGATCAGGACGGCGAGCGCGGTGACGGCCGCCAGGGTGATCTGGTTGGCCACACCCGCGCGCCATCCGAAGGTCCCGTCGATCCGTGCGAGGAACGCGTGGACGACCATGGCCGTGAGGCCGACACCGATGATCGCGCGGATGCCGCAGAGCGGCGCGGCGGCGACGGGTGCCGCGATGAGAAGCGGCGCGGACGTCACGTCGTGCGGGGTGACCAGGTCGACAACCACGGCCAGCACGATGAGGCCTACGGGGATCCACTGGGTTCTCGTCAGCTGCGGCACTCCCCCACGCTGCCCGCAAGCACGTCCCTCCGCATCCCCGGCGGCCACGGCCCGGCGCACATGGCGGGACCTCTGCCGGGCATGAGCCTCTTGTGGATCGCCCGAGCACATGCTCGTACGGAGCAGCCGGTGCCTCATCACAGGAGAGCTCATGCGCCTTCAGAAAACATCTTTCGTCATCGCCGCCTCCGTCGCGGCCGCCCTCTCCCTGACCGCCTGCGACGGCGACAGCGACGGCGCGGCGGCGTCCGCGGCGCCGGAGAAGTCCTCCGGCTCCATGAGCCCGAGCGGTACCGGCGACACGGACGGCTCCGGTGGAGGGGACAGCCAGGCCTCGGACTCTGCCGCTGCCCCCGCCCCGGAGGCGTCGTCCGGCGACGTCTGCCGGACCGCGAACCTCTCCTTCAGCAGTTCCGGCGGCATGGCGGAGGGTGAGGTACTGATCAACCTCAAGAACACCGGATCCACGTCCTGCTCGATGCACGGATACCCTGGCCTGGATCTCAAGGGCAAGGACGGCACCGTGAGCGCCGAGCGCAACAGCGGCCGGCCGGTCCCGACGGTCACGCTGGCGCCCGGGGAAGAAACCAACTTCTCCCTGTACTTCCCGCCGAACACCGGGGGCGGTTCAGGTGTCACGTTCACCTCGGTGGTCGTGACACCGCCGAACGAGACCCACTCGCACAACATGTCCCTCTCCGTGAGCATTCCCGCTGACTCCGGCTCGGCTTCCCGCATCACGGTGACCCCGGTCGGCTCGGGCAAGTAGGGGTGACGGTGTCTCAGTAAAGGCGGCCGGCCGGCTGCTAGGGTCGCTTTGGAAAATCGCTCTCTCGGTGAGGAGACCGGACATGGTGGGAGACGACGACATCTCCGGGTGACACCCGGATGTGATCGCCCGTGGGCAGGTGCGCGACAGCGCCGTTGCCGCGAGGCCCTGTGTCGTCCCTGTTTCCCCTGCCCGCCCCGGGGCGGAAGCCTGTCCGCCCGCACGCCACCCGAGGTCATTCCCATGTCCGACGCCTCCGCAGCCCTGCTCGCACGCGACATCGTCCGTTCCTTCGGCCACGGCCGGGTGATCGACGGCTTCTCCCTCACGGCGCCCCCGGGACACCGCATCGGACTGATCGGAGAGAACGGCGTCGGCAAGTCGACGTTGCTCCGTCTTCTCGCGGGGGCGGACGAGCCGGACGCGGGAAGCGTCACCCGCCCCGCCGATCTGGGCTTCCTCCACCAGGAGATGCCGTTCGCCGCCGCTGCCACGATCGCCGACGTGGTGGACGAGGCCTTGAGCGAGGTCCGCGACGACCTCGCGGAACTCGAACGGCTCTCCGGACAGCTCGCCCGCACGGAGGGGGACACCCCCGGCTACGCCGCACTGCTCGACGCCTACGGCCAACGGCTGGAGCGCGCCCAGGAGCAAGGGGCATGGGACGCCGAGCGGCGCGCCACGATGGTCCTCGAGGGGCTCGGCCTCGGCGGGATCCGGCGGGAGCGGACGCTCGGCTCCCTGTCCGGCGGGCAGCGCGGACGCCTGTCCCTCGCCTCCCTGCTGGTGCGCAGGCCTTCGGCGCTGTTGCTGGACGAGCCGACCAACCACCTCGACGACGGTGCTGCCGCGTTCCTGGAGGAGCAGGTGTGCGGTCTGCCCGGTGCCGTCGTGGTGGCGAGCCATGACCGGGCCTTCCTCGATGCCGTGTGCACGGACCTGATCGACCTCGACCCCGCCATGGACGGGCCGGTGCGGTACGGCGGCAACTACACCGCCTACCAGGCCGAGAAGCGCGCCGAACGCGAACGCTGGGAGCGGCGCTACGCCGAGGAGCAGGAGGAGCTGGAGGCGCTGCACCGGTCGATCGGCACGACCACGCACCGTGTAGCCCCGGACCGTGGACCCCGCGACAGCGAGAAGATGGGCTACGGCGTCCGGGCCAACCGGGTACAGAGCCAGATCTCGCGACGGGTTCGCAGCGCCGCTCGCAGGCTGGACGAGCTGGAACGCCATCGGGTCGCCGAGCCTCCGCAGCCGCTGCGGTTCCGCCGCACCGCGCTCGCCGGAGCGTCGGAGGACGGAGTTCTCGTCTCCCTGCGCGACGTACGGGTGCGGGGCCGTCTCGCCGTCGACCGGCTCGACGTGTCGGCGACCGAGCGGCTGCTGGTGACGGGTGACAACGGGGCGGGGAAGTCGACGCTGCTGGCCGTGCTCGCCGGGCGCCTCGACGCGGACGGCGACGTACGGCGCAAGGGCGGTCTCTCGGTGGGCATGCTGGCCCAGGACACCGTGTTCGGCCGGCCGGAACGCACGGTCCGGGACACCTACGCGCAGGCGCTCGGCAGCGAGCGAGCGGAGACCGTACCGCTGATCTCGCTGGGCCTGATGAGCGAGGCGGACCTCGGCAAGCAGGTCGGACGCCTGTCCGTCGGTCAGCGCCGCCGGCTCGCGCTGGCCCTCCTGGTGGCGCACCCACCCGAGTTGCTGCTGCTCGACGAGCCCACGAACCATCTGTCACCCCGGCTCTGCGACGAGCTCGAGGCCGCCATGGGGGCGGGCCCGGGGGCGATCGTCCTGGCCGGCCACGACCGCTGGCTGCGGAGACGCTGGCAGGGGCGTGAGCTGCGCCTGTAGCCGTGCTCCGCCGGGCCCGCCGGCCGACGCATCCTGGACATCGAGTCCGAATGGCGAGACGCGTTTGCGGAGGCGCATGCCTGCGGCGTCTCATCGCGCCTGTGCAAACCGAACAGATATCCCCTGATCAACCGGCCTCCGACGACAAGGCGGCGAGGCGCGCCGTCACGGTGTTCCCCGTCCTCGTGCTCGTGGCGGGCGTAGCCGGTCTCGTCACCCCCGGTACGTTCGACGGCTGGACGGAATCGGTTCCGTACCTGCTGGGTATCGTCATGTTCTGCATGGGGCTGACGATGACTCCGCTCGACTTCCGGGGCGTGGCGAAGCGCCCCTGGGCCGTGGCGATCGGCCTGGTCGCACACTATGTGATCATGCCGGGACTCGGCTGGGCCATCGCCCATCTGCTCGGGCTGCCGCCGCAGCTGGCGGCCGGACTGATCCTGGTCGGCTGCGCGCCGAGCGGCACGGCGTCCAACGTGGTGACCTTCCTGGCGCGCGGCGACGTCGCGCTGTCGGTCTCCGTGGCCACCGTCTCCACTCTGGTGGCTCCCCTGGTGACCCCGCCGCTCACGCTGCTGCTGGCGGGTGCGTACCTGCCGGTGGACGCCGGTTCGATGATCACGGACATCCTCAAGACGGTGCTTCTTCCGGTCCTCGGCGGCCTGGTGGTCCGGCTGGTGGCGGGGAAGCTCGTCGACCGGGTTCTGGGCCTCATGCCCTGGCTCTCGTCGCTGGCCATCGCCGCGATCGTCTGCGCCGTGGTGGCGGGCAGCGCCGGCGTCATCAAGTCGGCAGCGGCGACCGTGCTGATCGCCGTCGTGCTGCACAACGGCCTGGGTCTCGCGCTCGGTTACGGTGCGGGCAAGATCTCGGGACTCGGCCGGCCCGCCAGCCGCGCCATGGCCTTCGAGGTCGGAATGCAGAACTCCGGGCTCGCCGCCTCACTGGCGACGGCCCACTTCAGTCCACTGGCGGCCCTGCCCGCCGCGGTGTTCTCCGTGTGGCACAACATCTCGGGCGCGCTGGTCGCCGCCTGGATGTCCCACCGGTCACGGCGCGACGAGTCGGCACAGGCGGTCGCCGGCCCTGCGGCGAGCACCGCGGCCGCCGGGGAGTCCTGACCTCACCCCGCAGTTCACCACCGAAGGCGTTCGTCCGGGGTTCCGGACGAACGCCTTCGGGCGTTCCACAGGGCTCACACGGATCCGGACGACATGCTCCGTATCAGGCTCTTGGGCCGCAGGTCGGTCCAGTTCTGCTCCACGTAGTCGAGACAGGCCTGGCGGGTGTCCTCCTGGTGGGCCACGGTCCAGCCGCCGGGCACCTCGGCGAAGGCAGGCCACAGCGAGTGCTGTCCCTCGTCGTTGACGAGCACCAGATAGGTGCCGTTCTCGTCCTCGAAGGGGTTGGTCACCGGTACTCCTTGAACTTAGGTAAGGCTAACTTCACTCGATTGTTGTCACCCTACCCGGCTCACACCCGGTTGACGCACCCCGTTCCACAACTCGCCTCAGCCCTTCCTGACCGCCTCGCCCACCTCCGCCGGCGAGACGCGCCAGGGGGCGCCGTGCCCCGGCAGCACCCAGGACGCCGACAGCCGGGCGATCCGATCGAGGGAGGCGAGCGCCTCGGCCGGGTCGTCCGTGAAGGGTGCGGGCTGCGGCCCGGTTCGCCCGGTGAGGACATGCCGGGTGGTGAGGGCGTCGCCGACGCAGACGGCGTCGGCGAGCGGGACGTGGACCGCCACGCTCCCCGGGGAGTGACCGGGCATGCCCACGATCTCGGGCTTCCCCGGCAGCTCCAGGACATCACCGTCACCGATCTCGGTCACGTCGCCGACGTAGCGGGTGCGCAGCCCGTTCTTGCGGAGGGAGTACCCGAAGAATCCGAGCGTCGCACCCAGGCGCATGGGGCCGACCGCGACCTTGGGCTTGTCGCCCGTGCGGGCGCGGGCGGCGTCGGCGGCATGCACGAACACCGGGACGCCGTGCTCGCTCCGCAGGCGTTCGGCGAAGCCGATGTGGTCGGAGTCGCCGTGGGTCAGGACGAGTCCGCGGATGTCGTCGGTGGACTTGCCCAGGGAGTGGAGTTCGCGCTGCAGGTCGCCCCAGTGACCGGGCAGGCCGGCGTCGATGAGCGTGATGCCGTCGGGGGTGTCGATGAGGTAGCACGCCACCAGATCGTTGCCGAGGCGGTGCAGGTGGGGTGCGAGTCTCATGAGGTCTCTCCCGATTCAGGATGGGGAACGTGATGGCTAATCTAATTAGCTATGATGGCTATCGTCAATAGCCATCGGTACGGAAGGGCGCACCATGCCGACCCCCGAGAAGACCTCACTCAGCGGGATCGTCGCCGCGGGCCGCGACCTGCTGGAGGCAGGCGGCCAGCAGAAGCTGACGATGCAGGGCATCGCCGGGCGGGTGGGCGTGCGGGCCCCGTCCCTGTACAAGCACGTCGACAACCGCGCAGCCCTGCTGGCCGCCGTGGCCGAGGCCACCGTCGACGACCTGACCTCCCGTCTGGAGGCGACCGACGGCTCCCTCGAGGAACTGGCGCACTGTTACCGGAGGTTCGCCCGGGCCCGGCCCGAGGGGTTCCGGCTGATGCACTCCACGCACGCACCACCCCGCTCACTCGCCCGCGCCGCCGGCCCGGTCCTGCACGCCGCCGGGGAGCTCGTGGGAGAGCAGGACGCGCTCGACGCCGCGCGCCTGCTGACGGCCTGGGTCGCCGGTTTCATCGACATGGAACTCAACGGCTCTTTCCGCCTCGGGGGCGACGTCGACCGCGCCTTCGAGTACGGACTGCGCGGGATGCGTCGCGCTCTCGCAGACGATCACCAGGCCCCGCCGGCCTGACGAGAAGGGCGTCGCCGCGTCCGGCCGTCCCTCGCACGGAGGACCACGCCCCGGTTCCCGTGGCCCTCAGGGACGACCCAGGACCAGCGCGGAGAGGGATTCGTCAAGGCCCCCACCAGCCATACCGTCTTGATCAGGGACGGCGGCCGACCACCGCCGTGGACAACGGTTCCGCAGACGGACGAGACAGTGAGCGGGTGGCACGGGTGGCGCAGCAGGATCGGCCGAAGGACAAGGCGTTCGCTCCCGAGTATCAGGGGGCGCTGGGCTCGTTGTCGGTGAACTCCTCCCTCGCCGAGGTGCTGGCGAAGGGGATCGAGGAAGTACGGGCGGCGGAACGCGCGGGAGAACAGCGGGAGATGGCGCGCTGCGGGCTCGCAGTCGCGGAGGCGTACCGGCGGCTGGGCCGGGTGGCGGAGGCCGATGCCGCCTGGAAGTCGAGCTACCGTGCGGCACGTTCGGCCCAGGACGTCGGAGCAATGGCCTGGGCGCTGTGGAGCGGTGGCACCCTCGCCCGCCAGCGGGGCACGCTGGCACTCGCGTACCGGCTGCTCGGGCTCGCGGCCGAGATGGGCGAGCGAGGCGGTGACGTGATGGTACGGAGCTACTCGCTCGCCGGCCTCGCGGAGACCGGACGTATCCAGGGCGACTACCAGGCCGTCGGCGAACTGCACGAACAGCTGCTCGCCGAGGCGCGCCGGCGCGGCGAGGCCAGGCACGCGGTGTGGGCTCTGGAGGGGATAGCCCAGATGCACCGGAACACCGGCTCGTACGACAAGGCGCTCGCCCTCTTCGAGGAGGCGGCCGAAACCGCGGGCCGTGCCGATGACCGGCGAGGCCGCGCATGGGCGCTGCGCGGTATCGCCGACGTGGTGTCCGTACGCGATGGTGATGTGGAGCGTGCGCTGGCGCTGCTCACCGAGGCCGAATCGGCCTGCCTCGAGATGAAGTTGTCCGGTGCGCTGGCGTACAACCACAAGATGCGCGGCAATGTGCTCTACCGGGCCGGACAGTACGCGCAGGCCCGCGACACGTACGCCCAGGCGCTCGCGGAATTCCAGGAGATGGACGAGCCACGGGGGACGGCTCTGTCACGGCTGGGGCTCGCCAAGTCGCTGGCCCGGCTCGGGGGGAACCCGGCGGAGACGGCCGTGGAACTGGCGGGACTCCGCCGGACCCTGGACCGGATCGGCCTGACGCACGCACGGGACATGGTCGACAAGGCCGCGGCCGAGCTGGGGGTGGGTCCCCTGCCCGACGCGGGCGGCCGCGTCGAGGAGGCGGCGACGCGATGACCTCCCCCACGGGGGCGAGGAGGTGACGCGGGGGTCACCGCACCGACAGGCGCGGATGTGTGGCCCAGTACTCGGCAGCGGTGATGCCGAGCAGCACGACGTCGTGGTAGCCGCCGGCGAAGAACTCGTGCTGGCGGAGCCGCCCTTCCTCCACGAAGCCCAGCCTGCGGTAGAGGGCGAGGGAGGCGTCGTTGAAGGCGTGGACCTCCACCTCACACTTGTTGTGGCGCTGTTCGGCGAACATGTAGGTGAGGACGAGCCCGGTCGCCTCGGCCGCGTATCCCCTGCGCCGGTGTTCGCGGGTGATCTCGACACCGGTTCTGAACCGTCCCGCACGGCTGTCGGTCTCCCCGACGGTCACCGAGCCTGCGAAAGCGTGGCCGTCCAGCGCCTCGACCACCAGGCGGAACGCTTCGCCTCCCGGCGGACGTCCAGCACGCTCAGCAGTCCAGGAACGGAAACTCCCGTCGGAGCGCGGAGGGTCGGCCGAGTCGGCGTCGCGGACATCGAGAGTGTTCCGGGCCAGGTTACGGAAGCCCTCCCAGTCCTCGGGTTCGACCCCTCGCAGGCGTACCTTCTCACCGGTCCACATGTCGCTCATCGGGGAAACGACAGCGGCGGGACACGGCCGGCGCCGCCGCGATCCACGCCGGGTGCCCGGGTGCGAGTTCGCCAGGTGCGGCTCCGGGCGGAACGAGGAGCAGGCCGTCGGACCGACCGAGTGCCTGCGATCACGTGCGAAGCCGAGAACGGTACTCGCCCGGGGGCAGACCTCGGGCACGTCGGAAGGCACGGCTGAAAGCGTGCGGAGAGGCGTAGCCGACCGCGCCGGAGATCGACTCGACCGGATCGTCGGTGTCGCGGAGCCGGACGGACGCCAGGTCCATGCGCCACTGCGTCACGTACGCGCCCGGCGTCTGTCCGAGGGCGGACCGGAAATGCCTGGACAGCGTCGCCCGGGAGACGCTCGTCGCGGCGGCCAGGGTCTCCGTGGTCCAGGGGTGTTCCGGTCGGGCGTGGACATGTGCCAGGGCGTCGCGCACGACCGGATCACGCATCGCTCCCAGCCATGAGCCGGACTGCTCCTCCGGGTGGCGGGCCAGCCAGGCGCGTACGAACTGGACGAGCAGAAGGTCGACGATGCTGTTGACGGCGGCGGTGGTGCCGATCTGCGGCTGCGAGAGCTCCGCAGCAAGAAGTTCGACGGCCCTGCTGAGCTGTGCGTTCTGGCGGGCTGTGACGTGCATCGGCCGGGCGAGGGAGGTAAGCACCGGTGTGCTCACCTCCGGGTCCTGCTCGTAGTGCAGGACGATCACTTCCGTCTGCACCGGCGCCGAGCCCAGCCGCAGGGCTCGGCCGTCGCCGAAAGCCCTGGCCGCCGCCTCACGGTCGCAGGAACCCATCGTCACGCCGGCGCCGCCGGCTATCCCGTGTGCGGTGCCCGGCGACACCAGGACGGCGTCTCCGGCCTGCACCTGAAGTGGCTTCTCACCTGTGACGTGGAGCCACATCGTGCCGCGGGACACCACGTGCAGTGCCGCTCCTGGATAGGAGTCCAGCCACAGTCCCCAGGTTCCTCCGGCCTTCAGCACGACCCCGAGCGCCCCACGCGCACCCGAGACACGCAAGACCTCCGCCAGCACGTCCATGGGTCCATTCTCGTCCACCGCCGCGAACCGCCCGTCGGCGGGCGACGGCGTCCGTGCCCTCGTGCACAGCTTCAGGCCACGTCAAGAACGGCCTTTCCGTGCACCTTCCGCGCGAACAGCGCCCGGACGGCGTCGTCCACGTCCTGCCAGTCGCCTCGCAGTCCGACCGGTGCCGAGAGCCTCCCGGCGGCCATGAGGCCCAGCAGGTCCGTCAGCTCCCCGCTGGTCGGCGTCATGTCGCCGTAGGTGGCGATGCTGCGGGGTTCACCGAAGCCGAACAAGGCCCCCGCCGGGAACGTGGTTTCCTGCCCCGAGGAGTAACCGACCAGGTGGATGGTGCCGCCCTCGGCGAGGGAACTCCACGCCTGGGCCACCAGCGGCCCGCCGACCGTGTCCAGGACGAGGTCGAACCGGTCCTCGGTCTCGGCCAGGTCGGTCAGGACCTCGTCGGCGCCGAGTTCGCGCAGTCCGGCGGCCCGGTCCGGCGAACCGACGAGTGCCGTCACCCGGGCGCCTGCCAGCGCCGCCAGCTGGACGGCGAAGTGCCCCACGCCCCCGCTGGCCCCGGTGACCAGGACGTTGCGCGCCAGCAGGGAACGCTTGCGCAGCACCCGCAACGCGGTGACTCCGGCGATCCCCAGCGCGGCGGCGTCGGCCAGTTCCACGCCCTCGGGGACGGTGCCGAGCGAGGCGGGGCCGACTGCCACCCGCTCCGCCCACGCGTGGGGAGCCATGCCCACTGCGACGCGCGTGCCTTCGGGCGGCCCCGAGCCGTCGGATGCGGCGCGCACCACGACGCCGGCCGCGTCGTGACCGTGCACAGCGCCGGCCGGCCACTGTTCCACGTAATTCAGCTCTCCGAAGTTGAGACCGATGTGCCGTATCTCCACCAACACCTCGCCGGGGGACGGTACGGGCTCATCGACATCGGCGAACCGGACGGGTCCGGTCTCGCCGTGAGCGACCACAAGGGCACGCATAGGGGGTGCTTCCTTCTCTCGTGAATACGCCGGAACACTCGGCGCGGCCGGCGGATCCAGTGCGCGAATGCCGCGCGCCGCCGCCTTCTTGGAACCCTACTCAGGACCGGGACAGCGACCAGTCCCGTGAGAATCAATCAGTTGACGATCTGTGTCAGTACGACTCGCGGCGCGGCGAGCCGTGCACGGATACCTTGGCGGACCGCGGGCGGCGCTTGATCTGGCCGGTGCGGGCGGCGTGCCGCAGCAGGAGGACCGTGGGCACCAGGCACACCAGGAGAGCCATCAGGCTGGCCTCCGGTCCGAACGTGCCCCCGGTCAGCAGGGACGAACCGGACAGCGTGGTGTCCAGCAGGCCGTGGGGCGCCGTGTCCGAGCCGGAGATCACAGCACCGAAGATGCCGGCGTGGGTGAAGTTCCAGGCGAAGTGCAGGCCGATCGGCAGCCACAGCGAGCGGGTCACGACGTAGGCGGCGGACAGCATGACTCCGCCCGTCAAGGCGATCGAGAGCGTGCCCCACAGCGTGGCGTTGACGTTGACCAGGTGCGTCGCACCGAACAGTGCCGAGGACACGACCAGTGCGATCACGGTGCCCGCACGTTCCTCCAGGATGCGGAACAGGACCCCGCGGAACAGTGCCTCCTCGGTGACCGCGACGCCCGCCATCATGCCGGCGGTGGCGATGAGCCCACCGAAGGAGCCCCAGGACAGGTCCTCCCAGCCACCGAACATCCCGATCAGCAGCATCAGGCTGGTGAACGCGCCGAACCCGAGCAGGGCACCGCGCCTCATCAGGGACCACTGACCCGTCTTCGCGAGCTCGGGGACGGTCCGCTGCTCGACGGTCCGGCACAGCCAGCGGTAGCCGGCCACACCGGCGACAGCGAGGCCGGTACCCACCGGCAGTGCGAGGAGCGGAAGGGGAGCGACGAGCTGGTTGATCCCGGCGACCGCCGCCATCACACCGATCATGGCAAGCAGTAGAACGGGGAACCGGAACGTGCGCAACCGGCGCCGGCCGGAAGGAAGTCCGGCCTGCTGTGCGGTGTTCTCCAAACTGCCTGTGCTCGCCATTCTGTTCGACCTCTCAACTTGCTTCTCGAGGCGGCTGCCTGCGACACAACTGAGACTAGAAACCGGAGCGGGCCGCGACATCCCGCCGGAGAGGACACTTGGCGATAGCTCCCATGGGGGACAAGACCGGTCCGGCCGGCCCAGGCGGGACTTGCCGCACGCGATCGTAACAACTATTGTTACGACTAGATCCGAGCGACGAGGCAGGTGGAGTCCGGCATGAGCGCCAACAGCAGACTGCCCTTCGTGGCGCGCGCCCTGACATGGCTCGGGCTGTATCAGCGACGCGGTCACGAGGTCACAGACCACGCTGGAGGACGTACCGCGGGATGTCCTGAGAGCCGCCTGACCTCGACCTCGGCGCGCTGTTCGAAGGCGGGGCGCTCATCAGGCACTTCCTGGCCCGGCCCGGGGCCCGGCCGGCACACCTCATGCGAACGAAAAACTAAGGACAAGGACGATGGCAACAGATACCCAGACCTCGCGGACCGTGACCGAGAAGTTCGTGGAGCGCCTCGGCAGGCAGGACCCCGACGGCATCCAGGAACTGTTCGCCGAGGAGATCGACTGGCACGTCCCCGGCAGTGACGCACTGCCCTGGACCGGGCGCCGCACCCGCCGGGAGGAGGTCGCGCCGTACTTCACCACGATGTGGCCGCACTTCGCGCAGGACAGGAGCAAGGTCGTGCTGGAGCGCGTCATCGTCGACGGTGGTGACGTGGTGCTGCTGGCGGCCTTCACTCACACCGTCGCGGCCAGCGGGAAGGAGTTCACCACACCGGCGGCCATGCACCTGGCGGTCGAGGACAACCGGATCGTCCGCATGCACCTGTACGAGGACACGTTGACCGTCGCGGAGGCGTTCGACGCCGGCTGAGTGGAAAGTGCTCAGGGGCCTCGTGACCCGGGGCACATGGAGGCCAGGACCTCGCGTTCACCAAGTCCCGGACCGCCGCACAAGCCATGCTCCTGCCAGGGCGGCCAGTTCGCCTACCCCAGGAGAGCGGCAACCGTGATCAGTGCCGGGATCGAGGCGACGGTGGACAGCAGGATGGATTCCCGGGCGAGTTGTTCGGCGACCCGGTACTGCGAGGCGTAGGTGTAGAGGTTCTGTGCGGCCGGCAGCGCCGAGACCACCACGACGTCGAGGAGAGCGGCGCCGTGCAGATGGAAGACACCGGCGCCGATGCTCCAGGCGATGAGGGGCTGAGCAGTCGTCTTGAGGGCGGCGGACAGGACGATCGCGGGCCGGTTGTCCCCACGGGCCGGGATGCCGCTGCCGCGCAGGGAGATCCCGAAGGCCAGCAGGACGGCGGGGACCGACATGTTGCCGATGAGAGTGAGTGGTTCCAGGGCCGGCGACGGTACGGTCCATCCGGAAGCGGCCACGAGTACGCCTGACAGCGAGCCGACAGCCATCGGATTCCGGAGCGGTGTGGTCAGGCGCTGCCAGAGGGGGCGGGGCTCTCCGGGCCGGCTCAGGTCGAGGATGGTCAGGGCCAGCGGGGTGACGACGATCTGCTGGAAGAGCAGCACGGGGGCGACGAGCGAGGCATCTCCCAGCACGTAGACGGCGATCGGGATCCCGAGGTTGCCGGCATTGACGTAGCTGGAGCACAGGGCGCCGATGGTGATCTGCCCCGTGCCCCAGCCCCGCAGGAGTCCCACGGTGACGAAGAGGGCGGCAGCGGAGGCCGTTGCCGCCGCGGTGACGAGGAGCCGTTGGGAGAAGATGACCGACAGGTCCGCACCCGCCAGCGTGGTGAAGAGCAGTGCGGGGGTCGCCACATTGAAGGCGAGCCTGGTCAGGACCGTCCGGCCGTCGTCCCCCAGGTGTCCGCGGCGCCCGATGAAGTAGCCGACGCCGATGACGGCGGCGATCACCGCGAACCCGGTGAGCACTCCCTGCATGAACTTCCTTGCTGATGATTCGTACACGGCTGATCAGCGGTGGGGCCGTTGCTGCGGGAACCGCCTGCCGAGGTGTTGACCAGGGCTTAGCCTACGGTCACCACGGAGTAGTGCCGTAAGGGCGCAGCCGTGGGCGCCGCGCACAGCTCACGCGCGGCCACATCACACACAGCCTCACCCCGCGACCGCCGTCAGCGCCCTCGAGCTCCGTGGGACCCGCCGGAACGGCCGGCACCGGGGCGGTGCGCGCCGGCGGTCACGAAGCGGGACGGCGGCAGGCCGAAGGCGCGTGTGAAGGCGGCGGTGAAAGCGGCTGGAGAGGCATAGCCGAGTCGGCCGCCGACCTCGCTGACCGATGAGGTGCGCAGGAGCGGCACGGCCGCGAGGAGACGGGCACGGGCCCGCCAGACGGCTGGACTGTCGCCGGTCTCCGTGCGGAAACGCCGGGTGAAGGCCCGTTCGCTCATGTTCGTTCCGGCGGCCCATGCCGCATTGGTGACGCCGGCGTCCGGGGCGGCCAGGTACGCGCGGCAGAGCCGCGCGAGATCGGCGGATGCGGGGATCCCCACGTGGAACGGCAGAGGTGCGCGCTCGGAGATCTCATGCAGTAGAAGCGCGGCAATGGTTCCCTCGCGCCCCGAAAGGCTGTAATCGGCCTCGAACTCCACCGCAGCCAGAAGGAGTTCACGCAGCAGGGGCGGAACGCCGACCACCATGCAGGTTGCGGGCCACCAGGGGACGGCACCCGGCTCGACGTACAGGCTCCGGGTGCTCACCCCCAGCATGCGCACACGGTGCCGGGTAGCGGCCGGAATGAGTACGGCGCGCTCGGGCGGGACGGTCCAGGTCCCGTCGGCCGTATCCACGACCATGACCCCCGTCGCCCCGTAGAGGAACTGCGCGCGCCGGTGTTCGTGCCAGTCCAGCACATGACCGGGCGGATAGTCGGTGCCGATCGGCAGGACGACCCTGTCGGCATGGTCGACATCGGCCAGTGGGACGTTCTTCACTCCTCCACCGTACTGGCTGGGACGCGAAAGAAGTGTGCCGACCATCGCATGCGGGACGCACGCTGCAGCTGGTGGAGTGGACTCATGGACATGGTGGTGTTGACAGGGGTCGGGCTCCTCACCGGGGTGACGACGGTGCTGTTCGGGTTCGGCGGCGGATTCGTCGCGGTGCCGGTCGTGGTGTGGGCCGACGCCGCACTCGGCGGGGACGCGATGCGGGTGGCGACGGCCACCTCGGCCCTGGTGATGGTGGTGAACGCGGGGTTCGCCACCGCTGTCACACCGCGACGGGTGCTCGTCGCGCTCCGGGGCAGTGGTCCGCTGCTGTTGCTCCTGGCGGCCGGCGCCGCCGCCGGTGCGCTCGTCACGCGCCTCGCGCCCGCCGGTCCGGTCCGCTGGGCGTTCGTCGCCTACGTCGCCCTGACCGTCGCCGATCTGCTCCTGCGCCCCGGCTTCCTGCGTGCGCCCGGCCGGGTCGGGACCACCTCGGACGCCCCGCGTCCCCTGCCCGCCTTCCTCGGCGCGCCGGTCGGTGCCGTCGCCGCGTTCCTCGGCGTGGGAGGCAGTGTGATGACCGTGCCCGCGATGCGGCGGGCCGGACACACCATGCGGACGGCGACGGCGCTCGCCAATCCACTGACCCTCGCCATCGCTCTTCCGGCCGCCTTGGTGTCCCTGGGCGCCGCCACGGTCCCCGCCGCCACGGACGCGCATACGCACCTGGTGGGGCTCATCGACGTACGGGCCGCATCGGCGCTGCTCCTCGGAGCTCTGCCGGTGATCGCCGTGCTGCGACGCCGCCCGCCGCGGATCCCCGACCGCGCCCACGCATGGGCCTACACCGGGCTGCTCATCGCCGTGACCGCGGCGATGCTGGGCTCTGCCTGAGGGCTGTCCCGTCGTCAGATGACCTAGGGGCAGCGGCGATGTACGGCTCGACCTCCGCGACCGGCCGGAGGCCGAGGCCGTCGGACGGGCGGCAGATCTGCAGGACGGGCTGCATCACGTCACCGGGCCCCGGGGCCCTCCGTGCTCTCGCGCAGGACGAGACGGTGGGCCACCACGCGGTCCTGAGGTGCCTGGACACCTGGCCCCCCGGGGTCGGCTTCCTGCGGGCTCCGCGCGGCCGCTTCCCCGATGCGGTGGTGCAGGAGCTGGACGGCGACCCTGGCCACCGCCGCCTTGTCGGGCGCCACGGTGCTCAGCGTCGGCACGCTGAACCGGCCGCCCTCCACATCGTCAAAACCGATCACCGCCACGTCCTCCGGCACGCGGAGGCCGTGTTCATGGAGGGCGCGCAACGCCCCCAGGGCGAGCTGGTCGTTGAGGCACAGCAGACCGTCCGGCCGCAATCCCGCACGCAGGGCCCCGGCCACCGCCCGGGCGCCCGCCGGCATCCTGAAGTCGTCCACCGCCAGCAACGCGTCCGGCTGGCGGGTGAGACCCTCCTCGGCCAGGGCGGCGAGGTAGCCACGTGTGCGGGCCTCCGCGGTCCCCAGGCCGGGGGCCTCGTGGCCACCGACCGCGAGGATGTTCCGGCGCCCGAGGCCGATCAGATGCTCGGTGGCCTGGCGCGCGGCCTTCTCGTTGTCGATCGCCACATGGTCGGCCCCTTCCTCCAGCAGCTCTCCGAGCAGCACGGTCGGCGGAACACCCACCCGCTGACGGAGGTCGTCCGCGGTGAGGGCGAGCGGGCTGAGGATGATCCCGTCGACGAAGTCGGAACCGAAGCCGGCGAGCGCGGCCAGCTCGTGCTCTCGGTCCGCCCCGCTCTGATGGATCAGCACCGTGAGGGAGAGCTGCTCCGCCTCACGGATCACATGCCGGGCGAGCTCCGCGAAGTACGGGACGTCCAGCTCGGGAACCACGAGGGCGATGATGCCGGTACGGCCCTTCCGCAGGTGGCGGCCCGCCAGGTTCACCCGGTACCCGAGGTGGTCGATGGCTTCCCGGACCACGCGCCGGGTCCGGTCGGAGACATGGACGTAATCGTTGATCACGTTGGACACGGTCTTCTCCGACACCCCGGCGTGCCGTGCGACGTCCTTGATCCTGGGCCGTGCCACGACCGACCTCCCTGCCATCGAGCGCTGCCGAGTTTACGTCCCGGCCTCCCGGGGGCCGACGCGGGCTTCCCGACGCGGTGCGATGCACGCCCGAAGGTGTCGAACACCCGTACCGTCCGAACTCTTTACAGCCAATGTACATCGATGTAAAAACATGTGACCGCACTGTTTCAGCCAGTGCGGCCACCCACCTGCCGTGTGCGGTGGACCCGCCCACGCCGGGCGGTCCTCCGCCGATCCGGCATGAGCGTCGGCCGTCGAAAGGTCCGCGATGAGTTCTTCGTCCCCCGCCCATGAGGCGTCGGCCGCGCCCGGCTACGGCCCGGCACCCGGGATCGGCCGTCGCCGCTTCCTCCGTTACGGAACAGCCGGGGCGGGCGCGCTGCTCGCCATGGGGCCACTGGCCGGGTGCTCCTCACCGGCCTCCGCGTCCGACGCCTCGTCCCTCAGCGTCTGGGACCTGTTCCAGGGCGGTGACGGCATGCTGATGAACGACATGATCAAGGCCGTCTCCGAGGGACCGGAAGGCTTCGACATCGATCGCACGATCCTCGACTGGGGGCCGTCGTACTACACCAAGCTCGCCATGTCGGCCGCGGGCGGACGGTCCTCCGACGTGGCGGTCCTGCACCTGTCCCGGCTGGCCGGCTACGCCCCCGGCGGGCTGCTGGACCCCTTCGACCTCGATCTGCTCGCCGAGTTCGGCGTGACCGAGAAGGACTTCACACCGGCCGTCTGGGCACGTACGAAGCACCAGGGGGGCGTCTACGCCATCCCCTTGGACGTCCACCCGTTCATCGTCTTCTACGACAAGGACGTCGCCGCGAAAGCCGGGCTTCTCGATCCGAAGGGCGAACTCGCCCCCATGGGTTCACCGAAGGCGCTCCTGGAGGCGGGCAAGGCCCTGGCCGACGTGACGGGGAAGTCCGGCATCCTCTTCGGCCATGTCACCGACACCGCCCAGAGCTGGCGGCAGTTCGCCGCGTTCTACGCGCAGACCGGCGCCGCCTTCACGCTGCCGGACGGCGGTCCGGCCGAGATCGACACCGACGCCGCGGTACAGGTCGTGTCGTTCATGCAGCAGATCTTCGACGGCAGGACCAATCCCAACAACCTGGACTACAACAGCGCGCTGGCCGGGTTCCTGGGCGGGCGCGGCGGGATGGCCATGCTCGGGGAATGGGAGCTGCCGACGCTCCAGAAGTCCGGCATCCCGCTGGGAGCCGCTCCCTTCCCTCAGGTGTTCGACCGGCCCGCCGTCTACACCGACTCCCACAGCTTCGTCCTGCCGCACCAGAACAGCCCCGACCCGGCACGCCGCCGGGAAGCACACCGCTACGTCGCGCAGATCCTGAAGCAGAGCCTGACCTGGGCGACCGCCGGGCACATCCCCGCCTACCAGCCCGTGCTCGCCGAGCCGGAGTACGCGGCTCTGGACCCGCAGTCCTCCTACGCCGACGCGGGCAAGGTGGCGGTCCTCGATCCGCCGAACTGGTTCGCCGGGGCGGCTTCGAACTTCCAGAACCGCATGTGCCAGCCCCTCCAGTCGGCGCTGCTCGGCAACACCTCCGCCGAGAAGGCGGTGCGGCAGATGGTCCGTGAGGCGAACACGCTGCTGCGGCAGCCCAACCCGGTGGCCTGACCGAGCAGAAGGAGTTTCCGACGTGACCACCACCACGCCCATCGGCGCCCCCGCGCCCACCGGCGAACCACCCCTCGCCGCTGCTCCCCCACGCCGCTCCCGCCGGCGCGGTCCGGGTCTGCTCTTCGTCCTGCCGTTCGCGGTCCCCTTCGTGCTCTTCCTGGTGTGGCCCGTGGTCCAGGGCCTCTGGATGAGCTTCACCGACAGTTCCCTGGCGCTGCGCGACACGTCGTTCGTCGGGTTCGACAACTACGCCGAGGCGTTCGGCGACCCGGACGTCTGGAGCAGCCTCGGCAACACCGTCTTCTTCACGGCCCTCTCCAGCGTTCCCCTGGTGCTGGTCGCGCTGGTCATGGCGCTCCTCGTGCACAGCGGACTGGCCGGTCAGTGGGTGTGGCGGCTGTCCTTCTTCGTGCCCTACCTCCTGCCGGTGACCGTCGTGACCCTCATATGGACCTGGCTCTACCAGCCGGACGTCGGCCTCGGCAACGAACTGCTCGGGGCGCTCGGTCTCGAACCCGTCGGCTGGCTGTCCGACGAGGCCGTCGCGATGTGGTCGGTGGCCGCGCTCACGGTGTGGTGGACGGTCGGCTTCAACTTCCTGCTCTACCTGGCCGCTCTGCAGTCCCTGCCGACGACGTACGACGAGGCCGCCGCGCTCGACGGCGCCGGCGCCTGGCGCCGCCTTTGGTCCGTCACACTCCCGCAGCTGCGCAGGACCACCGTGCTGGTCGCCATGCTCCAGATCCTCGCGTCGCTGAAGGTGTTCGACCAGATCTACATCCTCACCAAGGGCGGCCCCAACGGCTCGACCCGCCCCATCCTCGAGTACGTCTACGACGTCGGGTTCACCGGCTACCGCCTGGGCTACGCCTCCGCGGTGTCCTACGTCTTCTTCGCCCTCGTCATCGTCGTCTCGCTCGCGCAGCTCCGTCTCTTCCGCCAGGAGGACTGACCGATGTCCACCACCGCAACCACCCTGCGGAACCGGCGCCGCCCACCCAGGGACCCGTCCGGATCGCCCCTGCTCCTCGGCCACGGCCGGCTGCCCCGCGTCCTGGCCGGCACCGCGCTCACCGTGCTGGCGGCCGTGTGGCTCCTGCCCTTCCTCTGGGCGGTGGCCACCTCCCTCCAGAGCGAGCAGGACGTCGCGAAGCCGGGCCTTTCACCGTTCAAGGGCGCCTTCACCCTGTCCGCCTACGAGCAGATCCTCGAACGCGGAAACGTGCTCCTCTGGGCGGCCAACAGTTTCCTGGTGGCGGGACTGGTCACGCTGATCACCGTCGCGATCTCCACCCTGGCCGCCTACGGCTTCTCGCGTGGCACCTTCCGCGGCCGGCGTGGCCTGATGGCAGTGACCGTCGCCGCCGTCATGGTCCCGCCGCAACTGCTCGTGGTGCCCCTGTTCGAGCAGATGCTGATGTTCAACCTGGTGGACACCTACGCGGCGGTGATCCTGCCCCAAGTGGTGGCGCCCATGATGGTGTTCATCCTGAAGCGGTTCTTCGACGGCATCCCCCGGGAGCTGGAGGACGCGGCCCGGCTCGACGGCGCGTCCGAGGTGCGTGTCTTCCGGTCGGTCGTGCTGCCGCTGTCCCGGCCGATCGTGGCTGCCGTCTCGATCTTCGTGTTCATCGGTGCCTGGAACAACTTCCTGTGGCCGTTCATCGTCACCAACGATCCCGGCCTGATGACGCTCCCCGTGGGGCTGGCCACCGTCAAGGACGCCTTCGGCATCCAGTACGCCCAGGCCATGGCGTCGGCACTGCTGGCGGCGCTGCCGCTGGTCGTGGTCTTCCTGCTCTTCCAGCGCCGCATCGTCAGCTCGGTCGCCACCACCGGGCTCGGCGGATCCTGATCCGTCCCGCCCGTCCCTTCCTCCGTACCACCCCGGGGCCGGCCCTTCACCGCCGGCCCGACGACCCACTGGAGCACGCGTGCCCATGCACTCCGTACCGCGCCCGGAGTACCCGCGACCGCAGTTCGTCCGTCGCGACTGGCTCAACCTGAACGGCCTCTGGCAGTTCGAGACCGACCGAGGGGACAGCGGTCTCGAACGGGGTCTCCTCACCCGTGAGCTGGACGGGGAGATCCTCGTTCCCTTCCCGCCGGAGTCCGTGCTGTCGGGTATCGGCGACACCGACTTCCTCGAGGCCGTCTGGTACCGGCGTGTGCTCTCGCTGCCCGCCGAGTGGGCGGGACGCCGGGTGCTGCTCCACTTCGGGGCCGTCGACCACGACACGACCGTCTGGGCGAACGGCACCGAGGTCGCGCGCCATCGTGGCGGCTTCACCCCGTTCTCCGCCGATCTCGGCGACATCGCGGGCTCCGGACAGGACGTGGTCGTCACCGTCCGGGCGCGCGATCCCCGCTCGGGCCCGCAGGCCCGTGGCAAGCAGGCGGTCCAGTACGCCAACCACGACTGCAACTACACGCGGGTCACCGGTATCTGGCAGACCGTCTGGCTGGAGCCCGTCCACGAGGTGCACCTGCGGCGCCCGCGGATCACCCCCGACCTGGCCGGTTCCGCCTTCCACCTGGAACTCCCGCTGTCCGGCAGCCTGCCGGGCCACCGGGTGCGCGCCGTCCTGAGCGACGGGGACGGAGAGGTGTGCCGGGCCGAGGCGCGCGCCGACCTCGGCCTCGCACCCCGCCTCCACCTGCCGGTCCCGGAGGACAGGCGGCGCGAGTGGGGTCCGGATGACCCGCATCTGTACGGCCTCCGGCTCGAACTGACCGACGGACGGGGGGAGCTGCTCGACACGGTGGAGAGTTACGCCGGGCTGCGTGCCGTCGGAGTGCGGGGCAAGGCGGTGACCCTCAACGGGCGCCCGCTCTTCCAGCGGCTCGTACTCGACCAGGGCTGGTACCCGGACGGCCTGATGACCGCACCGACCGACGAGGCGCTGGTCCGCGACATCGAGCTCGCGATGGACGCGGGCTTCAACGGGGCCCGGCTTCACCAGAAGGTCTTCGAGGAGCGCTTCCTCTACCACGCGGACCGCCTCGGCTATCTGGTCTGGGGCGAGTTCGGGGACTGGGGCTGTGAGACGGGCGGCTCCTCGGGAAACAACCAGCAGCCCGACGCGTCCTACGTCAGCCAGTGGCTCGAAGCCGTGGAGCGCGACTACTCGCACCCCTCGATCGTCGGCTGGTGCCCGCTCAACGAGACGTACCAGAAGCTGCACGACCGCATCACCGGGCTCGACGACGTCACCCGGGCCATGTTCCTCGCCACCAAGGCGCTGGACACCACCCGGCCCGTGATCGACGCGTCCGGCTACGCCCACCGGGTCGCGGAGACCGACATCTACGACGCCCACAGCTACGAGCAGGACCCGGAGGCCTTCCGGCAGCTGATGTCCGGACTGGCCAAGGGCGAGCCGTTCGTCAACGCCTACGAGAACGGGGCCTCCTACTCGCAGCCCTACCGGGGGCAGCCGTACTTCGTCAGCGAGTTCGGCGGCATCTGGTGGAACCCGGAGGCTGCCGCGGAACAGTCCGGCGAGGACCGCACGCTGTCCTGGGGCTACGGCGAGCGGGTGCGGAGCGAGGACGAGTTCCACGCGCGCTTCAGCGGTCTCACCGGCGTCCTGCTGCGGGATCCGGACATGTTCGGCTACTGCTACACGCAGCTGACCGACGTCTTCCAGGAGGAGAACGGCGTCTACCGCTTCGACCGCTCCACCAAGCTGGACGTGGAACGCGTCCGCGCCGCCCAGTCACGCCCGGCGGCCATCGAGGAGCGGGACGGTCACTGACGCACCCGGGCTCAGGCCTCCTCGCGGAGGCCTGAGCCCTCCCGGTGGTGTACGCCGCGTCTGCGGCGGCCGATCGGTATGAGGGATCAGGGGCCGGCGTGGCCGGTGATCCACTCCACCAGGGCAACCAGGGTGGACTCCGCGCTGTCGGCCATGTGGTCGCGCAGCGCCTCGATGTCCTCGCGGGTGTCGCCCAGGACCGGATCGGTGCGCAACAGCTGCCAGGACTGCTGGACGACGCTGCCGCCGCCCTGTTCGCTGAAGTGCCAACTCCAGCGCACGATGCCGTGGTCGGCACCGCCGACGACAAAGGCGAACGCGGTCCCCGGGGTCCCGGGCCGGGGACGGCCAGACCCTGCGGATACCTACCCCATCAGGGTGCGGCACGGATCGCCGTGGGTGCGCATACTCGGAGCCATGAACAAGCACGGGCAACTCGCCGACTTCCTCCAGGCACGCCGAGCCCAGTTGCGACCCGAGGACGTCGGGCTGCCGACCTACGGCGAGCGGCGCCGGGTACCGGGGCTGCGGCGGGAGGAGCTCGCGATGCTCGCGGGCATCAGCGCTCCCTACTACACCCGCCTGGAGCAGGGCCAGTCGCGCAACGCCTCCCCCGAGGTGCTCGACGCCATTGCGCGGGCTCTGCGACTGGACGAGTCCGAGCGTGCCCATCTGCTCGCCCTGGCCCGTGCACCGAGAGGAGGCCGATCCGCGGGCCGACCGCGGGCCGAACGCGTCACCCCGGCCACCAGCGCCCTGCTGGCAGCCATCGACGGTACACCCGCCATCGTCATGGGCCGCCGCAGCGATGTCCTGGCCTGGAACCGTCAAGGCCACGCTCTGTTCGCCGGCCATCTCGATCCGAGCAGCCCCGACGACCCGGGCCGACGACCCAACATGGCCAAGCTGGTGTTCCTCGACGCCCACACCCGTGACCTCTACACCGACTGGCCCGCCAAGGCCAGGGCCGTGGTGGGCAACCTGCGCCTGACAGCCGGCCGGTACCCGGACGATCCGCAACTGGCCGGACTGATCGGCGAGCTGACCATGCGCAGCCCGCAGTTCGCCACGATGTGGGCCGACCACCGGATCCAGGCCTGCGACACCACCGACTACGAGATGCGCCACCCCCTGGTCGGAACCCTGACAGTCACCCAGCAGACGCTCCAGAGCCCGCAGGGCGACGGTCCCGTCCTGGTGGTGGCCACGGCCGACCCCGACTCCCCCTCGGCGACAGCCCTGGCCCTGCTCGCCCACACCACCGTCACCACCCACGCCCTCGCGCCCCAGGGAGCGGCCCAGCCGTCCCACGACGCCGAGCCCCGCACCACCGGCTGACCCAGGCAGGCCGACACCGCTGCGTGCGCGCCCGCCGTAGCGCCGCCCGGCTGCCCCCTGCCCGCGTACTCCCGCGCCCTCCGGCCGCACGACCGCCCCGCGGTGCAGCTTCCGCATGCCCGAAACCAATAAGGGAACACCATGTCCGAACGAAGCATCACGAGCACCGTGTCGGCGGTCCTCGTGGCCGCGGCAGCCATCATGGGTCGACAAGGGCACCCTCCTGCGCATTCCCGTCGGCGCCCGCAACCGCGCCGGAAAGCCGCAGGTCAAGGCAGCGGGCCTGGTCGGCATCGACGACTTCACCTTCACCGGGCGCGGCGACCAGGTCCTGGCCGCGCTCAACGGCCCCAACAAGGTCGTGCTCATCCGGCCCGACGGCACCAGCGCCACCCTCCTCGACGCCGCCGACGGACTGCAGGGCCCGACCTCCGTCGCCGTGCACGGCAATGACGTGGCCGTCCTCAGCGCCGCCTACAACTCCGCCACCGATCCCAACCTGCTCCGCGCCCACCTGCGCCGCGGCCACCTGTAACACCCGACCCACTGACGACACAGGAGTACACACCATGAGCGACATGATTCTCGGCGATGTCGAGGTGACCCGCGTCGAGGAGATGCACGGACCGATCGGCATGACCCCGGACGTCTTCTTTCCCGGCTCGCCGAAGCAGGACTGGGACGAGCAGCGGTCCGCGCTCGTCCCGGACTTCCTCAACGCGGAGACCGACATCTGCGAGGTCGCCGTGCAGACGTGGGTCCTGCGCAGCGAGGGCCGGACCGTACTGATCGACACCGGCGTCGGCAACCACAAGGAGCGGCCATACGTTCCGTCCTGGGGTCATCTGGAACTGGACTTCCTCGGCAACCTCCAGCGGGCGGGCGTGGACCCCGACGACGTCGACATCGTGGTCAACACCCATCTGCACGTCGACCACGTCGGCTGGAACACTCGTCTGGAGGGCCAGTCCTGGGTGCCGACCTTCCGCAACGCCACCTATCTGATGCCCAAGGCCGACTTCGAGTTCTGGAACCCGGCAGACAACCCGAAGATCGCCGGCGGGGTCAACCAGAACGTCTTCGAGGACAGCGTCGCTCCAGTGCACGCGGCGGGCCAGGTCCAGCTCTGGGAGTCGGGTCACGTGATCGACGGCAATCTGCGGCTGGAGGCCGCACCTGGCCACACACCGGGATCGAGCATCGTGAAACTGGCGTCCGGTTCCGAGCGCGCGGTCTTCGCCGGCGACCTGATGCACTCCCCCTTCCAGGTCATGCAGCCGGACCACAACAGCTGCTTCTGCGAGGACGCGGAGACCGCCCGCAAGACCCGTCACGAGTTCCTCGGCTGGGCCGCTGACTCCAACGCGCTTGTCCTGCCCGCCCATTTCGCGGGACGCGGCGCGCTGGAGGTGGAACGGCGCGGCGGCTCGTTCGGCATCAAGCGGTGGGCCCCGCTCGACCGGCTCTGACAGCCGGGCGGTCCGCGGACCCGGGGGTCGTACCCCGGGTCCGCGGTCCACCCTCGCCCCCACCACGGACAAGGACACGAGATGGCATTCCCTGACCCCTCCCCGAACGTCAGCACCACCTCGGGTACGGTCCGAGGCCGCCGCCACGCCGACGGCACCACGTTCCTCGGCGTGCCCTACGCCGGCGCCCCGGTAGGAGCCGGCCGCTTCGCCCCGCCGCAGCCGCACGAACCCTGGAACGGCGTCCGGGACGCCACCCGGCAGGGCCCCACCGCACCACAGCCCCGGCGAGACAGCTTCGGCGCTCTCGACATGTCACCGTACTTCGGTCCGGGCTGGATCCACGGCGACGACTACCTCACGCTCAATGTCTGGGCTCCCGAACCCCGGTACAGCCCGGCCCCGGTCATGGTCTTCGTCCACGGCGGCGGATTCGTCGCCGGTTCCTCCCACTGCGAGCTCTACGACGGCCGGGGCTTCGCGCGGGACGGCGTCGTACTCATCACCGTCAACTACCGCCTCGGCATCCCCGGCTTCCTGCACCTGGACGACGCGCCCGACAACCGCGGCATGCTGGACATCCTCGCCGCACTGCACTGGATCCAGGACAACGTCGCCGCCTTCGGAGGCGACCCCGCCAACATCACGCTCTTCGGCCAGTCCGCCGGCGCCATCCTCGTCAACGGCGTCCTGGCCGACCCCGCCGCACAGGGACTCATCCACCGGATGATCGTCCAGAGCGGGACCGGCACCGGTGCCTTCACTCCCGACCAGGCCGACCGCGTGACGGACGAGGTCGGCCGGCAACTCCGGCGCCCGCCCACAGCCATGGCCCTGGCCGATCTGTCCGACGAGGAACTGGTCGCTGTCATACCGCAGTTGGGCTCCGTGGACCTCCGCACCCGGGACGCCTTCCACCCCCTGGGCGGAATCACGCCCTTCAGCCTCGTCCTCGACCGGCAGCCCGCCGACGCCATCGCCGCAGGAGGCGGGGCCGAGGTCGACCTGCTCATCGGCTCGAACACGGAGGAAGGAAACCTCTACCTGGCCCCTCACGGCCGGTTGACCGGCACCAGCGATGAAGACCTCCTCCTGACCGCCGCCCAGTCCCACCCGCACCCCTCCGTCCTCGTCCAGGAATACCGGAGCCGGCACCCCGGCGCGTCCAACCCCGAGCTGCACTCCGCGATCGTCAGCGACGCGCTCTTCGGAAACGGCACCCGGCGCACAGCCACCGCCCACGCCACCGCACACCCCGCCAGAACGTTCCTCTACGAGTTCGGCTGGCGGTCCGACGCCCTCGAAGGACGACTCGGCGCCGCCCACACCATCGAGCTGCCCTTCGTCTTCGACAACGTCCGGCTCCCCGGCCTCCACGGCCCGCAGGCGCTGCTCGGCTCCGCGCCCCCGCCCGCCGACCTCGCAGAGCGGATGCACCGGACCTGGATCCGATTCGCCACCACCGGCGACCCCGGATGGCCTCCCCACGAAACCCGGCGCCCCCGTGCTATGCACATCGCCGGTACCTGGACCTGGCAGTAACCAGCAGGCCACTCCGGCGTGGACGGGCACGGCGTGGAAGGGGGCCTTTTCCACTGGTGCCTTCCACACGTAGGACAACGCTTGCGAGCCTGCCGCGGGTGGCAGACGAGCCTCACCCGGCGTGCCGCTTCCCAGGATCACCGCGCCGCGAAGGTGAAGTGCGGCGAGGACGCGGTGTCAGGGCCGGCCGGCCCGCGCGGCGGCCTCCTCCAGGCCGGCGACGGTCCCCGACATGATCGTCCGTACGTGCCTGGTGATGTGCTCCACGGGCCAGTCCCACCACGCCACGGCGAGGAGCCGGGCGATGTCCGCGGCCTCGTAGCGGGTGCGGATGAGCCGGGCGGGGTTGCCGCCGACGATGCCGTAGTCGGGGACGTCGCCGGTGACCACGGCGCCGGCGGCGATGATCGCGCCGTGACCGATGCGCACACCGGGCATGACCGTGGCACCGTGGCCGAACCACACGTCGTTGCCGACCACCGTGTCGCCCCGGCCGGGCAGGCCGGTGATCAGGTCGAAGTGCTCCGCCCAGGAGCCCCCCATGGTGGGGAACGGGAAGGTGGAAGGACCGTCCATACGGTGGTTGGCGCCGTTCATGATGAACCGGGTGCCCGTCCCCAGCGCGCAGTACTTTCCGATGACGAGCCGCTCAGGACCGTAGTGGTAGAGCACGTTGCGCGTCTCGAACTCGGTCGGTTCGTCCGGATCGTCGTAGTAGGAGAAGTCACCGGCCTCGATCAGCGGCGACTTCACCAAGGGCTTGAGCAGGACCACGCGCGGGTGCTCGGGCATCGGGTGGAGCACGGTGGGGTCGGCGGGGACGGGCGGCATCGTGGAGGCGATTCCTCTCCGGTGGACCTAGAGCGACAACTGTCGCGTTAAGATGCTGACACAGCCCTGCCGCCTCGATCAACCGGATACTGGATTACCGATGACAGACCCGTCGGCCACGACGTCGGACCGCCGCCCGGGCGGCCGCACCGCTCGCATCCGCGCCCGGGTTCTCGACGCGGTGCGCGCCGAACTCGCTGAAGGCGGTCACGAGGGACTCACGATGGAGGGTGTCGCGACGCGGTCCGGAGTGCACCGCGCCACGGTCTACCGGCGTTGGCGCGATGTCGGCGGCCTGCTCGTCGACGTCATCGACGCCGCCGGCGAGATCGACTGGCAGCCACCGGACACCGGCTCGCTGCGCGGCGACCTGACGGCCCTCAACCAGGAGATCCAGGAGTCCCTGGTCGTGCAGCCGTCGTTCGCCGTCGCCCTGATGGCCGCCTCGTTCCACTCCGAACAGGCCGCGCGGGCCCAGACGCAGCTGTGGGCGGACCGGTACGCCCGGTGCGAGATTCTCGTCGAGCGCGCCACCGGCCGGGGCGAACTCCCCGCACAGCACACGGACGCGCGGAGCCTGCTGATCGCCGCCACGGCGCCGCTCTACCACCAGCTGGTACTCCTGCGTGCCGAGGCGGATCCGCGACTTCCGGAACGGGCCGCGCAGGCGGCAGTCCTCGCGGCTGTCGCGGGTGCGTTCCGCGTCGGTCGGGAAGAGGGCGTGTGACACGGATCCGACACCCCCGTCGGCACGGTGGCACGCACACCCCCCGGCCGAACTATGGTGAGGCACCAGACCTGGGACGACGAGGGGGACACGATCAACACCGCCGAGACGGGACGGCACCCGCTGGACCCCGCCAGCGTCCTGAACGCGAAGAACACCCTCCTCGAGCTCCTCGGCCGCGCAGGAGTGTTCCGGGGCGAGGCCGAGGAGCTGCTGGCGCTCGTGGAGGCCGGCGCGATCGCCGACGCGCACGGGGCGGTCGCCAAGACGGAGGGCCCCCCGGCCGCGAGCGGGGAGCTGTACGGCGCCGGCTGGCACGACGGCGCGCGCGCCGTCGGCGAGGGGCTCCTGCGCGTCGCCGAGCACGCGCTCGATCGTGCCATCGGCCAGGCGACGTCCGGCTCGGTGGAGGGCTCAGCACGAGGCCGCCACCCCGTCGGGAGGGTGGACGTGGAGCGTGCGAAGGTCGCCGTGACACCGCTCTACCTCGCGTTCACCACCACCTCGGACCTCGATCCCGAAGTGTCGGACGAGGTCCTCACCGCCGTACTAGGCACGATGAGTGTCGTGGGACGGGTCGGGTACGCCGGACAGCTGGAGCGGTTCACCGAGGCCCGTCGACAGCGGCTGGACCGGCTGTACACGCGGTACGGGCCGGACAGCCGCATCGCCGTCCACGGCCGCTACTCCCTCCTCCACTCCCCCGCGAGCATCGCCGTACTCGAACGCCTCACCGGCGCACCGGCGGCCCTCCGGGCGGAATGGGAGGACGCGGAACTGCCGCCGGCCTGGCTGGAAGGGCTCGCGACCGCCTGGGACACCTCGGAGGACCCGCCGGGCTGAGCGCCCGTCCCCGCCAGGACCTGCGCGGCCGACGCGGGGCACCTGCGGTCCGCAGGTGCCCCGTGTCGGCGGGACCGGAGCCTCAGCTCAGAGGTTCCACCCGGATGTTGCGGAACCGAACCGTGTTCCCGTGGTCCTGGAGCCTGATCGCTCCGGCCGACGGGCCCTCCGGCACACCGGCGCCGGTCGGTCCGTCGATCGTCACGTCGTCGTGGACCTTCTGACCGTTCCACACCACCGTCACGCGCGCGTCGGCGGTCTTGCGGCCGCTGTCGTCGAAGCGCGCCGCCCGGAACGTGATGTCGTACGTCTGCCACGTCTCCGGGGCCGTGCCCGCGTTGATGTCCGGCGCCCTCTTCTCGTAGATCGCCCCGGCCTCGTTCGGGTCGAGGGTGGTGTCGCCGTACGAGTCGAGGACCTGGAGCTCGTAGCGGTCCTGGAGATAGATGCCGCTGTTGCCACGGTCCTGGCCGGTGACGTCGTCCGGCAGCAGTGGCACCCGGAACTCCAGCCGCAGCCTGAAGTCCTGATAGGCCTCCTTGGTCCGGATGTCACCGCAGCAGACCTCCATCGACTGCTCCGCGGCCTGCGGCCATTCGACTCGGCGGCCGTCCGTGTGCTGCCACTGCTCCTGGGAGGCGGTGGTTCCGTCGAAGAGGGAGACGGTGGCCCCGTGCGGACGCACGGTGATCAGGTCGAGGTTGACATGACCGGTGTCGCCGGGTTCGAAGCGGTACGAGAGGGTGTTGGGCCCGGCGTGCAGGCGGATCCGCTCGGTCTGCGTCGACCAGTCGTCCCAGGTGCCGGTCGAGGCGAGTTTCGTCTGTCTCAGCTTCTTCCCGTTGACGTAGAGGGAGAGGGACTTGGCGCCCTGGAAGGGGTCGGGCCCGTTGGCGTAGCGCAGGTTCACGTCGTAGTCACCGACCTCGGGAACCGATACGTCGAAGGTCGTGGCGGCCCGGCCCTCCGTGTTGTAGCGGTCGACGAAGCCGCTGCCCGAGTAGCCGGTGTGGTCGGTGTGGACGCCGGCCGTGCCGGTGAGCCGTGCCTCCTCCGCCTCGTACAGCGTGGCCGGCGGCGGCTGCTTCCCGGGCAGGGCGTTGAGTGTGTACCAGGCCTCCGTGCTCCACAGCTTCTCGCCGGACGCGGAATCGAAGGGGCGCGGGGAGCGCAGATGTACGACATGGCCGGGCTTCAGCCCGTCGAGACGCAGCTGCACGGTGCGGCCGTCGTCGGAGAGGGTCGCCGAGCGTACGGCCAGCCGCTCCTCGGCGATCTTCGGACCGCCGTAGTCGGACGTGGGGGTGTAGCGCCACTGCTCCGCCTGGTAGTGGGACGTCAGCTCCTGCGCGGTGGCCTCAGACAGCGGTTGGGTGTACTCCAGGTCGAAGCCGCCGGGAACGGCGCGCATCTCCTTGACGTCGAAGGTGTTGCCGCCGTTGGGGGTGAGCTTCTGGAGGCCGAACTTCAGCTTCCCCTCCTGGCCCCAGTTGCCGTCGGCCCCGAGGCCACCGGCGTATATCGCCCCGTCGGGCCCCATGGTGATGCGGTTGACTCCTGCTTCGAGTCCCTGCGTGTAGCGGAACACGGCTCCCTGGTACTGGCCTTTCACCTTTTCCAGGTAGCCACGCTGGAGCCCGCCGTAGGTGACGTCGCCGAACAGCATCTGGCCGGCGAAGCGGCCCTCCGTCAGGTACAGCGGCGTGCTGGGAGAGTTGCCGATCTCGTTCTGCGGCAGCCAGAGCACCGGCTGGGTGACGGGCTGGTTGTCGAACTGGCCCGACGGCTGGGTGTAGTGGTTGAAGAAGCGGTCCTGCTTGATCTGGACGAGCTTCGACGCGGGCAGCCAGCCACCCTGGTTGTCCGTGGTGAAGATGGAGTTGCCGGGGCCCCATCCGATGCCGTTCGGGGTCCGCAGCCCGCCCGCGATCGCATGGATCCTGCCCGTCTTCTTGTTGACCTTGTACGTCGTACCGCGGCCCTTCGCCGGCTGCGGAGTGGTGGTCGCACCGCCGTAGTCGATGGCGACCGACAGGTTCACGTAGAAGTAGCCGTCGCGGTAGAGCAGTCCGAACGCGAACTCGTGGAAGTTCCCGCCGTACGGCCAGGTGGCGACCGTGCGGTACTCGTCGGTGACGGAGTCCTCGTCCGTGTCGACGAGTTGCGTCAGCTCGTGCTTCTGCGAGACGTACAGCGAACCGTCGACGTACTTGATGCCCATCGGCTCACGCAGGCCCTCGGCGGCCTTCTTCACCGTCACCTTCTCGCGGCTGGTGTCACCGGTGACATGGTCGAGGATGTACACCTCGCCGGTCACGTTCTCGGAGCCGCCCCACGTGGAGAGTGCGAGCCGCCCGTCGGGCAGCCAGTCCATCCCGGTGACCTGTGGCTCGAACCCCTCCGGCCGCAGGTCGGTGAGGTCGAGGTCGGGCCGCACATCGGCGAGCGGCAGGCCGTCACCGGGGCTGTCCGCGCCCGACTCGCACTCCTTGCGGCCCGGAGCGGTGACACGGACGACCCCGGCGTCGGTGCTCAGGGCCTCGCTCGGGACGACGCCGAAGTCGTCCGTGCCCGGCGGCTTCCATGCGAGCGTCAGCTGCTGCTCGCCGCCGCGCTCGAAGTAGTCGACCCGGAACGGATGGGATCCCGCGGTGAGCTGGGCGGATCCGTCCTTGGGCTCGGCACCGTGCAGACCGTCGTGGTCGATGACCTCCCGGTCGTCGATGGTCAGCCGTGAGCCGTCGTCGCTGTTGAGACGGAAGGCGTACGTCCCGTCGGCGGGGACGACCAGATAGCCGGAGACCTCGGCCACGAAGTTGTCGGCGTAGCCGCCGAAGTCGTCCACCGTGGACCAGTCCACGGTGGGCATCAGCTTGTCGTGGTTGGGCGTCTGGCCCGGTTTGAGTGTGCACAGCGTGCTGAGTGGCACCTGGGTGTCGAAGACGCGCAGGGTGACACCGGGTTCCTGGGGCGGGATGTCGTCGGGTGCGGCGGCGGCCGGGTGGCCGGCCCAGACGCCTCCCGCGAGGAAACCTCCGACGAGCAGGGTGGTGAGCTGTCTTCGGGCACGTCGGAACAGCCGTGAATGCATCGGTCCTCCAGAAGGGGGCACTCCGGTCGGGCTGCACTGATCCGCGAAATAGCACTACGCCACGGTGGCGCCGCCACGCTAGGGGACTTCTGCCGAGGAAGTCCATACTTTGTCATCTGTGAGTTCAAAGTCGGGTCATGCCCCCATGCCCCTCGGCTTCATATTCCTGATGTCACGTCATGAACGGTCCACCGGTGGGGGCTTCACGGCTTCCTGGCTGCCTGCGTGCGGGGCAGTCTCGTCGCCCCGGCGGCAGCGAGCAGGCAGAAGCCGACCACCCACCAGAAGGTGTCGGCGAACGCCGAGTGGATGTCCTGGCCGTGGGCCGACAGCCGGCTCTGCAGAACCACGGCGAGCGCGGCGGTGCCCACCGAACCGCCCACGGTGTTGAGCAGGTTGAGCGCTCCGGACGCACGGGGCAGATGCTCGGGCTCGATGCGGCTGTAGACGATGTTCATCACGGGCGCGCCGACCATCGCCATCCCGAGGCCGCGTACCGCGAGCGCCGCGGCGATCAGGGTGTCCGGGATCCCGGGGCCGAGCTGGGTGAACGGAACGGTGCCCAGGAGGATCAGCGCGATGCCGGTGACCACCAGGGCCCGCGGTGCGACCTTGTCGATGGTGCGGTTGACCAGGACCGACCCTGCGGCCGCGCCCAGCCCCTGCGGGGCGAGGAGCAGTCCGGCCTCCCACGCCGACAGGCCGCGGCCGGTCTGGAAGTACAGCGGCAGCAGGAACATCGTGCCGAACACCGACGCGCCCAGGACCACCAGCGCGAGGGCTGCGGCGCCGAAGGGCGGCCGGGTGAACAGCCGGGGGTCGACCAGCGGCGTGGCGCGGGTGCGCAGCCCGTGCACGGTGAAACCGGCCAGCATCGCGAGCCCCGCGGTCACTCCGATCGTGGCCGGGAGGGTGCGGCCGTGGGCCACTTCGGTCAGCCCGTAGACCAGGACGGCCAGGCCGGGTGAGAGGAGCACGGCGCCCCGCAGGTCGAACGCCGTGCGCCTCGTCGACGGTGGCACCGCGGGCACGTAACGTCGGGCGAGCAGAGCGGCGACCGCCCCGATCGGCAGGTTGATCAGGAACAGCCACGGCCAGGACGCCACACTGAGGACGGAGCCCCCCGCGAGCGGGCCGAACACCGGTGAGAGCAGCGGGACGACCGCGACGACGCTGATCACCCGTCCGGTGCGGCCGGGGCCCGCGACACGGGCCAGGAGTGCCTGCCCGGTCGCGGGCAGGAGTCCCCCGCCGAGGCCCTGGATCACCCGGAAGACGATCAGGCTGGTCGCCGACCAGGCCAGCGCGCACAGGAGCGAGCCGAGCAGGAACACGCCCACGGCGGCGAGCCATGTCCGCTTCCCGCCGAACCGGTCGGCCAGCCAGCCGGACGCGGGCACGGCGCCGACCACGGCCAGCAGATAGGCGGTGGTGACCCACTGGATCTCCGCGACGGAGGCACCGAACTCCTCGGTCAGGGCGTCGATGCCGACGCTGACGATGGTGGCGTCCAGCGAGGCCATGAAGGTGCCGAGCACCAGGATGAACGCGACCCGCAGCAACTGCCGGTCCACCCGCTCGGCGGGCGCCGCGGCCTCCCCGCTCACCGGCGCTCCAGGAGACCGAGCACGTCGTCGTCGAGGTGCTTGTCCAACGACCTGAGGAGGTCCAGCAGTTCCTCGGCGAGCCCGTCGACGTCCACGCCCGCCCGGTGGGCGAGCACGCCGGTCCAGCCGTCGCCGTCCGGCATGACCGTCAGCGTCACCGGGTGGTGCGTGGCCTCCCGGAATCGGGTCCCTACGACCGTGAGCCCGGGGGCGGGTTCGCGGAGGCGGTCCGGGTCGACCGGGTAGTTCTCGAACACCACCAGGCTGTCGAACAGCCTGTTCCGTCCGGTCAGCCGTTCCAGGTCGGACAGGGCGACGTGCTGGTGGTCCACCAGGGCCCGCTGCCGGGTCTGGAGACCGGCCAGCATGTCGGCGAGTGTGCCACCGAGCCGTGCCCGTACGGGGACGGTGTTGGCCAGCAGCCCGATGATGTCCTCGACGCCCTCCAGCTCCGGGGGGCGGCAGGCGACCATGGCCCCGAAGCAGACGTCCGTCCGGCCGGAGCGCCGGGCGAGCAGCACCGCCCAGGCGCCCTGCACCAGCGTGTTACGGGTCAGTCCACGCCCTGCGGCGATGCGGCTGAGATCCGCCACCAGGGCGGCGTCGAAGGCGATGACCTCGGGTGCCTGCCATGCCGGGCCGGGTGTGCCGCCGCCCAGGTGGTCACCCTCCGGCAGGCCGTCCAGCTCGGCCGCCCATGCCCCGAGGTCCGGCTCATGGTCGGCGCACCAGTTCAGGTAGTCGGCGAACGGTACGGGGGCGGGCAGCTCCGGGGCCACGCCTCGGACCCGCGCCGCGTAGAGGGCGAACAGTTCGGTGAGGATGCGGGGGGCCGACCAGCCGTCGGACAGTACGTGATGGGTGGTCAGGACGAGGTCCGCGAGCTCGGGGCCGCGCCGGATCACGGTCAGGCGGACGAGCGGGCCCGCCGCGAGGTCGAAAGGCTCGGCCAGGTCGGCGGCCAGCACCTCGTCCGCCGGACCGTCGGTCACCCTGAAGTCCGGCCTGGTCGACATGGGGATCACCGCCAGGGCGGCGGGGAACACAGCTCCCAGGTTGGGGTGACGGGCCAGCAGTTCTCCACCCGCGGCGCGCAGGGCGTCGATGTCGAGCGGGCCGGCGAGGGAGAACGCCGACTGCACGGTGTACGGGTCGGGCCGCTCGGTGCGCGAGTGCCGCAGCATCACCTCCTGCATCGGGGTGAGCGGCTGTATGTCGGCGACCGGCCGGTCGGGGCCGAGCGCCCTGATCTCCGGCGCGGCGGCGGTGCGCAGGAGCGCGGTCCGCAGGTGTTCGGCGAGGTCCTCGACCTCTGCGGTGGTGAACAGCGCGGACGGCCACGTGATCCGTATCCCGAGCACGTCGTCGCGTACGAGGGCGTTGACCATCAGGCTGTGGGGCAGAGGCATCGCGTCGGAGCCGCCCGAGCCGAGCGGACCGGCGTCCGGGGGTGCCTGCCACGGCGTCTCCTGCGCCGGGGCGCCGGGGTACCTGCCGAGGTAGTTCCAGGCGACCTCCGGCTCCACGGGGTCCAGCAGACCGGCCGCGGTGAGGATGCCGTGGCCGAGCCCGTCGCCCTGAGCGCGCAGTCGCTCCCTCACGGCCTTGACGTCGTCGTCCGCGTCGAGCAGTACGGGGTGGACGGCGGTGAACCAGCCGACGGTCTGCGACAGGTCGGCCTGCCTCGGGCGTCCGTGGCTCTCCAGTGCGACCAGGAGCTCCGGCGTCCCCCGCCAGGCCCGCACCGCCTGGGCGAGCGCCGTCAGCAGCACGGCGTCCGGTGTGGTGCGGTAGGCGGCGGGCAGAGTCGTGATCAGGGCGCGTGTCGACTCGGTGTCGAGCCGGATCTCGTGGTGCGCCGCCGTGGCCACGGTGTCCCGGGCGGGGTCGAGCGGGCGGGTGAGTGTCCGCGGGGCGGTCGTCCGCTGCCAGTGCGGGAGTTCGGCGCTCCGGTCGGCACCGTGCAGCGAACGCGCCCAGCCGAGGAACGACTCGCCGTGCCTGGCCAGCGTTCCACCGGAGCAGGCGTGTTCCACGTCGTCCAGCAGGACGCGCCAGGACACACCGTCGACGACCAGGTGGTGGGCGACCAGCACGAGCCGGCCCGGCCGGTCCGGTCCGGCGTCCACCCACACCGCGCGCAGCAGGGGGCCGGTGCGCGGGTCGATCGATGCGCGGGCCGCGTCGGTCGCGGAGCCGGACGCGGCCCGCAGGTCGTCCGCAGCCTGCACGCGGGTCAGTACGTCGGCTCCGGTGACGGTCCCGACGGGCGGGATGCGCAGCATGTCCCCGGCCAGGTGGGCCCGGAGCACGTCGTGACGGGCCAGGAGTGCGTCGAGCACGGCCCGCCAGGCCATCTCGTCGCCCCCGGCCGGCACGCAGACCTCCACCCACTGGCAGAAGCCGTCCGCGGCTGATCCCGCGCGGCGCAGCAGGTCCCGCATGACCGGGGTCAGCGGGGCGTCCCCAACGGCGGGTGCCTCGCCGGCGTCCAGGTCCCGGGCCAGCGCGGCGATCCCGGCGACGGTCTCGCCTTCGAACACATGCCGCGCGGCCAGTCCGAGCCCTTGCCGCCGGGCCCGCGACACCACTTGCAGCGCCACGATGCTGTCCCCGCCGATGGCGAAGAAGTCGTCGTCGAGGCCGACGTCGTCGGTGCCCAGGATGTCCCGGAACACCGCGAGCAGCACCGCTTCCGCCTCGGTGGCGGGTTCACGGCGTGCCGCGACCGTCGTCTCGGGGGCCGGCAGCGCCGAGGTGTCCAGCTTGCCGCTGGGGCTCAGCGGCAGCCGGCCGATCGGCACGAGCGCCGTCGGCACCATGTGGTCGGGCAGCTCCCCCGCCAGGTACTCGCGCAGGCGCCCGGTGTCGAGGTCGGCGTCGTCGGTCGGGATGACATAGCCGACGAGCCTGCCCTCCCGCATGATCACGGCGCACGCGCGGACATCGGGGTGGCCGGTGAGGGTGGACTCGATCTCGCCCAGTTCGACGCGGAAGCCACGGATCTTGACCTGGTGGTCGGCACGGCCGACGAACACCAGCTGTCCGTCCGGCCGCCACCGCACCAGGTCGCCCGTGCGGTAGATCCGCTCCCCCGGCGGGCCGAACGGGGCGGCCACGAACGTCGAGGCGGTCAGGCCGGGGCGGCCGAGGTAGCCGCGGGCGAGGCTCGGCCCGCCGAGGTACAGCTCGCCCGTCACGCCGACGCCGACCGGCTGGAGCCCGCCGTCGAGGACGTAGGCGCGGACGTTCGGGTCGGGACGGCCGATCGGTAGTGGTCCGGTGTCGTCCGGGTCGTACCGCCACAGCGTGGAGTTGATGGTGACCTCGGTCGGCCCGTAGGCGTTGAAGAGCGCCCTGCGGCCCTGGCCCCACCGTCGCGCGAGTTCGGGGTCGAGCCGCTCGGCGCCGACGACGAAGAACACGTCGGGATCGACGGTGCGGTCGTCGGGCATCGCGGCAAGGAACGAGGGGAGCAGGTTCACTCCGGTCACCCGGTGCTCCACGATGTAGTCGAGGAGTTCGTCGCCGGGGACGCGCACCTCCTCGGGTGCGATCACGGACGTGCCGCCCGAGAGCAGGGGCACCATGGTCTGCCAGAACGCGACGTCGAAGCTGGTCGACGCGAAGTGCAGGTACCGGTCGTGCTCGGTGACGCCGACGACCTCCTCCTGGAGCGCGATCAGGTCGGGCACGCCCCGGTGGGTCACGCCGACGCCCTTGGGGCGTCCGGTGGTGCCTGAGGTGTAGATGACGTAGGCGAGTGCGTCGGCGGTGAGCGCGGCCCGTGCCTCGGCCGGGTCGGTGTCGGGCGCCGACGCGAGGGTGCCCGGGTCGTCCAGCCGCAGGACGGGGATCTCGCGCGCTACGGGCAGTTCGGCGCCGGTCGTCACGACGGCGGCCGGGGCGATGTCGTCGAACATGTAGGCCAGCCGGTCGCGCGGGTAGCTCGCGTCCATCGGTACGTACACGGCACCGGCCTTGGCCACGCCGAACAGTGCGACGGTCATCTCGATGTCGCGTCCGAGCAGGACCGCGACCGGGTCCTGGGGCCGTACTCCGCGTGCGATCAGCGCGTGGGCGAGCCGGTTGGCCTGTCCGTCCAGTTCGGCGTAGCTGAGGCTCCGGTCGCGGCAGACCAGGGCCTCGGAGCCGGGCTTGCGGTCCACCCAGGCGGCGAACTCGTCGAGCCAGTGCCCGCGGGTCCTGGCGGCGACGATCTCGGTGCCGGTGCGCAGCATCCGCCCCCGCTCGTCGTCGTCGAGTGCGGGCAGCCGGACCGCGGGCCTGCCCGGGTCGTCGACGATCTCCCGCAGGAGGTTGCGCAGCCAGCGGCCGTAGTCGCGTACGGCCGCCTCGTCGAAGGCGTGCGGCTGGTAGCCGAGACCGATCGTGATCTCGTCGTCGGGGATCACGATGACGGTCAGCGCGTAGTGCGTGGCGTCGGTGATGTCCACCCCGGCCAGGTCGAGTCCTGGGGCCAGCGGGGTGCGCTTCCGGCTGGACAGCGGGAAGTTCTCCATCACCAGCATCGTGTCGAACAGTTCGCCGATGCCGGTCGCCCGCTGGATCTCGGGCAGACCGACGTGATGGTGCTCGGCCAGTACGACGCTCTCCGCGTGTACCTGTGCCATGAGGTCGCGCGCCGTCGTGTTCCGGGTGTGCCGGACGCGTACGGGGATCGTGGTGCCGAGCTGGCCGATCATCGACTCGACTCCGTCGACCTCGGCGGGCCGTCCGGAGACCGGGCAGCCGAAGACGACGTCCAGACGCCCGGTGAGCCTGCCGAGCAGCAGTCCCCACGCGGTCTGGAGCACGGTGGTGAGGGTGACGCCCTCCTCGCGGGCGAACGCGCGCAGCCGGTCACTGAACTCACGGCCGAGACCGACGGTTTCACGTCCCGGCCGCTCGATGCCGGTCCCGGTGCGCGCGGGTGCCAGCCTCGTCGCGTCGTCGACGCCGGCCAGGGCGTCCCGCCACGCGGCGAGCGACGCCTCCCGGTCGCGTCCTGCCAGCCACCGGAAGTACTCCGGGAGCGGCTGGGCGGTGGGGGCGGCGGGCCCGCCGCCCAGTTCGGCGTAGATGGCGAGAAGGCCCCGGCCGACCAGCGGCATCGACCAGCCGTCGAGCAGGGAGTGGTGGTTCGTGATCACCAGCTTGTGCTCGGTGGGCCCGACACGGGAGAGCAGGAAGCGGATCAGCGGCGGCCTGCTCGGGTCGAACGGGCGCTCCAGATCGGCGCGCGCGGCTTCGGGAAACCGGTCGTCGGCCCGCCAGTCGAGGGCGATGTCGGCGGGGATCACCTGTACCACGTCGTCCCCGGCGGTGCCCAGGTAGACGCGCAGGGCGGGGTGCCGACGCAGCAGTTCGCGTGCGGCCTCGGCCATCCGGCCGGGGATCAGTTCGCCGACCAGGGTGGTCACGGCCTGGACGACGTAGACGTCGGTCTCGTCATCGTCACGGACCATGGTGTGGAAGGACAGCCCGACCTGAAGGGGTGTGGCGGGCAGCACGTCGGCGATGCGGCCGGTGCGTTCGAGGGCGTCGATGGCGGCCTGGTCCAGGCCGACCAGCGGGAGGTCGGACGGGGTGAGCCCGCCGCGGGTGTGGCGCGCGTGCTCGGCCAGGGTGCCCAGAGCCGTGCTCCAGGCCGTCTGGAGGGCAGCGACCACGTCGGTGCCGAGCACCTCGGTCGCGGCCGTCCACTCGACGGCGAGGCGCGGCGTGTCTCCCTCGTGGACGAAGCAGTTGAGGGCCAGGACCTGTTCCAGTGCCTTGGCGCCGGGCTCGGTCACCGAGAAGGCGTCCTGCTCCGGCAGACGCCATCCGGTCGCGGACAGTGGAGCGAAGCGGCCCAGGTAGTTCAGCAGCACGTCCGGGGGCGGGGTGGCCGAGAGTTCGGTACCTGTCTCCGGGTCGAGATGGCGCAGGACGCCGTATCCGATGCCGCCGTCGGGGACGTGGCGCCTGGCCTCCTTGGCGGCGCGCAGGGCCCGCCCCACGTCGTCGGCGGAGGGGACGCGTACCGGGTACTCGCTGGTGAACCAGCCGACCGTGCGGGACAGGTCGAGGTGTTCGCGGCCGTGGCCCTCCATCGAGACCGTCACGTCGTCGTCGGACAGGCCCCAGTTCCGCAGGGCGAGCACGAGCGCGGCGAGCAGGACCTCGTCGACGCCGGCGCGATACGCGGCGGGCAGGGTGGTCAGCAGCGCCTCGGTGACCTCGGGCGAGGCCACGGTGACCGAACGGTGTGCGGTCGACACGGTGTCCCGTGCCGGGTCCAGCGGCCGGGTGCCCAGCCGCGACGCGGATGCGAGCGCCGTGCGCCAGTGGTCGAGTTCGTCCCGTCGAGCGCCGGACGCCCCCTGTTCGGCGAGCAGCAGGGCGTGCCGCCGCCAGGACGCCCCGACCGGTTCGAGGGCGCCGCCGGTGCATGCGGTGTGCAGGTCGGGCAGCAGGACGCGCCAGGACACGCCGTCCATGGCGAGGTGGTGCACGACGACGACCAGCCGGTCCGCCGTACCGTCGCCGGTACGGAGCAGGGCAGCCCGCAGCAGGTCGCCCGTCCTGGGGTCGAGCTCTCCCGCCAGCCGGCCGGCCAGAGCGGTCGTGTCCTCGCCGCGTACCTCGTCCACGACGGCCCGTACCGTCCCCCGGGGCAGCACCTCCAGGCCGTCGGCCACCCGCAGCCGCAGGGCGTCGTGGTGGTCGAGCACGGTCTGCACGCCGGTGACCAGGGCGTCGCGGTCCAGTTCGTCGACGCTCAGAGCGGTCCACTGCGCGTATCCGGCGACGACGTCCACGTCGGGATGCGGGTCGAGCAGGCCGCGTACGATCGGCGGCGCGGGCACGGCCCCGGTCGGGTCGTCCACCGGTTCGGCCACGTCCGCCAGCAGTTCGGCGGCGGCGGCCAGGGCGGCGAAGCTGCGGCGCGCCAGCAGGTCTCGCGGCCGCAGCCCGAGCCCCACGGCCCGCAGCCTGCTGCTGACGGTGATGGCGGTGATGCTGTCTCCGCCGAGAGCGAAGAAGTCGTCGTCCACACCGACTCGTTCGACGTCGAACGCGTCGGCGAGCACGGCACAGAGCAGGCGCTCGCGCTCGGTGCTCGCCTCCCGGCCTCCGCCGGCCGAGGCGGGCGCGGGCAGCGCCGCGCGGTCGAGCTTGCCGTTGGGGGTGACCGGCAGTTCCGCCAGGACCACCACCGACGCGGGCACCATGTGGTCGGGCAGCCGCTCGGCGAGGTGCGCACGCACCGCGTCCCCGGTGGCCGAGGCGGACACGACGTAACCGATCAGCCGGGACGAGAGCACCCTGGCCGCCGCCGCGGTGACACCGGGCACCGCCGCGAGGGCCGCTTCGACCTCTCCGGTCTCCACCCGGTGTCCCCGGATCTTGACCTGCCCGTCGCCCCGGCCCCCGTACTCGAGGCCCCGGCCGGGCACCCAGCGGGCCAGGTCGCCCGTGCGGTACATGCGCTCTCCCCCAGACTTCGTCCGGGGGGACCCCCACGCGCCGAAGGGGTCGGCGACGAAGCGGTCGGCAGTGGCTCCCGGCCTGCCCAGATAGCCGCGGGCGAGGTGCGGCCCGGCCAGGTAGAGCTCGCCCGTCGTGCCGTACGGAACGGGCTGCAGCGCGCTGTCCAGCACATAGGTCCGGGTGCCGGCGAGCGGGTGGCCGATCGTCGGCCCGCCGTCGTCGATCCGGGCGGTGGTGCTGTCCACGGTCGCCTCGGTCGGGCCGTAGATGTTGCGCGCGTTCGTGCCGGACTCGGCGACCCTGCGCCAGAGCGCGGGCGGGGTGGCTTCCCCGCCGAGGACCAGCAGCGTCGGCCGCAGGTCCAGCAGGCCGCCCTCGACCAGCGGTGCGGCCATCGACGGTGTGGTGTCGACGATGTCGATGCCGTCGCGGATGTACGCGGCGAGAAGCGCGTCGGCGTCGCGTATCGTCTCGGCGTCGTAGACGTGCAGTTCGTGGCCGCAGAGCAGCCACACCAGGTGGTCGAACGCGGAGTCGAAGGCGAACGAGTAGGTGTGTGCGGCGCGGAGCCGCCTTCCCGCGGCCTGCTCGGCCTCCGCGACGACCGTCGACCGCTGGTGGTGCAGCAGCGCGGCCAGACCGCCGACGCGGCCGAGGACTCCCTTGGGGCGCCCGGTCGACCCGGAGGTGTGGATCACGTAGGCCAGGTGCTCGGGGTGCCGGGGCGCGGCCAGTTCACCGGCCGTCAGGGGTGCGCCGGACAGGCCGGCCGCCTCGCCGAGCAGGGTGTCCCACAGCAGCCCGTCCACCGCGCCCGAGGTCACCACCAGTGCGGGGCGGGTGTCGTCGATCAGCTCGTGGAGCCGCTCGGGCGGGTAAGCGGCGTCCAGGGGCAGGAACGCGGCGCCCGCGTCCAGCACCGCGAGCAGGGCGACGACCGAGTCGGCGGAGCGCGGCAGCGCGAGCGCCACGACGTCGTCCGGACCGATCCCGCGGGTCCGCAGCGCACGGGCCAGCCGGTGCACCCGGTCCGCGAGTTCCGCCGCGGACAGCCGTTCGTCAGCGCAGACCAGGGCCGTATGTCCGGGGCCCATGGCGGCCATCGTGTCGAAGGCGGTGGGCACGTCCATGGGCGTGCCGGGCAGTGCGGGCGGGCACCAGGCCGCCATCAGCCCGTCGACGTCCTCGGCCATCGCGATCCGCCCGACGGGGCGGCCGTCGACGAGCGCAGCCAGCAGGGTCCGCAGCCCGGACAGCAGGCTGTCGACCGAGGCCTGGTCGTTGGTCCGCGCGTCGACCTCGAAGCCGAGCAGCAGCCCGCCGTCACGGGTCGGCAGCACACTCAGGCCCATGTCCTCCGGCGGGCCGCCCGCGACGTTGCGCATCACACCGCCGGACCCGGCGAAGTCGATCGCCAGGTCGAAGGCCTTGAGGTTGATCCCGCGTCCGTGCAGCAGAGCGCCGGCGCCGGGCACGCCGAGGTCCTGAGGCAGGTCCTCGCCCCGGTACCGCTGGTGGTCCCGCATCTCGCGCATGGCGGAGGACACGCGCCGGCTCAGGTCGCCGAGCCCGTCGCCGCCGCGCACGGTGACCCGCAGGGGCAGCACGTTGACGGCCATGGCGGGCGTGCGCAGCTCGACGGAGCCCGCACGGCACATCAGAGGCAGCGCGAACACGACGTCGATACGGGCGAGCATGCGGTGCAGGAAGGCGGCGTACCCGGCGATCAGCGCCTCGCCCCAGGTCACGCCCTCGGCGTCGGCGAACTCGCGCAGCCGGGACGTCTCTTCGGGCGTGAGGACGGTGCGGGCGGTCAGGGTGCGGTCGGGGGCACCGACGGCGGTGTCGAGGTCGCCCGCGCCGTCAGGGGAGCCGAGTTCGGGCAGCGGGGTGAACCGCTCGACCCAGTACGCGCGATCCTCGGAGAACCGGTCGCTGTCCCGGTAGGCCTGGTCGGCGGCGACGAGGGCGGCGAAGCTGCCGAAGGTGCACTTGGCCGGCTCGGTCCCGCGCACCAGGGCGGTGTAGCGGGCTCCCGTACGGCGGGCGAGCATCGCGGCGGTGTAGCCGTCGAAGACCAGATGGTGGCCGAGCTGGGTGTACCAGACCTCCCGGTCGGAGAGCCGGATGACGGTGCGTGAACAGAGCGGCCGGTCCACCATCCCCCTGCACTCCTCGGCCGCCCGCGCCCGCTCGGCGTCGACCAGTGCCTGAGCGGCGGCCACGGGATCGGCCGCCCCCCTGACGTCGAGCACCTCGGGCGGCTCGACCGGCTCCTCGCTGACTGTCTGGCGCGGCCCCTGGGGGGTGTCGTACACCCGCAACCGCAGCGTCTCGGCCTCCTGGGCCGTCGCCCGGACCGCCTCGGTCAGCGCCTCGACGTCGACCGGCTCGGTGCCGGATATCTCCACGACGTCGCCGACCACGTAGTACGGCGAGTCCGGCTCCAGTCGCTGGGCGTTCCAGATGCCCAACTGGGCGCGGGTCAGGGGGAGGAGGCCGCCCGAGGACGCGCTTGCGGTGCTCAACTTACTCTCCTTGCAGTGTGGGAACGACCATCGGTGTGCCGGTCACGGGGTCGGGGACGATGACACTCGGCAGGTCGAAGACGTCCTTCACGAGCGCGGCGTCCACGATGTCTCCGGGGACTCCCTCGGCGACCACCCTGCCGCCTCTCATGGCGACGAGGTGGTCGGCGAATCTGCACGCCTGGTTGATGTCGTGCAGGACCGCGATCACCGTGCGGCCCTCGTCGCGCAGCCGGGCCAGCAGGCCGAGCAACTGGTACTGGTGGGTGATGTCCAGGAACGACGTCGGTTCGTCGAGCAGCAGATAGGGCGTCCGCTGGGCCAGGACCATGGCTATCCACACCCGCTGCCGCTGCCCGCCGGACAGCTCCTGCACCGGCCGGCCGGCCAGGTCCTCGACACCGGCGGCGGCCATCGCCTCGGTGACGGCCTCCTCGTCCTCCGCCGACCACAGCGCCAACAGCGACTGGTGCGGGAACCGTCCCCGGCTCACGAGCTGCCGGACCTTGATGTCGTCGGGGGCGAGTGGATCCTGCGGCAGGAAGCCGAGTTGCTTGGCCAGTGCCTTGGGCGCGTACGCGCCGACCTCCCGGCCGTCGAGTTCCACCTCCCCGGTCTCCGGGCGCAGCAGCCGCACCAGGGCGCGCAGCAGAGTCGATTTCCCACAGGCGTTGGGGCCCACGACGGCGGTGAACGCGCCGTCGGGGACGTCGAGGCTCAGCCGTGTGGACACGACCCGGTCTCCGTAGCGCAGGGTGATGTCCCGCGCGGTCAGGCGTGCGGTCACGCGCGCCTCACCTCCTTGGTCAGCAGCCAGATCAGATAGCAACCGCCGATCGCGGTACTCACCACACCTACGGGCAGCGCGACGGGCGCCAGCAGCATCTGGGCGAGCAGGTCGGCGCCTTCGAGCAGTACCGCCCCGGTCAGGGCGGCCGGGAGCAGCGGCACGCCGGCCGCGCCGGCGAGCCTGCGGCCGATCTGCGGGGCCGCCAGGGCGATGAACGCGATCGGCCCGGCCACCGCGGTCACCGTGGCGGTGCAGCCGACGCCGACCAGCACCATCAGCAGCCGCAGCCGGTTGAGCCCGACCCCGGTGGTCGCCGCGACAGCGTCGCCGAGGGATGCCTGGTGCATGGCGTGCGCCCGCGTCGTCATCAGGATCAGCAGCACGGCGATCACCGCGAACGGGATTCCCACGTCTTCCCAGCCCACACCGTTGAGCGATCCCGCGTTCCAGCCGACGGCGGCGATCGCCACCTCCAGTTCGGCGCGCAGCACGATCCACGAGTTGATCGCCGTCATCATCGCGTTGACCGCGATACCGATGACCACCAGCCGCAGTCCGGAGAAGCCCCGTTCGTAGGCGAGCAGGTAGATCGCGGCCGCGACGAGCAGTCCGCCGAGCACGGAGCCCGCGGCCAGTTGCAGGGATGTGCCCGACAGCACGGTGATGGCGACCAGGGCACCGGTGTAGGCGCCGGCGTCGAGGCCGATGACGTCCGGGCTGCCCATCGGGTTGCGGGTGAGGTTCTGGAAGATCGCCCCCGCCACTCCGAGTGCGGCGCCGAAGACGAGACCGGCGAGCACGCGCGGCAGCCGCCAGTCCGAGATCACCACGGAGCGTTCCGCTCCGGTCAGCACGGCGAACACCTTGCCCGGTGAGTCCCAGGAGGCCCCGTAGCACAGCCCGAGCAGTCCGAGGCCCAGCATCAGGGCGACCATGACAGCGACGAGTACCGTCGTACGGCGTTCGACCCTCAGTCCGAGTGTCTTCACAGTGACCCCGCCCCGTAGCGTCGGACGGCCCAGATCAGCATGGGTCCCCCGAGGAACGCGGTCACGATGCCCACCGGCACCTCGCCGGTCGGCAGCAGCAGCCTGGAGCCGATGTCGGCGACCAGCAGCAGGACCGGTCCCAGCACCATCGAGTAGAGGATGAGCCAGGGCACGGAGCCCGCCGCCGGCTTGCGTACCAGGTGCGGCACGATCAGGCCGACGAACAGGATGGGCCCGGCCACCGCCGTCGCCGCCGCGCAGAGCACGGTGATCAGCACCAGTGCGGCGGCCCGCAGCCGGCCGACTCCCGCGCCCAGGGTGTGGGCCACGCTCTCGCCCAGCGCCAGGGCGTTGAGCGCCCTGCTCAGCAGCAGCGCGCCGCACAGGCAGACCACGATCGCGGTCAACGGGAGTGCCAGCGGGGCCTGTTCGCGGGCCGCCAGCGATCCGACCGACCAGAACCGGTACATGTCGAAGACGTCCGGAAGCATCAGCCGCAGGCCCAGCGAGACACCGCTCAGCACCGCCGTCAGGGCTACGCCGGTGAGCACCAGGCGCAGCGGCGAGCGCTGTCCGACGGCGGCCACCAGCAGTGCCGCGAGCACGGATCCGATGACCGCGAAGCCGAGCTGGCCCGCCTGCCCGGCGGCCAGTCCGAGCGCCGAGCCGACGGTGATGGCGAACCCGGCGCCCGCGGTGACCCCGAGGATGCCGGGCTCGGCCAGCGGGTTGCGCGCCAGCGTCTGGATCAGCGCGCCCGCGACCGCGAGGGCGGCTCCCACCGCGACGGCCAGCAGCGAGCGGGGCCCCCGGACGTCACGCACGATCACATGGTCGTCGGTGCCCTGATAGTCCAGCAACGCGCGTACGACCTCGGTCGGTTGGACGTGATGGGCGCCGATGCCCATGCTGAGCACGGCGACCGCCGCCAGCAGCACCAGTCCCCCGACGAGCAGGCCGATCTGCGGTACGGCGGACCGCTTCTTCTCCGCCCGTCCCGGCGCGCGACCCGCGTCGGTCACGGCTTCAGCAGCGGAGCGAACGACGTGTCGATCGCGTCCAGGGTGTTCATGGCCGACCCGTAGGTCGCGGCCTCGGTGTAGCGGAGCGGGAACGTCTTCCCGGCCTTGACGGCGGGCAGGTTCTTCCACAGCTTGGAGTCCAGGACGTACTGCACCGCCTCGGAGACGCTGCCGTCGGCGTTCACCGAGTAGGTGATGGCGTCGGCCTCGGCGAGCGAGGCCGGGAGCTCCTCGATGGAGGGGTACTCGCTGACGGCGCTCGATCCGGTGCCGGGCTTCTTGACCTTGCCGTAGTACTTCGCGCCGACGTCCTCGGCGATGTTGGTCCCCCACGAACCGCCGAACTCGCGGTGGAAGTTGCCCTTCGCCACCTCGCCGTACGCCCCGACGTGGCCCAGCTTGAGCTGAGGCAGCACGTCCTTGTACTTGGTCGCCAGCCCGGCGGCCTTCGCCTCGTAGGCTTCCTGCCCGGCGTCGAACTTCCCGAGGGCGCCGGCGGCATCGGCCTGCTTGCGGGAGAGTGCGCGCCACGCGGACGGCACGGTCGGGCCGATCGCCACGACGGGGGCGATGGACTCCAGCCGCTTGACGTCGATGTCGCCGAGCACGGGGGCGGGCACACCGATGACGATCAGGTCGGGCTCGGCCTCGGCGATCGCCTCGTAGTTGGTCTCGGCCGCCTGCTCCCCCGCCACCTTGGTGAGCTTCTTGTACTCGGCGAGGTCCTCCTTGCTCATCATCGGCTCGCCGCGCTTCCACGACGAGATCCCGACGAGGGGCGCGTCGGCCTCGATCAAGGCCGGCACGGCGTAGCCGGTGGCCACCACACGCTTCGGGTCCGCCGGAATGGTGATCTTTCCGTTGTCCGCGGCGAACACCCGGGTCTTGCCCTCCCCCGAGGCGTCCGAGCCGCCCTCATCCGACGAGGACCCGCATCCGGCCAGGACCAGAGCCAGCGACACCGCGCCGACGAGACCGGAGGTTCTGCGTATGGACATGCAATGCTCCTTGAAATTTAGGTAAGGCTTACCTTAGTTGAAAATTTCGCGTCAGAACACCACGAGCAGCGCCGAGTCCGCTCCATGGCCGGTCCACCGGTCAGTGGCCGTCGTCGTCGAAGTCGGCGATGCCGCGCTTCCAGTAGCCGGTGATGTCATGGTCGGCCTTCTCCAGCCGCAGCTCGTCGCGGACCCAGCGGCGCAGCGGCTTGATCTGCCCCGCCTCGCCCGCGACCCAGACGTACACCCGTTCACCGTCGGGTACGGTCACGGACGTCACGGCCCGCACCAGCGCCTCGTCCGCCGCAGCCGACCGGTCGGCGCGGTGCAGCCAGCGCACCTCGACACCCTCGGGCGCGGACAGCTCGATCTCCTGTGCGGCGTCGGGGACTTCGACGAAAGCCCAGCCCTTCGCGTCCCTGGGCAGTTCCTCCAGCCGGCGCGCGATCGCCGGCAGGGCCGTGATGTCGCCCGCCAGCAGGAAACGGTCGTAGGAGTGCGGGACGATCAGCCCGCCGGGCGGGCCCGCGAGATGCATGACGTCGCCCGGCCGGGCCTCGCGCGCCCAGTCGGAGGCGAGGCCACCGTCGTGGAGAGCGATGTCGATGTCGATCTCTCGGGAGACCGGGTCGTAACGCCGCACCGTGTACTGACGAGAGCGGAGCACCGACCCGGCCCAGCGCAGCATCGTCCCGTTCGGCTCGGGCAGCCGCAAGGAGCCGTCCGACTCCGGGAAGAGCATCTTCACGTGCTCGTCCGGGGCGTGGGCCTCGAAACCTTCAGCGTCCTTCCCGCCGAGGGTCACCCGCAGCAGACCGGCGCCGACCATGGAGGTTCGTACGACCTCGGTCTTCCGGATGCCGATCGGGTACCCTACCTTCTCGGCGTGGAGGCCCGCCCTGACCTCTGCGATCCGGTCCAGGTGACGGGCCCGGTGGTCGGCGAGGCTCATGCGGCGCCACCCGTCAGGAGCTCGGTCCAGTGGGCCAGTTCGGGCTGCTCGGCCAGGTCGGCGTAGTCCAGCGTGGCCGCCCCCGCCCCGCGCCAGCGCTCGACCAGGGCCATGGTCCGCACCGAGTCCAGACCGAGGTCGTTGAGGTTGTCGTCGGGTGCGATCTCGGCGGGGTCGCAGCCGATCAGTTCCGCGACGTCGGCGCGGACACGTTCGGGCGACAGAATCTGGTTCATGGAATGACTCCTGAGGGGATGGACACCGACAGCGCGGTCAGCGCCGGTGGTCACGACGCCACGGCACAGGGCGACGTATGCGCACGCCCGGCCGGGGCTCGCGGGTGTGGTTCGGCGACGGGTCGGCCACGTCGACGACCTCGGTGACCCCGGCGCGGCGACCGAGCCGCCACCACCCACGTCGCCAGCCGACATAACCTCCCCCTCACCCGCACAAACCTAGGCGAGGCTAACCTAACTTAGTACTCCTTGGGGCAGAATACACAGCTCGGATCAGTGTGATTCGGCCCTCTCACCACGTGACTCGGCAGGAGCGGGCCCGGCGCCCGGTCCGTCAGCCGATCTCGGCGCGCCGATAGGCCGCTTGCATGCCCCGGTGTCATACGGGTCCGTAGACACGGGCGAGTTCACCGACGACGGCGGCCATGGCGCGGCGCAGTTCGGTGGGTCCGACGACCTCGACGTCGGCGCCGAGCCGCAGCAACTCGCCACACGCGTGCTCGGTGCTCTCGGTCGGGATGACCGCCTCGACCCACCCGTCACCGTCCGCCGCCGTCGCGGTCGACCGGACAGCCTGTACCAGGAGACCGGGATGACGGTGCTCGGCCAGTTCCGGGACCTCGACGACCCCGACCGCTTCGTCTGGCTGCGGGGGTTCGCAAGCATGGAGACGCGCAGCCGCGCCCTCGCGTCCTTCTACGGCGGCCCGGTATGGGCCGAGCACGGCCCCCAGGCGAACGACACCATGATCGACTCGGACGATGTGCTCCTCCTGCGCCCCGTGTCGGCCGACAGCGGTTTCACCCGCTCCCCCTCCCTGCGCCCCGAGGCCGGCACTCCGGCGCCGGACGGTTTCGTGGCCGCCACCGTGTGGCCCTCCCCACCCGGGCGACACGACATGATCGCCTTGATCAGGGACGGCCTTCTCTCCGGGCTCATGAGGACGGGCCCCGCGCCGCTCGCGCTTCTCACCACCGAGACCGCTCGCAACACGTTCCCGAGACTGCCGGTCCGCACCGGGGAGAACGTCGCTGTGATCGTCACCTCCTACCCGGACGAGGACGCTCACCGTCGGCACCTCGCCGCCCTGCACGCCGACCCCCGGACGCGTGACGAGATCCTTCCGTGCATCAACCGCGCCCGGTCCGCCGCCCCTCGGACACTCCGGCTGGCCCCCACCGGCAGATCGCTCATCTCCTGAGTGCCGATGGCCCGCCCTCGCCGGTGCCGGCCGGGGCCCACGGCTCCCCGGAACCGGCCCCGCGATCATGGTTGGTAGCCTCGGAAGATGACTGCGATTTTCGACGAAGCCGTCCGTACCCGGCTGCAGGCCCCCCACATCTGGTACGTCGGCACCGTGTTCGCCGATGGAGCGCCGCAGGTCAGCCCGATGTGGGTGGACCTGGAGGGCGAGGGGGAGCTGACGTTCAACACCTCGGTGGGCCGGGTGAAGGAGGAGAACCTGCGCCGCGACCCCCGCGTCTACCTCTCGCACGCGGACGCCGACAATCCCTTCGACCGCGTGCAGATCAGTGGCGAAGTGGCCCGCTTCATCGAGGGGAAGGAGGCGCACGAACGGATGGACCGGCTGGCACAGAAGTACCTGGGCAGCGAGCGGTTCGAGTGGGTCATGCCGGAGGAGCAGCGGGTCGCGGTGGTCGTGCGCCCGCTCAAGGTGCGGCACATCGTCGGTGTGGAGCGGTTCCGGCCCGGCGGCCCCGTCCCCGCTCCCTGATCGTCACGTTCAGAGGCCACGGCCCGTCACATGCCGAGGCCACGACCCGGGCCGGGTCGCGGTCTCGATCATGCGGCGATGGGCTACCGGGGAGCCCGTGCGGTGGATCCGCCTCTGCGTGGTCACCTCCAGTACGCTCCGGGCGAACCGCGATCTCCGGATCCCTGGCGGTCTTCGAGATCCCGTACAGGCAGAAGCGGGACCGTCCCAGCGAGCCGTCGCTCAGCGGAAGGGGCCGTCGTTCGCGAAGGCATGGGCGGCGAAGCGTCTGCCCATCCGCCGGTATGCGGGGGCGGTGGGGTGAAGGCCGTCGGCAAGATCGTCAGCCTCGTCCGGGCCGAGCAGGCGGCGGCCGTCGAGATAGTGGAGGTGGGGATCGCGTGGCCGCCGTACCGTCACGATCCTTTCGAGCTCGGCACGGACTACGGCCAGCGACAGCGCCCCGTTGGCCACCTGTGCCGGGTCGCCCATGGCTGTGATCTTCCCGTCCGGGCCCGTCGTGGTCGGACCGGGGGTCTCCTCGAGGGCCGGACAGCTCACCGGCGACACCATCAGCAGCGGGGTGTCCGGGTGCCCGTCCCGGATCGTGTCCAGGAATCCGTGGACCGCCGGGCCGAACGTCCGCAGCCGAAAGGCGGCGAGGCCGACGATGTTGATGCCTGTCTTGAGGCTGATCAGGTCGGCGGGCATGTCGCGGATTGTCCGGGCGACATAGGGGTCCAGCAGCGCGTTGCCCGCTTGGCTGATATTGACCACCTCCACACCTCCGAGCGCAGCCGACACCACCGGCCAGGTGCCGGTGGGGCCGTCGGCCTCGATGCAGTGGCTGATGGAACTGCCGTGGTGCACCCAGCTGCGCCGCCCGTCCGGTAGCGGCGGAAGCACGTCGCCGTCGGCCCGCAATGCCACCAGTTCCGTGGGTGTCTGCTGCGGCAGCCACAACTCGACATCCTTCATGCCGACCGGCAGTCCCGCGAACCGCACAAGCCCCGGTTCGCCCGGAATCAGGCGCTGCGCGCCCCTGGGGCCCGCCATCCGCAGCACGTTACCCACCGGCGCTTGCCGGCGCCCGGCCAGGGCGCCGTTCACCAGCAGTTCCAGCACCCCGGTCGGCCGGGGCCGGGGGTCGCCGTCGAGCTGCCCCGTGGAGGTGAGCACCTCGAACTCCAGCTCACACGCATCGGTGCGGAACACCAGCCGCACACCCGAAGGCATCAGGGTCGCCGCGTAGACCGACGGGTCCTGGTACTGCTCCTCGGTCCAAGCGGGCAACCGGCGCGGCATCACCCCCGCCGACGTGATGTCCACATCCAACGCACCGCGCAACTCCACCGGCCCGCCCGTCAGTGGAACCGCCCGCATCGCCACTGTCACCGCTCCTGCCCAAGGTCGATCCACGGTCGGGAATCATGCACGGGCCTTCGCGTCGCCCACCATCGCCTGGCAGACGAACACTTCGTGCCACTCACCCTTCGCCACCAGCGTAGTGGGAAGACCCACGCGGGGAGCGGGCGGTCGTCGCCGCGGAAGTCTGTTGAGATGCTGTCGTACGTCGGAGAAGGTGATGGGCATGGAGTTCCTCTGCTATCACCGCGACCGGTCCGACTCCCTCACCCTGCGCGACGAGCTGCTGCAGGAGCACTGGTCGTACATGGACCAGTACGCCGAGGAGATGATCGCTCGCGGCCCGGTGTTCGCCGCCGACGGCGAGACACCCATCGGCAGCGTACACATCGTCGACCTGCCGGATCCCGCTGCTGCCCGCGCGTTCGCCTTCGACGAGCCCAACTACCAAGCCGGCGCGTACCGTGACGTGCTGCTGCGCCGGTGGCGCAACTTGCTGGGACGCACCATGTGGGACTTCCCGGGGGGCCCGGCGGGCGACAACCGGTACCTGGTACTCGGCCTCGGATCGGGTCGGCCGGCCGACCTCGCCCTGCCGCCCGACCGGGACGGACTGATCGCCTTCGGACCGCTGCTGTCCGACGACGGTGACACCTGGCTGGGTACGGCGGTGCTGCTGAGTGCTCCGAACCCGGACTCTGCACGCACCGCCCTCACCCCTGACAGGTACGCAGACATCGAGGTGCAGCTCTGGGAGTTCGGCGGACGACGGTGACGAGGCGCGGAAGCACCAGGCTGCCGGCGCCCGATGTGGTCGGGGTGGGGGCGGCAGGGCACCTCGGGGTTCGACCGGCCGGCGGCTCCAGGGCCTCACCCGGACCGGCGGATGCCGGCACCGAGGTAGGCCCCGGCATCACCGGACGGCGGCGTTCAGCTCGGAAGCACCCAGCCCGGCGCCCACGTCCCGGCGGCACCACGGCCGGCCGCCGTGGCGGCGAGATAGGCGCGGAGGGTGGCCAGCGCCGGGTGGGGATTGTCGCGGTGCCAGAGGAGTGAGTGCGGGTAGACGGGCGTCGGGCCGGTCACCGGGATGCGGCGCAGGCCGTGGCCATCGGGCCAGACGAGGCGGGTCAGCCCACCCATGAAGGTGGCGAGGGCAGGGGTGTCGGCGATGGTGTCGAGGAGTGCGTCGGAGCCGAAGTTGGGTCCTGTGGCCTCGATGGTGAGGCCGAACTCAGCGACGAGATCGTCGTAGTACGCGGCCCACTCGGTACCGGGGACGATGCCTGGCATCCAGATGCGGTGCCCCACGAGCTGTGTGACGGTCACCGACCGAACGCCCGCCAGCTCGTGTGCGGGGCCTGTGAGCAGCTGGAGCGGTTCGTCGAGCACCCGGACGGACTCGATGTCCTCGGGCAGGGGTTGGCCGGGCGCGCCCACGGCGCGGAAGGACGCGTCGATCACACCGGACCGGATGGCGGCTACGGCCGTCTCGATTTCGAACAGCATCACCACGTCGAGCTCGATCTCCGGGTGCGCGCGGTGGAAGTCGCGCATCACGCCCGATGCCGCGCCGCGCGAAGCGATCACGTCGACCCGCAGCGGACGGCGGCCGGTGCGCACGGACGCGACCGCACGCTCGGCGACGCGCAGCAGCTCACGCGCGTGGGGCAGGAACGCCTGCCCGTCGATGGTGAGCTCGGCTCCGCGCGCGGAGCGGGTGAACAGCCGCACACCGAGGTTGCGCTCGAGCGCGGCGATGCGCTTGGAGACGGCCTGCTGGGTGACCGCCATCTCGGCGGCGGCCGTCTGGAACTGCCCCGCGTCGGCGGCGGCCACAAAGGTCCGGACGGAGTCGAGGTCCATGCCGACACCCTATGTCCACAACTGCTGGTTGTGGCTGGTGCCTCCCTGGTTGTTTGACCTCTGGATACGGGGCTCGCTTTGATACGTCCGATCCCGGATCGGTTGTACGGGTGAGTGGCGAGAGGCGTCGGGTATGAGGAGCGGGCACCGGCTGGGCCGACGGTTCGGGTGGCTCTGGGGAGCCTACGGAACCAGCGCGCTCGGCACCTGGCTCGCCTTCGGCTCGTTCCCGCTGATCGCCGTCCAGGTGCTGCACGCCGGACCGGCCGAGGTCGCCGCGCTCGCCTCCGCCGGGGCCGCGGTGGGCGCGGTCGTCGCTGTGCCGCTCGGCCCGTGGGTGGAGTTCCGCCGCAAGCGGCCGGTGCTGATCACGATGGACCTGGTGCGGTGCGCGGCGCTACTGACGATCCCCGCCGCGTTCGCGCTCGGCGCGCTCACCTTTCTTCAGCTCCTGCTGGTCTCGGTCGTCGTCTCGGCGGCCGACATCAGCTTCCGCGCCGCGTCCGGCGCGTATCTGAAGACGCTGCTGCCGGCCGAGGACCTGCTCGTCGCCAACGCCCGTTTCGAGTCCACGGCCTGGACGACCACGATCATCGGGCCGCCGCTGGGCGGCGCGGCGGTCGGGCTTCTCGGCCCGGTGGCCACGGTGGTGGCCGACGCGGTCAGCTATCTGCTCTCGGCCCTGGGCATCCGTGCGATGGGCGGGCAGGAGCCGCGGCCCGAGCACCGGGAGGCCTCGCGCATGCGGGCGGGGCACCTGCTCCACGGCTGGCGCCACATCCTCGCCGACGCGACGCTGCGTCCGCTGTTCTTCAACACCGCCCTGTTCAACGGCCTGGTGATGGCCACTCAGCCGCTGTTGGCCGTCCTCATGCTCGGTCGGCTCGGATTCACGCCGTGGCAGTACGGCCTCGCCTTCGCCGCGCCCTCGATCGGCGGGCTGCTCGGTTCGCGCCTGGCCCGGCCGCTCGTCACCCGGTTCGGGCAGCGCCAGGTCCTGGTCGTGTCCGGAACGCTGCGCGCGATCTGGCCCGTCGGCCTGGTCCTCCTGGGCCCGGGCACCGGCGGACTGGTGCTGGTGATGGGGGTCGAACTCGGGCTCATCTTCTGCTGCGGCGTCTTCAACCCCGTCCACGCCACCTTCCGTCTCGAGCGCACCGCGGCCGACCGGGCCGCCCGCACACTGTCCGCCTGGGCGGTGACGACCAAGCTCTCGACCGCGCTGCTGACGGCCGTCTGGGGTGTGCTGGGCGGCCTGCTCGGCCCTCGTACGGCCATCGGCCTGGCCGGTGTGCTCCTGCTGGCGACCCCGCTGCTGCTCCCCCGCCGCGCGGCGATGCCGCTCCCGGTCGCCGACAGCCGGTGACGGGCGCGCCAAGGGCGTCTACGGCTTTCCGGCGCCGAGTTCCGGGTATTCCGGGAGCTGCCAGGCTCCGCCCCGGTCCTCCTTCGAGTGCCGCGCGACGAGATCGGGGACGCGCAGGAAGCACGCCAGTGCCGTGACGGAGTGAAAGGCACTGATGGCGAGCGGGCTCATGGGCATGCCCAGTCGCAGGAGGTGCGGTTTCACCCCGGCCTGGATCTCGTCGACGAACGGCCGCAGGGTGGAGTCGTAGTTCGCCAGGGCCCTGGGCAGGTCATGGGCGTACCGGCTGATCTCACCGGCGAGGACGTATGCGCCGACCAGGCCGCCGGAGACTCCCATGCCGCTGTACGGGGAGGCACAGTGCGCCGCATCTCCTACCAGCACCACGCGCCCCTCGGACCAGGTGTCGGTGCGTACCTGCACGACCTCCTGGGAGTAGAAGCTCTCGGTGCTCTCCATGCCTTCGAGGAACCGGCCGGTCTGCCATCCCGCACCGCGGAACCTGTCGGCCCAGAACTGCTTCTGGCGTTCGATCGGTTCGCGGTGGACGGCGGAGGCTTCCTGTGACTGGTCCCGCAGTACGAAATAGACCTGCGTCTCGGCCGCATTGTGGCTCCTTCGCATGATCATCCGGCCGCCGGGGACGTTGTAGGTGTCCCGGATGTTCGTGTCCGACCCGATGCGGGGCACGAACCAGTACGCCATGTGGATTCCCACGTGCCGGTACGGGTCGGGAGAACCGGTCGGCAGGATGGCCCGGCGCATGCGCGACCCCTGCCCGTCCGCGCCGACCACCAGGTCGAACTCGCCGGAGGAGCCGTCGGAGAAGTGGGTGACCACCCGCTGCCCGTCCTGCTCGAAGCTCTCCACACTCACACCGAAGACGTGGTTCACGTCCTCCTTCACGGCGTCATGGAGGATGCGCACCAGATCTCCGCGCATGATCTCGTACTCCGATGTCAGGCTCTGCCGGCCCTGGCCTGAGGTGTTGGCCATGATCGTCGCCCTCGCCTTGCCCCGGGCGTCAACGAAGGCCACGCCCGCTTCGTCCACGAGCTCACTCCTGACGGTGTCGAGGAGCCCCATGCGCTCAACGGCTTCGATGCCCTGACCCCGGAGGTCGACCTGGGCGCCCGTGGCCCGCAGTGCCGGAAAGCGTTCGGCGACGGTCACCCTGTGACCGCCCCTGGAAAGCCAGTAGGCCAGGGCCTCTCCCGCGACCCCACCGCCGCAGATGAGGACCTTCAGGGCGTGAGTTCCCGTTTCTCGGGTCATGCCGACACCTCCGTCTATCACTGATAGGTACCAGGACAGCGTCACCTATCAGTGATAGATTGTCAAAGTGAAGATGAACCGTGGGATCGTCGTGGCCGAGGCACTCGACCTGCTCGACGAGGTCGGTCTGGACGCCGTCAGCACGAGGCAGCTGGCGAAGCGCCTGGGCGTCGAGCAGCCGTCGCTCTACTACCACTTCCGGAACAAGAAGGAGCTCCTCGGCGCCATGGCCGAGGCGGCCATGGCGCCCCACGCGACGGCTCCGCTGCCCGAGCCCGCCGACGACTGGCGGGACTGGTTCCTCGAGAACTCACGCAGCTTCCGGCGGACCCTGCTGCTGCGCCGCGACGGCGCACGACTCCATGCCGGCAGCAGTCCCGGCACGGCAGATCTCGGCCGGATCGGCCGCAAGATGGACTTCCTGCTCGCCTCCGGTCTGCCCGAGCGGGACGCCCAGATGGCGATGCTGGCTGCCGGCCGCTTCACGGTGGGCAGCGCCCTGGAGGAGCAGGCGGACGCAGGCCCGGTTGTCGGTGTGGACGACATGGCCGTCCCGCTGATCGATCACGAGTCGGCGTTCGAGTCGGGAATGGCCCTCTTCCTGGACGGCCTGGAACGCCGCGTCGAGAGCTGAGAGCCGTGCACCGGCGCTACCCGCCCGTCATCCTCGGCCGGCGGTGCGGGTGGTGAGGTCCTCGTCCGTGATGTCACGGACCACGCGGCAGGGTGTTCCGAGTGCGACGGTCATCGGGGGAATACTGCGGCTGACGACGCTGCCGGCGCCGATGACCGATCCGTGTCCGATACGGACACCGGGCAGGACCACCACGTTGCTGCCGATCCACACTCTGTCCTCGATGACGATCGGTTCGGAGAAGCGCCCGAAGTCGGCTCGGCGCGAGGGATGTACCGGGTGTCCCGTCGTGGTCAGCGTCACGCTGGGAGCGATCATGACGCCGTTGCCTATCCGGATGCCCACGTCGTCGACGAACGTCAGGTTCACGTTCCCGAAGAAGTCGTCGCCGATGTGGACGTTGCTGCCGAACGCCGCGTGGAACGGCGGTAGCAGCACTGTGCGTTCACCGACCGAGCCGAAGATCGCGAGAAGCAGCGACCAATGTCTCTCCTCCTCACGCGGAGGTGTGTGGTTGTACTCGAAGATCTGGTCCGTACGCCGCGGAGAGGCGAGAGGAGCCGCCTCCGACTCTGTGTAGACCAGCCCTTCGGCGATCCGGGCGAGCACTTCTTCATCGCGCGCATCCGTCACAGCGGAACGCTCCCTTCATCCGATCCTTCGGGGCAGGTCCGACGCCCTCCGGGCCGGCAGGGCACCGGAGCGGCCAACGGTGCACGGCGCGTGGACGAGTTACTGCCGCGAACTCATCAACCGGCCGGTTCCGGCTCGGCGGCCCGCTGAGCGTACTCGAGGGCCACGCCTTCGGCGATGAGCACGTGGTCCCAGCGCATCCGTTCCTGACGTCGCAGCGCGACCAGCACTTTCGAAGACCTACTGGTCGTCGAGGACCCGTTCCCACAGCAGCCCGTCCCGCCAGCTCCCGTCGAGAAAGATCGAGGAGTGCGCGACGCCGTACGGGCTGAACCCGTTGCGGCGCAGCACTCGCTGCGAGGGCAGATTCTCCAGATTGGTGGACGCCTCGGCGCGGTGCAGACCGAGTTCGTCCGTCATCACCCGGAGCACGAGCCCGACGGCGTGCCCCGCGTGCCCTTGGTTCTGGGCGACGCCGGTGATCCAGTATCCGACGGAGCCACGGCGCAGGTGCGGCTGCGGCAGGATGCCTCCGACGGTGACCTGCCCGATCACCTGGTCATCGGCGAGCACCACGCCCGGCCAGACCGTGCCGGCCCGGTATCCCGCCAGCAGGCCCTCGATCCGCTCCGCCTGGCCCTCCGGGGTGAGGAAGCCGGCCGGCTGGGCCGGTTCCCACGGCCGGAAAGCCTCGAAGTCCCGCACCCGATGCGCGGCGATCGGGGCGGCGTCGGCGGGATCGATCAGGCGGATGGTGGTGGTGCTGCGCATGGGCTGATCCTCGTCGCGGTACGCCGGATGAAACGGCCAGCCTATGTCGCCCGCCGCCGCGCCGTACGTCCGCTCCTCGGCAGACTCAGTGGGCGGCCACGATGCCCGTCAGGAAGAAGTCGACACCGGCGAGGAACTGCTCGCGGTCGTCGTGCTCGGGCAGTTGCGCCGCCACCCGGCGCACGAACGGAAACCTTTCGGGGTCGAGCCGCGCCCACTGTTCGGCGACTGTGCCGAGGAAGGCTGCCCGATCCGGCTCGTGCGCGTACAGCCGGCCATTAGCGGCGTTCTGTCCGGCGACGCCGAGGACATGGTTCACGAGCGCGGACGTGGCTTCGAAGAGCAGCCGTTCGGGAACTCCGAGCGCCTCCAGCTGGCTGCCGAATCCTTCGAAGATCTGCGGAATCGCCGCCAGCCACGGTGCGCGTGAGAGCTGGGCACCCACCCACGGGTGCGCGTCGATCGCGTCGAACACGCCCAGGGCGATGGTCCGGATCGCTTCCCGCGGTTCCGCGTCACCGGCCACGTCTGTCACGACACGGGCGATGACGTGGTCGGTGGCCGCCGCGAGGAGGTCGTCCTTGTTGGCGACGTGCCAGTAGATCGCCCCGCTCCCCGTGGACAGCCGCGCCGTGAGGGCACGAAAGGTCAGCGCCTTCTCGCCCCCCTCGTCAAGCATCTCGATCGCGGCCTCGACGATGCGCTCCTTGGACAGCGCGTCGGTGCGCCGGTTGGCCTGGTGCGGTCTGGTCGCCATGAGCACCAGTTTGACATGCCTGGAACGCTGTTCCAACCTAGAGCTGTGGAACAACGTTCCAGACATGCGTCCCGAAAGGAATCGCCATGACAACCTCCACGAACTCCGTCACGATCATCGGTGCGGGCCTCGGCGGCCTGACCCTCGCCCGCGTTCTCCACGTCCACGGCATCGCCGCGACGGTGTACGAGTCCGACCCCTCGGCAGCCGCCCGGACCCAGGGCGGCCAGCTGGACATCCACGAGGAGGACGGACAGCGGGCCCTCGCGGACGCCGGCCTCACCGACCAGTTCCTCGCGATCATCCACGAGGGCGCCGACGCGGCCCGTGTACTGGGCCAGGACGGCAGGCTGCTCCTCGGCGTCCCGGGCGACGACTCGATGGCACGCCCCGAAGTCCTGCGCGGCGATCTGCGCCAGATCCTGCTCGACTCCCTGCCCGAGGGCACGGTCCAGTGGGGCCGCAAGGTCTCGGGAGTCCGCTCTCTCGGTGGCGGCCGCCACGAAGTGACCTTCACCGACGGCACCACCGTCACCAGCAACCTGCTCGTCGGCGCCGACGGCGCCTGGTCCAAGGTCCGGCCGCTGCTCTCGGGCGCCGAGCCCGCCTATATCGGTACGACCTTCGTCGAGAGCTACCTCCACGACGTGGACCGGAGCCACGTCGCCACCTCCGCTGCCGTGGGCAAGGGCGCCATGTACGCCCTCGCCCCCGGAAAGGGCATCGTGGCCCACCGTGAGGCGGGGGACATCCTGCACACCTACGTCGAGCTGAACCGTTCCGCCGAGTGGATAGCCGAAACCGACTTCACCGACCCCGCCGCCGCGGCCACCCGGATCGCCGCCGAGTTCGAAGGCTGGGCCCCCGAGCTCACCGCCCTGATCACCGACGGCGAGACCGCTCCCGTCGCCCGCATGATCCACACCCTCCCCGAAGGACACTCCTGGGACCGCCTCCCCGGAGTGACACTCATCGGCGACGCCGCGCACCTCATGCCGCCCTCCGGCGACGGCGCCAACCTCGCCATGTACGACGGCGCCGAACTCGGCAAGGCCATCGCCGCCCGCCCCGAGGACACCGAAGCGGCCCTCACCGCCTACGAACAGGCCATGTTCCCGCGCAGCGCCCGCTTCTACGAGGACGCCCGCGAGATCATCGACATCTGCCTCGGCGACAACGCCCCCACCAGCTTCATCGACTTCTTCACCGGCGGCCCCGAAGGAGAGTCGGCGTAGCGCCGGTCCTGAGAGGGACGCACCCGCACCGAGGCCCACCTGCACACCTCCCCGTAGCGCCTGACCGCACACCGTTCACCCGAACTTGGTGTCCCGCCACATGCGCCCCTGACCTGCCCCTTCCTACGGTATGGCGACACGGGAACGTCTCCGCCAACCGTCCGGAAGTGGTACCCATGGCCGCACCGACAACCGCTCCCCCACCCCCGTCCAGCTTCCCCCGCATCGTGGCCGCGAGCCTCGCCGGGACCACGGTGGAGTGGTACGACTTCTTCGCCGCCCGCCCGATCGGGGCCCTGGTCTTCGGGCACTACGGCGACCGGCGCAGGGCCACCGCGCAGGCCGGTCCATCTGGGCGGCGCCGTCGGAGTGGGGCTGTGGATGTTCCCGTTCTTCGCGCTGATCTTCCACGGCGCCATGTACGCACCGCAGGCAGCCTTCTTCGCGGAGGTGTTCGCGACACGGATGCGCTACTCGGGCGCGTCGATCGGCGCCCAGTTCTCGTCGGTCGCCGCGGGCGCCCCCCGCCCCGCTCATCGCCACGGCGCTGCTCGCCGGCTTCGGCAGCTCGACGCCGATCTCGATGTACGTCATCGCTGCCGCGCTTCTCACCGTGCTGGCGATCGTCTGCGCGAAGGAGACCAGGAGCCAGGACCTCACGGACATCGAGGCGGAGCCCGGCCGGCAGCCCGCGGACACCGCGACACTGCCCGCCGACGCCCGTAGCGTCTGAACGCCTGCGGACCGATCGCCCCGCAGGGCCCGGCCCCGCCGTGTGCCGAGGAGCCGGGCCCGTCAGGCCTCGGGGGTGCGCTCGAACCAGGTGGGGCCGTCCGTGAGGGACTGCTTGATCCGGAACACCGAGAAATCGCTCAGCGGCGGAAGCGCGTCGACGTCGAACCACGCGACTTCCAGCGACTCGTCGTCGTTCACCCGCGCCTCACCGCCGGTGGCCCGGCAGCGGAAGGTGATGTCGAGATACTGGCAACGGTCGCCGTTGGCGTACTGCACCGGCTTCAGCGCCTGGGTGAGCACGACCCGCTCCGCGACGCAGCGCACCGCCGTCTCCTCGTACACCTCGCGCTCCGCTGTCGCCGCGGGCTCCTCGCCCGGCTCACCGATCCCGCCGATGACCGACCACTTGCCGGTGTCCGACCGCCGGCCGAGCAGCACCCTGCCCTGATCGTCGAAGACGATCGCGGTGACTCCCGGCAGCAGGAGCAGCTGGTGGCCGGCGGTGGCACGGATGTCGCGGATGAAGTCTGGGGTAGCCATACGACCGACCCTACGTGGCGGCGGGGACGTCCCCCCGACCGGCCGTCCGGTCCTTCCTCGCACGCACCGACCGGGCCGTCGCCCAGCCGAGACCTGCCAGGGCGAGCAGCGCCAGGATGCCCTCGGGCAGGGTTCCCAGCCGGGTGGCCGGCGTGAGCGAGGACCGCAGGGGCACCTCGTCGACCAGGGCGTCCGGGGTGAACATCTCCGTCTTCTCCACGATCGTGCCGTCCGGCCGGATCACCGCACTGACACCGCTGGTGACGGGCACGACGACGGACCGCCCGTGCTCGACCGCCCGCACCTGGCTCATCGCCAGCTGCTGGTAGGTCATCTCGCTGCGGCCGAAGGTCGCGTTGTTGCTCGGTACGGCGATCAGCTGTCCCCCGTCCTTGACGGTGTCGCGTACGGCGTCGTCGAACGCGGCCTCGTAACAGGTCACCAGCCCCACCTGCGTGCCGGCCAGGTCGAACACGCCGACCTTGCTGCCGGGGCCGAAGTCCCGCTGCACCCGGTCGACGTCCTTGCTGAAGACCCGTGCGACGGACCGCATCGGCATGTACTCGCCGAAAGGCTGGATGTGCCGCTTGTCGTAGGTGTCCACGGGTCCGCTCTTCGGATCCCACTCGATCAGGGTGTTGCGGAGCGGTCCTGTGTCGGGGGTGAGGACGGCGCCGATGACGGTGGGGGCGCCGATGGCCCGCACCGCCCGGTCGATCACGTCGCGGGCGTCGGCATTGCGGTACGGGTCGAGGTCGGAGGAGTTCTCCGGCCAGAGCACGAAGTCGGGCTGGGGCACCTTCCCGGCCTTCACGTCCCGGGCGAGCTGTTCCGTGCGCTCCGCGTGGTTGTCCAGGACGGCCCGGCGCTGGGAGTTGAAGTCGAGTCCCAGACGCGGCACGTTGCCCTGGATCGCCGCGACCGTGGCGGTGCCGTCCTCGGGCGAGTCGTCCACGAGCGGGAGCGCCGCCAGTGCCGCGACGACCGGGGCGGCCACGGTGACGGCCGCGACGACGACGGCGGAGCGGGGCACCGTGCCGGTGGTGCGGTAGCGGCGGACCTGCCGGACGGCCTCCAGGAGCCCGAAGCCGCACAGCACAACGGCGAACGTGAGCAGTGGGGTGCCGCCCAGTGCGGCGAGCGGCAGGAACACGCTGTCGGCCTGGCCGAAGGCGATCTTGCCCCAAGGGAAGCCGCCGAACGGGACGCGTGCCCGGAGCGCCTCGTCCAGGGTCCACACGCCGGCCGCCCAGACGGGCCAGTACGGAAGCCGGGAGACCGCGGCGATGCCGGCACAGCCGACGGCGATGAACAACGCCTCGGCGAGCGCGAGCGCGAGCCAGGGAACGGGGCCGACCTCCTCCCCGGTCCAGTGCAGCAGGGGCAGCATGAAGCCGAGACCCGCGAGGAGGCCTAGGCCCAGGGCGGCGCGCAGCCGCCGTGCGGTCAGAACCCATCCCAGCAGGGCGAAGCCGGGCAGCACGAGCCACCACAACGGCCGGGGCGGGAAGCTCGCGTAGAGCAGCGCACCGGACAGCACGGCGGCGGCCGGCCGGACGAGCCGCGGCCACAGCTTCCTGCTGCGGGGCACGGGGGCGGGCGGCGGTTCTGCGGTGGTGATGGTGGCGCTCACCTGCCGGAGTCTACGGTGGGCGGCTGTGAGGGCGGCAGCCGCTCCTGCCGTCCCGGGCCCGGCCGGGCTCAGCTCCCGGGGGTCTTCCCGGGGGCCGTGAGGTGCAGGCGCTCGCGGATGAAACGTACGGCGGCCTCCGCGTCGTCGACCGTGACGGTGAACGTCATGCCGTCCCCCAGCCGGAGCACCAGCGCCTCCCCTCGGCGCACGACCACGGCCGTGCCCTGCTCGGGGCGCCAGCGGTAGCCCCAGCCGCCCCACTGGCGCGGAGTGACCGTGGGAGCGAAGTCCGCGCCCACCACATGGGTGAGGAGGATCCGGCGCCTGGGCAGCCCGGCGTGGCCGCAGCGCACCTCGAGGGCGTCGCCGTCGACCTTCACGGCCACATGGACGAAAGCGAGGGTTCCGAAGAGGATCAGGAGCCCTGCGGCGACACAGCCGATGACGGACATGAGCAGCGGGGCGAACCCACCACCCCAGGCCGAGTCGACCGCTAGTTCGATCCCGAGCGCCAGGCATGCCGCTCCGACCGCCGCGAGCAGCCACTGGAAGCGATTGGTGGCCCGTCCCGTCCAGACCGTGCTCGCGGCCTGGCTCGAACCGTGCCACGTGTTACCGGGGTGGTCCGTCATGCCCAGCAGCGTACCCACGTTCCGCGCCGTACGGAGGGGGCGTGCGGCCACGGCGAGGCGCCGCGCGCGGTCAGACGGCGGGGGTGACGGCCTTGAGCAGCAGACCCTCGGCGTAGGCCAGAGCGGGTTCGGGCAGGTCGGCGGCGTGCCCGCCGAGGAGGACGGCGAGAGTGCCGACCGGTTCGGCCGACGGAGCGGGCGACGCCCCGACACGGCGCAGCGCCTGGGCCGCCACCGCGTCGGCGGAGCCGTGGAGCACGAGCGGCGGCCTGCCGGGCCGGGCGCTCTCGACCGCGGCGCGAATGCGTTCGGCCACCAGTTCGTAGTGGGTGCAGCCCAGGACGATGTCCGTCACCTCGGCCGGGGTGAGGGCGGCGGCAGCGGCCACCGCGCGGTCGATCCCCTCCTCGTCGGCGTGCTCCACCGCGTCGGCGAGACCCGGGCAGGGCACTTCGGTGACGTCGACGGAGCGTGCGAAGTCATTGATCAGCCCGCGCTGATAGGGGCTCCCGGTGGTCGCCGGCGTGGCCCAGATCGCGAAGGGACCTCCGCCCGCGGCGGCCGGCTTGATCGCGGGTACCGTGCCGACGACCGGCAGGCCTGGCTCCAGTTCCGCCCGCAGGGCGGGGAGGGCGTGGACGGAGGCGGTGTTGCACGCGACGATCAAGGCGTCCGGCCGGTGGGCCGCCGCCGCGCGTGCGACGCCGAGCGCACGCTGGGTCACATCCCCGGGCGTACGGGGCCCCCAGGGCATCGAACCGGGATCCGACGACAGCACCAGATCGGCGTCGGGCCGTAGCCGGCGTACCGCGGCTGCTGCCGCGAGCAGGCCGATTCCCGAGTCCATGAGTGCGATCTTCACCCGGTCACCATAGTCGACGACCCTTGCGGCACCGCCGGAGTGGGGCAGACTTCGACGGATGAGCGCCGTTGCCTGGATCGCCGTGGGTTCACTGATCGTATGGATGTGGCTGTTGCTGGGCCAGGGATTCTTCTGGCGGACCGACCAGCGGCTGCCCGTGCGCGAGGACCCGGTGCGCTGGCCCTCGGTGGCCGTGGTCGTGCCCGCGAGGGACGAGGCCGAGGTCCTTCCGGTGAGCCTGCCGTCGCTGCTGGCCCAGGACTACCCGGGTGACGCGGAGGTCTTCCTGGTCGACGACTGCAGCGGCGACGGCACGGGCGGGCTCGCCCGTGCGCTGTCCGAGCGGTACGGGGGGCTGCCGCTGACAGTGGTGGCGCCGGGTGAGCCGGAGCCGGGATGGACGGGCAAACTCTGGGCGCTGCGGCACGGGATGGCACTGGCCCGGCAGCGGAAACCCGAGTTCCTGCTCCTGACGGACGCCGACATCGCTCATGAGCCGGACAGCCTGCGGGAACTCGTCGCCGCCGCCGGAAGCGAGGGTGCGGGCGGGTTCGACCTCGTCTCGCAAATGGCCAGGCTGCGGGTGACGAGCACCTGGGAGCGGCTTGTCGTGCCGGCCTTCGTCTACTTCTTCGGCCAGCTCTACCCGTTCCGCCGGGTGAACGGGAGGGGGTCCCGGACCACCGCTGCGGCGGGCGGCTGCGTGCTGCTGCGAGCCGGAGCCGTCGAGCGGGCCCGGCTCCCGGAGTCCATCCGGTCGGCGGTGATCGACGACGTGTCGCTGGCGCGTGCGGTGCGGCGCGCCGGCGGCCGCGTCTGGCTGGGGCTCGCGGACCGGGTGGACAGCGTGCGGCCCTACCCACGGCTGGCGGATCTGTGGCGCATGGTCGCGCGGAGTGCGTACGCGCAGCTCCGGCACAGCCCGTGGCTGCTCGTCGGCACGGTTCTCGGACTCGTCCTGGTCTATGTCGCACCGCCCGTCACGCTGGGCGCGGGGTTGCTGACAGGTGACCCGGTGGCCGCCGTTGCGGGCGGGGCGGCGTGGGCGGTGATGGCGGGGACGTACATGCCCATGCTCGGGTACTACCGGCAGTCGCTGTGGCTGGCACCGCTGCTGCCCTTCACCGCCGTCCTCTACCTCCTGATGACGGTCGATTCCGCGGTGCAGCACTACCGGGGGCTCGGCGCGGCCTGGAAGGGGCGTACGTACGCCCGCCCCGAGGCCGCACCGGAACCCTGATCCGGCCGCGCCCGGGAGGCCGCTGGGTCACTTTCGCCCCGGGGTCCAGTCCATGCCCCACCCGTAGGCGGCGTCGATGGTCCGCTGGGGGCTCACCCCACGCTGGGGGACGAGATAGCGGGCCTCGCGCTGCACGGTGAGGTCTCCCCCGCTACTCGTGATCAGTGCGAGCGCGCACACGGTGGAAGGCACGGTGCATTCGTCGAGGGAGAAGTCGATCGCCGCACCGTTCTGCGGCTGAAGTGTGACCGTGGCATGCAGGTCGGCGAAACTCCGGGCGCCTTCGTAGATCGTGACGAAGATCAGCACACGGCGCAGCCGGTCCTTGTGGTCCAGATTGACCGTGAGGTTCTCGCCGGCCGAGACGGCGCCGGAACGGTCGTCCCCGTCGAGCTGGACATAGGGCGGCTGCCGGGTGGAACCGAAGGCGTTTCCCAGCGCCTGCACAACCCCTTTGCTGCCATCGGTGAGTTCGTAGAGCGCACAGAGATCGAGATCCAGGTCCGCGTGCATGGCGACGGCCCTGCCGAGCTTCGCGCCCCAGCCCTTGAACTGCTTGCGCACCTCCCAGTTGAGATTGACGCGCAGCGCTCCTGACGTGCCGCCCTGTTTCGACAGCGACACCGAAGGGGCTTCCTTGGTGAGCGTGACCTTGGTCAGCCGCACGGCCTGCACGACGGGTGGCGCGGGCGGAGGTGTGGGGGCGGTCCGAGGTGCTGCCGGGCGCACGGGCGGCTGGGGGGCCTTCTGCGGCTGGGGGGCCGGGGGCGCCTGCTGCGGCTCGTCGACGGAAATGCCGAAGTCCGTCGCGAGGCCGGCGAGCCCGGTGTCGTATCCCTGCCCCACAGCCCTGAACTTCCAGGTGCCCTGGCGCAGATAGAGCTCACCGAGGATGAACGCGGTCTCGACGGTCGCGTCCGTGCTCTCGAACCGCGCGATCTCGGAGCCGTCGGCCGGGTTCACGATCCGCACGTATAGACCGGTCACCCGTCCGAAGGTGCCGCCGTCGGCCGAGGCCGCCACGACGACACGGTCGATCACCGGCTCCATCCGTCCGAAGTCGACGGTGAGGCTGTCCGTGACGGCACCCCCGGCCGTCTGCTTGCCTTCGTGGCGCACCGCGCCGGATCCGTGCGCCGGCTGGTTGTAGAAGACGAAGTCCGCGTCGCTGCGCACTTTTCCCGACACGAGAAGGAGTGCCGAGGCATCCACGTCAGGTGTCCCGGGTGACGTACGCCAGCCCAGTTCGACCCGCACAGCCTGAGCCGGCACCGCGACATTGGTTCCCTTTTGCATGGTCATGCTCGCCCCCATCACGAGTCCGGCCGGCCGGAAAGTTTCCCGCCCAACCTAATCCCCGGTCCGCCGAGGAGCCCACAGTCTCGACGGCACGCCTGCCGGCGATGCACGGCAGGCCCCGTGAGCTCGGTCCGAGTTCACTCGTACGGGGGAACTCGCTTCCGGCCTTCGTCACCGGTCAGCGGAGGACGCGAGCATCGGCAGCGAGAGCGTGTCTGCCAGTGCCTGCTGGCCGGCGATGTTGGCGTGGACGCCGTCGCCGGTGTCGTAGGGCGGGTTGATGGCGTTCGGCTTCAACGGGTCCCTGAGAACCTGGTCGAAGCCCATGATGCCGTCACAGGTGCCACTGCAGTCGTTCCACTTCGAGACGAACGAGTTGACGGTGTGACGGACCCTGTTGTGCTCGTCGGTGTAGCCCGGGCGGGGGGTCACCGGAGTGACGTACACCTTGATGCCGGCCGCGTGCAGACGTCGGAAGGTGTCGCGGTAGCTCGCCAGCACCTGCTGGGCGTCGCATCCGGCGGGCAGGTCGTTGGTGCCGTAGTAGTAGAGAACTCCGGTGACTCCGTGCAGGGCCAGTACGTCTCTCTCCAGGCGCGCGCCCGCGTCCAGACCGCGCAGGGGCTCGGCGAGCTTCGGGCAGTCCGGGGCACTGGTGGTGCCGTTGACACCGGCATTCGCCACTGCCAGCCGGCGTGTGGGCGGCAGTTCCGTGGTGATCCGCCGTGCGAGGTCGTCGGTCCACCGGCGGTCGGCGCCGAGCTGAGTGCAGCCGGGGCCGCAGTCCGTGGATCCGACCCCGTCGACCACGGAGCTGCCGTAGGCGACGAGGCTGCCCCTCAGGCGCGGGTTGTGTACGTCCACGGCGGTGACCAGGTAGGTGGACTCGGTCGTCTCCGTGAAGGCGGCGGCACTCGTGTCTCCGGTGTGGTCCCCGGTGCCGGTCCCGGTCAGGTAGTTGGTGCGGAAGGCGGTCTGGTGCCGGCCCGGGACGACGGTGCCGGAGACGGACAGGGAGACCGCGACGTCCCCCTGGGCGCGGGTCGTCAGGGTGGTGGCGTCACTCCACAGCTCGCCGCCGGCCGGGATGACGGCCTCGTGCCGGCCGCCGAAGGTGACGGGCCGGGGGCGCCCTTGGGTGGCAGCGCTCTTGCCGTCCGTGAGTCCCACGGTGGCGGCGTCCACGGTGAGGGGGGACGTACCGAAGGTGTTCTGGATCCGGATGCGGAGCGCGTCACCCCCCTGGCTGAGGTGGCTGATCATGCGGACGGTCCGGTCACGCAAGGGAGTGGGAGCGAGGTCGTGCTGCGAGCCCGCCCAGGAGGTGAACCAGCCTCGCGCTCCGGCTTGTTGTCCGGTCGCGGTGTCACCCGCGGCGTTCGTCGCCGGGACCGAGAGGGCGACTGCTGCCACGGTCGACACGGCGGCCAAGGCGATCGGGATACGTCTGACCAGCGGAACCCGACGTCGGCGGACTCCGGCGAGGCGTGAATCGGTCAAGGACTTGCCTTTCCGTGAGGAGAAGGGAAGGAAGCTGTGCCGTGCCGCCCCGGCCCGGGGACGCCGCACCCTGCCGGATCACGGCTGAAGTGCCCGCTTCATGATCTTGCCGAGTTCGTTGCGGGGGAGCTCGGACAGGTAGCGCACGGTCCGGGGCCGCTTGTGCGGGGCGAGCTGCGAGGCAACATGATCGGCCAACTCCTCGATGGTCGGGGGGTTTCGTGCGTCCGACGGCACGATCCACGCCACGATCCGCTCACCGAGATCGGCATCCGGCTCGCCTGTCACAGCCGCGTCCCTCACACCGGGGCAATCCATGAGCGCGTTCTCGATCTCGCCCGCGCCGATCTTGTAGCCGCCGCTCTTGATGAGGTCGGTCGCCTTGCGGCCGACGATCCGGACGTAGCCGTCCGCATCCCGTACCGCCATGTCCCCGGTGCGGAACCAGCCGTCCTCGGTGAACGCCTCGGCAGTGGCCTCGGGCCTGTTGAGGTATTCCGTGAAGAGGTTCGGGCCGCGCACCTGGATCTCGCCCACGGCATCAGGACCGGCGCCGACCGGCGCTCCCTCCTCGTCGACGATCCGCAGTCCGACGCCGCGCAGGGGCACTCCGACGGTCCCGGCCCGAGACTGTCCGTCCGCGCGCACACTGGTGTTCATGAGGGTCTCCGTCATCCCGTACCGTTCGATGACGGTCCGGCCGGTCGCCGCCGCGATCCGCTCGTGGTCGCGCACCGGAAGCGCCGCGGATCCGGACACGAGCAGGCGCGCGCCGGACAGCGCCTCGGCGAGCGGGGTGTCACCTGGCCCGGCGGAGAGTGCCTCGGCGATGCGGTGGTACATGGTCGGAACCCCGAACAGCATGGTGGCCCCGGCACTCAGCTCCCTTGCCACCCCCTCGGTGCTGAACCGGCCCAGGTGACGCACCGATCCCCCGCGCCGCAGCGGCCCGAGGATGCCGAGGATCAGCCCGTGCACATGGAACAGCGGCAGCGCGTGCACCAGTACGTCGTCGGCGTCCCACCCCCAGGCGTCCCGGAGCGCGTCCAGTGTGCTGGTCAGGGCCCGTCGCGGCAGGACGGCGCCCTTGGGCGGGCCGGTGGTGCCGGAGGTGTAGACGATCAGCGCCGGGTGATCCGGGCCGGGCTCGGCGGGCAACGCGCCTGCCGGTCCCGCGGCTGTGTCGATGTCCGTACGGGGAAGTCCGTTCAGCGCGGAGGGGAGTTCGTCGCCCTCCGCGGCCAGGACGAGTGACGGCGCGCTGTCGGCGACGATGTGCGCCAGTTCCCGCCCGCCGATCCGTGGGTTGACCGGCACCGCGGGCACTCCGGCGAGGAGGGCCGCCACCACACCGACCGCGGTCTCGGGAGTCGGGGTCGCCCACACGGCGACTCGGCGAACCGTGCCCAGGGTCGCTGCCAGGGAGCCGGCCGCCGCCGCGAGTTCGGCGTACGAAAGGGATCGGTCCCCGAATTGCAGGGCGGGCCGCGAACTGTTCTCGGCCAGTGCGGGGAACAGTGCCGTGGGGGCATTCACGTGTCGTACTCCGATCGACGGTCCGGCAAAAGCCGGAAGCGGCATGGGATTTCCCTGCACTCATCCGAATCCCGGCACCACCAGAACGAGCCATGCCGCGGCGGGCACCACCGCGACGACGACTCCGCCGTACACCATCAGCTGCCTGAAAAAGCGTTCCCGGTCGACGTCCGGCGCCGCGGCGAGAACGAGTGCGCCGTTGGTCGAGAAGGGGCTGACGTCCACCACGGTCGCCGACACCGCCAGCGCCGCGATCATTCCGATCGCCCCGATCTCTCCTTGGGCGAGGAACGGCACGGCCAGCGGGATCAGCGCGCCCATGATGCCGACCGACGAGGCGAACGCCGAGACGATCGCGCCGATGTAGCACAGCAGCAGCGCCGCGAGCAGCGGCACACCGATGCCTCCGACTCCCTCCCCCGCCCATTTGATCGTGCCCATCTCCTCGAGCACGCCGACGTAGGTCAGTACGCCGCAGATGAGCAGCACGGTGGGCCAGGCGATCGCACCGACCGCTTTGCGGCTGGTGTCCGGCCACACGGCGCCGAGCAGCACGGCGAGCGTGATGGCGGTCAGGCCCGCGTCGAGATCGAAGACGAGTACGGCGACGACCAGGGCGAGGAGCGCGACAAGGGTGGCCGCGCGGGGCGCGTCGAGCCGGGCGCTCCCCTCCTCCGCACCAGGACCGGGCAGGTCTTCGTCGCTCTCCGCGGTGCGGTGGCGGGCCAGCTTCAGACCGCCGAACAGCACGAACACCACAGCGGCGATGAGCAGGTTGGCGACCAGCGAGGCGAGGAACAGCGCGATCTCGTTGCCCGGCAGGTTCTCGCGCTCCACGATGCCGTTCACGATCGAGCCGTAGATGCTGATCGGGGAGAAGCCGCCGCCCTGTGCTCCGTGGACCACCATCGCGCCCATCAGCAGCGGGCTGATGCCGTAACGGACGGCGAAGCTCAGAGCGATCGGTGCGACGATCGCCACCGCGGCCGGGCTGACCGCGCCGATCGCCGTCAGCGCCCCGGTGATCACGAACATCACCCAGGGGATCAGAGCGATGCGCCCGCCGACCAGGCGTATGGAGGCGTGGACCAGCCAGTCCGTGGTGCCGTTGGCCCGGGCGATCGCGAACAGGTAGGTGACGCCCACCAGGACGACGAAAAGGTCTCCGGGAAACCCGGCGAAGATGCCGTCCGCGTCCAGGCCGGCGGCCAGCTCACCCACCGCGAAGGCGGCGGCGAAGGCGAGCGCGCCCATGTTGATCGATCGGGTGGTGGCGATCGCGAAGACCGCCACCAGTACGAGGATTGAGATGAGTTCCGCGGACATGCGGGCTCCTGTCCTGGGCCGACCCCCGTTGGTCCGGTGGATGAGCCACTTCGCCGGTTGACGGCACTCAGAGTCGGGGGAGCCGTGACAGCCGTCAAGAGGGTGCGCCGGAATTGGTTCAGCCTCCGGACCACCGGGGCGCTGCTAGGCTGCCGTTGCCACGAGGGCGTGGGGGCCCTCCGGAACAGGGGCAGGGGATGTCGGACGCACTGCGGCCCATGGGGCGTACACGTCTGTACGAGCAGGTGCTCGACCGGCTGCGTTCCTTCGCGGCGGAGAGCGGTCTGGTGGCCGGCGACAGGCTTCCGCCGGAGCGTGACCTCGCTCAGCGACTGAGAGTCTCCCGGGCCTCGGTGAAGCAGGCCATCGTCGTCCTCGAAGTGCAGGGGCTCGTCGAGGTGCGGCACGGAGGCGGCACCTACCTCCTCGGGAACGGGCTGGACGCCGAACCTGTCGAGCGCCTCGTCGAACGCCGGCGCAGGCTGCCCGACGTGCTGGAGGCGCGCGAGGCGCTGGAGACGAAGCTCGCCGAACTCGCGGCGGAGCGGCGCACCGAGCAGGACGTGACCGCGCTGCGGGCATCGCTCGCCCACATGGCCGCGGAGATCGCGGAGGGTGGCCACGGCATCGAGGGCGACCGGCGCTTCCACGCCGCCGTGACGGCGGCCGCCCACAGCGCGTTGCTGGCCGACTTCATGCGGTCCATCGCCGGCCAGATCGCCGAGAGCCGGCATGAGTCCCTGCGCCAGCCCCGGCGTCCCGGCCGCTCCCTGACCCAGCACCAGGCGATCCTCGACGCGATCGAGGAACAGCGCGGCAAGGCCGCGGCCGCTGCGATGCGGCGCCATGTCCGTACCGTCGCGAAGGTGAGGCTCCTGGACTGGAATCCCGAACCGGACGCCACCGACGGGGCCCCCTGAACCACTGCTCTCGCTTCGTCCTGGTGAATGCCGCGCGGGTGTCGCCCTTTGCACCCTTGCGCCACTGCTCATCGGCCATGGAAAAGGCCCCCGCCGTTACCAGGAGCTTTAACAATGTTTTAGCAGGTCAGGCGGGCAGAACCAACGTAAAACGGATAACCACAGGATTGGGGCTCCCCAATCAGCACATCGTGGGCTTAACTTATGTGTCATGACCTCCCCCCGCTCCACCTACGGCAGCGGCTACTACGCCGCGCCGTCGTTCCCCGACACCCCGATCTACGACTCCCTCGTCGCCGAGCGGGGGACTCCTCAGATCGCGCCGATCCGGGTCCCCGCCGCCTACGACACCGGGAACAGCTACCTGCCGGCTCTGCCGTCGGCCCTGCCGGCGCTGCCCGCGGCCCCGTCGCAGCACACCGGGTCCTACGGCTATCCGCAGCAGGCGCCGCAGCCGCAGTACCAGAACGCCGGGATGCAGCAGGCGCCGATGATGCAGCCCGCACAGCTGCAGCACGCGCCGGCGCCGTACATCCCGCAGCAGCCGTCGGCGCCCCGCGGCCATCAGCAGCAGCAGGCGCCCCGCGGCTACCAGCAGCCGCAACAGCAGCAGCGGTCCGGCACGGGTTACGAGGCGATGCGTCCCGCGTCCCCCCGGCCCGTGCCCGCGCCCGCTCAGTCGCCGTACGAGGACCCCTACAACCGTCCGTACCAGGGCCGGGGTTACTGACGGGCGCCGCCTGCCGTTGTCAGTGACGGCTGGCAGGATGAGGGCATGCTTTCGCCTGTGCTCAGTACCCTGCGCATCCACCCGGTCAAATCACTGACAGCATGCGCGGCCGACGAGGCCGCCGTCGAGCCATGGGGACTCGAGGGCGACCGCCGCTGGATGCTGATCGACAGCGCGAGCAGAGTCGTCACCCAGCGTCAGCAGCCGCACATGGCACAGCTGTCCGCCGAGCTCCTGCCCGGTGGCGGGCTTGTCCTGTCGGCGCCCGGGAGCCCGTCCCTGACGGTGGAGGTACCCGATCCGGCCGGCACGGTGGTCGCGGAGCTCCACCGGAGCAAGGTCACGGTGGTGATGGCCGCAGACGCCGCCCACGCCTGGTTCAGCGCGCGCCTCGGTGCGGAGGTCCGGCTCGTCCATCTCGACGCGCCGTCGCACCGCAGGCCCGTCGATCCCAGGTTCGGGCGACCGGGCGAGACCGTGTCGTTCGCCGACACCTTCCCGCTGCTCCTCACGACGCGTGCCTCGCTGGACGCGCTCAACTCGCTGATCGCGCAGGGGGATCATCCGGACGAGGGGCCGCTGCCGATGAACCGGTTCCGGCCGAACGTGGTCGTGGACGGCACAGCGCCCTGGGCCGAGGACGGCTGGAAGCGGATCGCGATCGGGGAGGTCGCGTTCCGCGTCGTCAAGCCGTGCGGACGGTGTGTCATCGCGACCACCGACCAGCGGACGGCGGAGCGGGGGAAGGAGCCGTTGCGCACGCTCGCCCGGCACCGTCAGGACGGGAGGCACCTCGTCTTCGGCCGGCTCATGACCCCGGAGACCACCGGTGTGATCCGGGCGGGGGACACGGTGCGGGTCCTCGGCTGACCGCCCGGTCCTCGTCACGTCCTCGCAACGCCGGGGGAGGCGGAGGGCGTTGACGGCGTGAGGTTGCTCTCTCTTCGCCGTCGGAAGACGTAATCGCCGCCCTCCTGCGTTATCACGGACAGAGAAGGGGGTGCATGACTGTGCGAGCGGTTCTGGGAATCCGGCGGTGGCGACACAATCCTGTGTGCCGCGCCACCGACCGGCATGAGGCGTGGGTGGCACTGGCCGCGCTGCTGCTGATGCTGCTGGCGGCACCGGCCCTCGGCTGGAAGGCCGGCTCACTCACGGACGGCGCACTCCAGCGGACGGTCCGCGCCCAGCACGAGCAACGCCATCTCACCTCGGCCCTCGTGGTCCGCGCGGCACCGGGCGCCTCCCGCTTCGCCCAGGACCCCGAGGCGGTCGTCACCGAGGGCACCATGCGGACGTCGGTGGTGGCCGACTGGCTCGCCCCGGACGGTACGGCACGCACGGGTACCGTGTCGACGGGGTCCACCAAGACCGCTCCCGGCGCCCGGGTCCAGATCTGGACGGACGACCGGGGCCACCCCGCGATGCAGCCCATGGACACCTCCACGGCTCACACCCACGCGGTGCTCGCAGGCATCGGCGCGGCCCTGTTCGCGGGTGGTCTGACCGAAATCGCCCGCAGGCTCGTCGTATGGCGCATGATGCGACGGCGGTACGCCCGCCTCGACCGTGCCTGGGCCGAAGTCGGCCCCGACTGGGGCAGAACGGGTACGGGCAGCTGACCCCGAGAGGGCACCGGCCCCCCTCGTGAACGGCTGACCGGTGGCCTTCAGCAGCCGACCCGTCAACTCGCGCCCGTCACGCGCGCTACGGTGGACCGGCCCGCCCGACTCCTCGGCAGGCGGGCCGGTGTGCCGCCGGCGGACCGGCGGCACACGCGGACAGGCACGAGGCGGCGCACATGGCACGAGGTGGGGGCACAACAGCACCATGGCACAGGGCACGGTCCAGGTGACGCACACCGGCACATCGCGATGGCGGCGCCGTACGGGCGAATACGCATCCCTCACCGCCGCCCTGGAGGCCGCAGCGGACGGTGACGTCCTCACCGTCGCCCCCGGCACCTACCGGGAGAATCTCGTCGTCCACCGCGCGGTGACGCTGCGCGGCCCCGAGGGATCCGCCGGATCGGTGCGGATCGCGCCGGTCGACGGCGTCCCCCTGACCGTCCGGGCATCCGCCGTCGTCCAGGACCTCCATGTGGAGGGCCAGGACTCCGCAGCTCCCGCGCTGCTCGTCGAGGAGGGCGCTCCCGAGCTGTCGGATCTGCGCGTCGTGACCAGGTCGGCCGCCGGCATCGAGGTCCGCGGCTCGGCCAGGCCCACCGTGCGCCGCTGCACGGTCGACAACCCTGCGGGTGTCGGCATAGCCGTACTCGACGGCGCCGGAGGCGTGTTCGAGGAGTGCGAGATCGTCTCGGCGGGACAGTCCGGCGTCTCGGTGCGCGACGGCGCGCACCCGAGGCTCGAGCGCTGCCGCGTGCACCACTCGTCGGGCGCGGGGCTGAGCGTGACCGGGGAGGGCAGCTCCCTGGAGGCGGTGGGCTGCGAGGTGTACGAGATCAAGGGCACCGGGGTGCAGGTCACTTCCCGAGGCACCGCGCACCTCACGGACTGCACCGTGCACCGCACGTCGGCCGACGGGGTCACCCTGGACACCGACGCGGTCCTCACGCTCGCCGACTGCGACATCCACGACATCCCGGAGAACGCGGTCGACCTGCGCTCCCGTTCGGTGCTCACGCTGACCCGCTCCACGGTGCGCAGATTCGGCCGCAACGGCCTCTCGGTCTGGGATCCGGGCACCCGTGTCGACGCCAACCAGTGCGAGATCCACGACAGCACGGGTGACTACCCCGCGGTGTGGGTCAGCGACGGGGCCACGGTGATACTCGACTCGTGCCGCGTGCACGACGTGCCCGACGCCCTCTTCGTCCTCGACCGGGGCTCACGCGCGGACGTCGTGGACAGCGATCTGGCGCAGATCCGCAACACCGCGGTCTCGGTGAGCGACGGCGCCACCGCCCAGCTCGACGACTGCCGGATCCGCGAGGCGTCCACCGGAGCGTGGTTCCGTGACCACGGCAGCGGCGGCACACTGAACAACTGCACCATCGACGCGGTGCAGACCGGTGTCATCGTGACCAAGGGTGCCGACCCGACCATCGAGAGGTGCACGGTCACCTCGCCCGCGGAGGCAGGTTTCTACGTCTCCGCCGAGGGCCGGGGCACCTTCGACAGCTGCCGGGTCACCGGAAGCGACGGATACGGCTTCCATGTGATGGACGGCTGCCGTTCCACCCTGACCCGCTGCCGGACCGAGCGGTGCGCGCGCGGCGGCTACGAATTCCCCGAAGGCTCCGGCGGCGACGGGAACGCGAGCGGCCCGGTGGCCAAGGACTGCACCAGCGACGAGAGCGGCCTGCGCGGTTCCACTCCCCCGGCCCCCCCGGTCCTGACGGCGACGCAGAGCACGCCCGGGCTGCTCGGCGCGATGCCCGGGCAGCGGTCCGCCGAACCCGTCGCCGCCCCCTCGGTTCCCGCCGAGCCGGTGCGCGGCTCGGGCGCCGTGCTGGGCGAGCTCGACGCGCTGGTGGGCCTGGACAGCGTCAAGCGCGAGGTACGGGCGCTGACCGACATGATCGAGGTGGGCCGACGGCGCCGGCTGGCCGGTCTCAAGGCGGCGTCGGTGCGCAGGCACCTGGTCTTCACCGGCTCCCCCGGCACGGGCAAGACGACGGTGGCCCGGCTGTACGGGGAGATCCTGGCCTCGCTCGGCGTCCTGGAGCACGGCCATCTCGTGGAGGTGTCCCGCGTCGATCTGGTCGGCGAGCACATCGGTTCCACGGCCATCCGTACGCAGGAGGCGTTCGACCGGGCGCGCGGCGGGGTCCTGTTCGTCGACGAGGCGTACGCCCTCTCGCCCGTGGACTCGGGCCGCGACTTCGGCCGGGAGGCCATCGACACGCTCGTGAAGCTGATGGAGGACCACCGCGACGCCGTTGTGGTGATCGTGGCCGGGTACACGCACGAGATGGAGCGCTTCCTCACCGTGAACCCCGGTGTGGCGTCCCGTTTCTCACGGACCATCACCTTCAGCGACTACGAGCCCGAGGAGCTGCTGCGGATCGTCGGGCAGCAGACCGACGAGCACGAGTACAGCCTGGCGGAGGGGACGGGGGAAGCGCTGCTCAAGTACTTCACGGCGCTTCCCAAGGGCCCCGCCTTCGGTAACGGCCGGACGGCCCGTCAGACCTTCGAGTCGATGGTGGAGCGGCATGCGGGGCGGGTCGCCCAGCTCACCGAGCCGACCACGGAGGACCTGACCATGCTCTACCCGGACGACCTTCCGGCGCTGCCCTGAGCGGTGCTGTCCCGGTCCTCCGTACTCACGCCCGCCTGCTGGGGTACGACGGGTCCGAGCCGTTCCAGGAGCGCGGCACGCTCGACGGCGAAGACCGGGTCGGCCTGGTAGTCGGAGTGCCCCAGGATGGGTTCCGGCAGCGGGTGTTCGGCGGTGCGTCCGTAGACCAGCGGGTCCTTCAGCGGGCCCCGGTCCACCTCCTGTCCCTGTCCCTCGTCGATGCGGACCGGGCCGCCGATGGGGTCCGTCGCACGCCAGAGGTTGCGCCAGCAGTGGACGGACCGGTGCAGGCCTTCGAGGGGCTCCCGGCCGAAGTAGGCCGGGAACCAGCGCCCGTACAGCCGCTCGATCGGGGAGCCGTACGTGAGCAGCGCGACCCGGTGCCGGGCCGCATCGGGGAGCTGCCACACCGCTGCCGCCGCGAGCACGCTGCCCTGGGAGTGGCCGGAGATGACGAGTCTGCCGCGGGTGCGGGCCGTCCAGGCACACATCCGGGACGAGAGGTCCGGGACGGCCCGCTCGGCGTAGCAGGGCGGTGCGAACGGATGGGCGGCTCGCGGCCAGAACGTACCCACGTCCCAGAGGATGCCGATGGTGCGCCGGGCGGAGACGTCGCGGTAGGCGCGACGGCCCCAGGTGACGAGCAGTATCACGCCGAAACCGGTCATCCAGGAGCCGGTCGACTGCGCGGCCTCGGCAACCGATTCGACGAACGGGCCGGCACCGTCCGTCGCGAGGCCGGGCACCTCGCCGGTGAGCCAGGAACCGGCCACCGCTCCGGCGCCGAGCAGCAGTGTGGCGGCGGAGAGCAGTCCGAGGATGCCGGGGGCCGAGTCGGTGAGCGCGGCGGTGGCCCGGGTGCGTGCGATCCGCAGGGTGCGTCCGGGCTCGGGGCGCTTCTCCTCGTACTCCGCCTCGATGGCGGGGCCCAGCCGGCGGGCATGACGCACGGTCCGGACCACCAGCCAGATGACGGGCGGGAGCAGGAGCAGCAGCAGGACCGGGATGACGGAGGCCTGCCAGCTGAGGAGCACGGGCGGCCCCTCCACGGAGGCGCCCGCGCCCATACCGGGGGTTCCTCGGCCGTCGAGCCAGTCGGCCACACGCTGGGCGATCCCGCCGGTCATCACACCGCCGAGGGCGCAGGCCAGCATGGCCACCGCCGGGCCGCCGAGGCCGTGGAGGGTGGTGCGGGGCTCGGGGGCGCGGCGGTACAGGCTCAGGGCGGCCACGGCGAGCACGATGACGAGCAGACCCTGGCCGAGTGCGAGCGTGCGGAAGACGGCCTCTCCGGAGAGGGTGCCCGAGGACACCCAGCCGGGACGCGACCATGCGGCGTACACCATCGCGAGGAGCAGCAGGATGAGCGCGGCGCCGGGCAGGAAGGTGATGACGGCCCGGTCGAGCCGGTGGTCGAGGCGTCGCTCGCTGCGTCCCCGGTGGCAGACGACCGTGAGGACGACGAGTGCGCACAGGACGAGGACGGTCTCGAACAGGACGCCGGTCACCCCGGGCACGGGGCCCTCGGCTGCCCTGTCGTGGCGTGCCGCCGTGGAGCCGACCGTGGCCGCGACGGTGAGGAATCCGGCCGCGGTGTGCGCCGCGCGCAGCCGGGCCACCAGCCTGCGTCCGTACCAGAAGCCCGGCCTGCCGAGGGCCGGACGGATCGCGGGGGCGCCGGTCCGGGCGGGCACGTCCGTGTCCGGGTCCTGGTCCGTTTCCGTGCTGTCCGGTTCGTCGCAGGTCAGGGGGCGCTGTGACTCGTAGGCGCTCCAGGTCCGGTTGGACAGGTACCAGAGCAGCCCCACCAGGGCTGCGGGTACGACCGCGGCGACGGCGAGCCGGCGTCCTGGCTGGGCGAACCATCCGTCCTGCTGTGTGGAGAGGAAGCCGAGCCAGGAACGCTGCCCCGAGCATCCGGGCGTCCCGGCGCACTGCCAGGCCACCAGGTCCAGGGCGACCTCGCAGACCGCGGCGGTCAGCAGTACGGTCAGGCTGAGCGCGATGAGCCGCACCAGCAGTCCGTAGAGCCGGACCGTCCGGGTACGCCCCTGCGTGGACGGCCGCATCCAGTGGGCGAGGTTGACCACCATGAAGGGGAGCAGCAGCAGCCACAGGGCGCGGGAGCCGTTGCCCGAGGTGAGGTTGGACCAGCAGTAGGCCTCGGCGATGGGCCCGTCGCGGTGGCGCTCGGGGTGCTGTTCGGCTCCGACGTCCTCCGTACGCCGGTGGACAGCCGCCGTGGCGTCACCGGTGATCCTGGTGGTACGCGGGTCACCGAGCATCTCCTGCGGGGTGGTGCCGCCGACTCCGTGGACGAGCAGTTCCAGTGCGGCGCCGCTGCGTTGCGCGGCCTCGGCCTGGTGGGCAGGGGGCAATGTAGGTGACTCGCTCTCTGGTCCGTCCGGCGCGCGGCCGGTGGGGAGGGGCGGCTGGGGTCATTCGTCCGGACCGTGCCGGGCTGATGCGCAGTCACCACCATGGCCGACGGGAGACGCCCGCCGCACCCGCTCTCACCGAATCTCCCCAGTGGGAGAGCTCGTGGGTATGCGTGGGAGGATGAGGGAGTCCCGCAGGACCGCTGCCGGACCGTGCGGACAGAGCGAAGGACCGGGGCCCGGCGTTGAGCGAGAATCAGAACCTGCTCGCGGAGCAGCGGCGTGCGCTCATTCTCGACGATGTGCGCAAGCGCGGCGGGGTCAGGGTCAACGAGCTGACCCGCAAGCTGAGCGTCTCCGACATGACCATCCGCCGGGATCTGGACGCGCTGGCACGCCAGGGTGTCATCGAGAAGGTCCACGGCGGAGCCGTCCCGGTGGCCGAGGCGAGCACGCACGAGCCCGGTTTCGAGGCCAAGTCGACGCTGGAGCTCAGCGCCAAGGAGGACATCGCGCGTACGGCGGCCGGGATGGCGTTGCCGGGCAGCGCGATCGCGCTCTCCGGAGGCACGACCACGTTCGCGCTGGCGCGGCATCTCCTGGAGGTGCCTGGGCTGACCGTGGTGACGAATTCGGTGCGGGTCGCCGACGTGTTCCACGGCGCGCAGCGGCCGGCCACGGCGGGCGGCGCGCGGGCCGGTGCGGCCACGGTGGTCCTGACCGGCGGGGTCCGTACGCCTTCGGACTCGCTCGTCGGACCGGTCGCGGACCGTGCGATCGGCTCGCTCCACTTCGACGTCCTGTTTCTCGGCGTGCACGGGATCTCGGTGGAGGCCGGTCTTTCCACGCCGAATCTCGCCGAGGCCGAGACGAACCGCCGCTTCGTGCAGGCGGCCAGGCGTGTCGTCGTGGTCGCCGACCACACCAAGTGGGGCACGGTGGGCCTGAGTTCGTTCGCCGCGCTGGACGAGGTCGACGCCTTCGTCACGGACGCGGGTCTGCCTGACGCGGCCAGGCAGGAGATCGAGGAGCACCTGCCGGGCCTCGTGGTGGCGGGCGGGCCTTCGGCCTAGCCCGCCCCGGGTGGCGCCCAAGCCCTCCGCTCCGGGGCTCCCGGGCGACGGACGTCCTAGGATCGTGCTGTGGCCGTATTCCGCATAGAGCGCTTCACTCCCCTCCCCGCCGCCGAGGCGTGGCGCAGGGTGACCGACTGGGAGCGGCACGGCGGAACCGTTCCCTTCACCTCGGTCACCGTGCCGACGGGTCTGCCCACCCACGCGGGTACGGTCTTCGTGGCCCGTACGGGCGTGGGGCCGCTGGGCTTCGACGATCCGATGGAAGTGGTGCGGTGGACCCCGCCCGCCGCCGGCCGGGCGGGAGTGTGCCTGCTGGAGAAGCGGGGTGCCGTGGTGCGCGGCCGTGCGTCGATCGACGTCTGCCCGACCGGTTCGGGCTCGCATGTGATCTGGGTCGAGGAGCTGCGCGTGAGGCTGCTGCCCCGTTGGGCCGATCCGCTGCTGGCGACCGCCGGGCGGCGGGTCTTCACCCGCGAGCTCGGGGTCCTGCTGGAGGACTGAACCTCTTGTGGGGCGCGCCTCCCGTCCGGCTCAGGCGGGCCAGGTGCCGGTGGCCAGGAAGTGGTCGATCGTCTCCGTGTACGGCCGGATGTCCAGGCCCTGCCCGCTCAGCCAGTCGTCCGAGTAGTACTTGTCGAGATAGCGGTCGCCCGGGTCGCAGAACAGCGTGACGACGCTTCCGGTGCTCCCCCTCTCCACCATCTCGGCCACCAGCTTGAAGGCGCTCCACAACCCGGTTCCGGTCGAGCCGCCCGCCTTGCGGCCGATGGCACGCTCCAGTACCCGGACCGCCGCGACACTGGCCGCGTCGGGCACCTTCATCATGCGGTCGATGGCCCCGGGCACGAAGCTCGGCTCCATCCGGGGTCTGCCGATGCCTTCGATGCGTGAGCCGCAGTCGCTGGTCGCCAGCTGGTCGTGCCGGGTCCATCCGTCGAAGAAGCAGGAGTTCTCCGGGTCGGGCACACAGATCCGTGTGTCGTGCTGCATGTAGCGGACGTAGCGCCCGATGGTCGCGGAGGTTCCGCCGGTGCCGGCGGTGGCGACGATCCAGGCGGGTTCGGGATACCGCTCCAGCCTCAGCTGCTGGTAGATGGACTCGGCGATGTTGTTGTTGCCGCGCCAGTCGGTCGCGCGTTCGGCATAGGTGAACTGGTCCATGTAGTGACCGCCCGTCTCGGCCGCGAGGGCCGCCGACTCCTCGTAGAGGCGGCGGGCGTCGTCGACGAAATGGCACTGCCCGCCGTGGAATTCGATCAGGCGGGCCTTCTCCGGGCTGGTGGTCCGGGGCATCACCGCGACGAACGGCACACCGATCAGCTTCGCGAAGTACGCCTCCGAGACCGCGGTCGAGCCGCTGGAGGCCTCGATGACCGGTTTGCCGCGCCGGATCCAGCCGTTGCAGAGACCGTAGAGGAAGAGCGACCGGGCCAGCCGGTGCTTGAGGCTGCCCGTGGGGTGCGTCGACTCGTCCTTGAGGTAGAGGTCGATGCCCCAGTGCTCCGGCAGCGGGAAGCGCAGGAGATGGGTGTCCGCCGAACGGTTGGCGTCCGCCTGGACCTTGCGTACCGCTTCCTTGAGCCAGGCCCGGTAGTCCAAATCACTCCGGTCGACGTCGACGGTGTCCATGACGCCACCGCCAGGTGTGTGCTCACTGGTGTCCATCAGCGGTCTCCTTCGGGTGCCGGCGGTTCTCCTGGGACCCACGATATTCCCCCCACCTGCGCAAACGTTTACTTTGACGACCCATAGGCCTCCCTTGGCCCAGGGGCCCCGCCGCCACGCCCGGGGCGCCTGCCCGGTCCGGGCCACGGCCCGAAATCGATCGCCATATCGACCGTTATGAGGCCTGGCGTACGGGCCCTGTCGGCGGGCAGACTTGCAGAAGCCTGTACAAGGGGGGCGAAGTCGCCATGGCCGAGACAGAGTTCAGCGCTGCGGATCTGGGCGCACGGAAGTTCCACGCGGTGGAGTTCAGGGCGAGCGACGTCCGGATCCGCCGGTGGGCGCGGTCGCTGACCAGGGCGGGCCAAGTGATCGTCGAGGATGGCCGGATCGTGCTGCTGACGAGCAACGGGCGGGAGATCGCCGGCGCCCCGCTGACCGCGGTGAGCGCCGGGAAGCCGTGGTTCCACGCCGCCGACTCGGCGATCGCCCGTATCGACGGGGTCCGGTACCGGCTGACCATGGGCCAGCGCAACCGCAGGCCCGGCGGGGCCGCGCCGGTCCGCAGATTCCTGGAGGCGCTGCGGGGTACCGCCGGACATCGGACCTGACGCTACGGTCCGGTACGGACACCGCGAGTTGCGGAGCCCAACCCCCTGAGTCACGCTGGTCACACGTCACTGATGGTGCACCGGCGGTGACAGCGCAAGCCGCCTCCGTCGGGAGCCACGCAGGGCGGACCACGCATGACCAGAAACAGCAGTCAGCCATCTGCTGGATCCGTTCCTTCGTCTTCTTCCGGACCTATTCGGGGAGTCGCAGCCGTGATCAGCGAGCCAAGCAGGCACTGCGCGGTGGAGCTCCAAGCCCTGCCGTCGCGGATCGGTCAGGTCCGCAGAATCATTTCGGCGCAACTGCGCTACTGGCATCTCGATCCTCTGATCGACCAGGCAGCGCTCGGTGTCACCGAACTGCTGACCAACGTCCACCGGCATGCACAGCCGGACAAATCATGCACCGTCGAGATCGAGCTGCTGCTCGACCGGCTGACGGTCTCCGTCCACGACCACGACCCCCGGCTGCCGACCGTGTGCGATGCCGATTCGTCCGCCACCTCCGGGCGCGGACTGGCAATGATCGCCGCGGTCAGCGAGAGCTGGGGCGTACGACCGAGCGACGACACGGGGAAGGTCATCTGGTTCACCCTGCCCGCACCGTCGTTCACCACCGCTCTGCCTCCTCTCCCGGTGTACGGGTCGACGACCGACGGGCCGTTCGGCTCGGACGTCACGGGGCTCATGGAGCGGACGGCGGCACGGACGCGGGACCGGTCGGCCGTCGTCGGCTGACCGGAACGCGGCCGGGCCCCGTACACAGCACGAGGGAGCGCGTCGATCCACTCGCGATCGACGCGCTCCGTTCCTTTTCGAGCCCGGATCTCACCTGCCTTCGGCGGTCACGCCGGGCCGTCCTTGTCGTAGCGGCCGTAGGGCTCGTCGAGGACGGAGAGCCTCCGCCAGTACTCGTCCTCGTCGATCTCCCCCGCAGCGAACCGCCGCCCCAGGAGACCGATCGGAGACCGGTCGCCCGCGGGGCCGCCCTGCGGCTGCCACGGTCCCCGGCTGCCGCGCCGGACGGTGCGGCGCAGCAGCGTGATGACGCCGACGGCGACGACCGCCCAGATGATCGGGAAGAAGAGGATCCAGGGCCCGGGTCCCCCGGAGTTCGCCAGGGTGTTCATCTCGGTCAGCTCCTCGGTCAGGTGTTCATCCTTGCGTTCCTGTCACCTACGAGCCTGGCTCCGGGAGAGCGCCGGAGCGTCGTACGGGTGGCGGCAGTTCCCGTACGGCGGTGGGAGTACGCCGGGGCCGGGAACCTGCTTCGGGGTCCGGGCTTCCTGGCGCCGTGGATTCTGTACCTACTGGTATGTACAGTGGAGCCATGAGCACTCCGGACCGGTTGATCGGGGCCACCCAGGAGCTCCTGTGGGAGCGCGGCTACGTGGGCACCAGCCCCAAGGCGATCCAGCAGCGGGCGGGGGCGGGCCAGGGCAGCATGTACCACCACTTCGCGGGCAAGCCCGATCTGGCCCTCGCCGCCGTGCTCCGCACAGCCGCGGAGATGCGGGAGACGGCCGGGCGCCTGCTGGACGGCCACGGTTCCGCGTACGAGCGGATCTCGGCCTATCTGCTGCGTGAGCGCGAGGTGCTGCGGGGCTGCCCGGTGGGGCGGCTCACGATGGACCCCGACGTGGTGGCCAGCGACACGCTGCGTGCCCCGGTCGACGAGACGCTCGGCTGGCTGCGCGGCCGGCTCACCGAGATCCTCCAGGAGGGCCTGGACGCGGGCGAGTTCTCCCCCGGTCTCGCACCCCGGGAGGTCGCGGCGGCTGTCGTGGCCACGGTCCAGGGCGGTTACGTCCTGGCCCGCGCGTCCGGATCCCCGGCCGCGTTCGACTCGGCCGTGCAGGGGCTGCTCTCCCTGCTCTCCCCGCACGTCACACCGAACCGTCCGGCCTGAGGAGCACGCGATGCACGCCATGCAGTACGAGATCACCCTCCCCGCCGACTACGACATGGGGATCATCCGCGAGCGCGTGGCGACCAGGGGGCATCTTCTCGACGGCTTCCCCGGCCTCGGCCTCAAGGCGTACCTGATCCGCGAACGTGGTGGCACCTCACCGGTCAACCAGTACGCCCCGCTCTATCTGTGGTCCACCCCCGAAGGCATGAACAGCTTCCTCTGGGGCCCCGGTTTCCAGGGCATCGTCGACGACTTCGGCCGCCCCCGGGTGCAGCACTGGACCGGACTTCTCCACCAGGAAGGACCGGCCTCGCAGGCGCTCCCCCGCACCGCCGTCCGCCGACGCGAGCGAATCGCGGACAGCGTCCGGCCGGCTGTCGCGGTGGAGGCGGCGCTGGCGGAGAGCCGCAGGCTCGCCGGCACCCCCGGGGCCGTCGCCACCGCGCTTGCCGTCGACCCGCGCCACTGGGAGCTGCTCCACTTCACCCTCTGGGAGCACGAACCGTCCGGGGCGCCGGGCGACCGCTACGAGGTCCTGCACCTGTCGTCGCCGGAGCGTGACCGGCTGGGGCAGGGAAAGCAGTGGTGAACCAGGTCCGTACGGTCCTCGGGGACGTCCCCGCCGGGGAGCTCGGGGTCTGCGACGCGCATGACCATCTCTTCATCCGCACTCCGGCGCTGCCCGGGCAGGCGCTGGACGACCCGGAAGGGGCTCGTGAGCGGCTGCGGGGCTTCCATGAGCTGGGCGGGCGGACGGTCGTCCAGTGGACCCCGTACGGAATGGGCAGACGGCCCGGGGATCTGGCGGCTCTCTCGCGAGCCGGCGGGACACGGATCGTCGCGGCGACCGGGCTGCACCAAGCGGCCCATTACGCGCCGGAGTTGCTCGGCCGGATCATGCCGGGGCTGGAGGAACTGTTCGTCTCGGAGATCACGGAGGGGATCGGAGCCACAGGGATACCGGCGGGACTGATCAAGGTGGCCGGGGCGTTCCACGGCATCGACGCGCACGCCAGGCACACAATGACGGCGGCTGCCGGCGCCCATCGCCGTACGGGGGCTCCGATCGCCGTCCATCTGGAGCTGGGCACGGGCGCGCGGGACGTGCTGGACCTGCTGTGCGGGGAGCTGGGGGTGGAGCCGCGGCGGGTGGTACTCGGCCACCTGGGCCGGTTCCCGGACGGCGTCGCTCAGCTCGAAGCCGCTCGCGCGGGTGCGTTCCTGGCGTTCGACGGCCCCTCACGGGCGAACCATGCCACGGACTGGCGGCTGCCGGAGCAGCTCGCGGCGCTCGCGGAGGCAGGGTTCGGCGGTCAGTTGCTGCTGGGCGGCGACACCACGGTGCCCGAGACGCCTGGTATGCCGTATTTGCTGCGGCGGCTGCGCCCACGGCTTGTGCGGTCGCTCGGCGAGCAGTTGCTGGAAGCGGTGCTCGTGGCGAATCCGGCGCGGGCGTTCGCCCTGGCTTAGGGTCCTTCGTCTGGATCAGGCTGGATCAGGCTGGATCAGGGAGCGGGGTCTGGTGCGTGCAGCTGCAAGGCGGAGGAGGGAGTCAACGCGGAGCGATTGGGGCCTCCCCTGCTCGAGCGAAGCCGAGAGCTTGGGGAAGACCGACGACAACGCGGCAGATGTGCGTGCCAGGCCTCGCGAGCCCAGCATGATCCAAACGAGAGGCCCTAGGTGTGAGCGGGTCTCCGCCCTGACCTGCCGTGCCTTTCGGCGCGACCGGTCAGGCGAGTGCGGCGAGCGGGTCGTCGAGTACGGGCTGCCAGGCCAGTTCGGCGGCGCCCACCAGGCTGTTGTGGTCGAGCGTGCAGGACAGGATCGGCACGCTTCCGCTGCGGCCCCACAGGCTGCGGTCGGCGACCACGGCCCGCAGGCGTTCGGGATCGGCCTCCAGGAGGTCGCGGTGCAGGCCGCCCAGGATGATCCTGTCCGGGTTGAGGATGTTGACGAGCCCGGCGAGGCCGAGGCCGAGCCGGTCGATCAGCTCCTCGGCGGCCGCCCGCACATCGGCGTCGCCGTACTCCGTGCGCAGCAGGCCGCCGGACTGCTTGAGCAGCGACTCCTCGGGGCCGGGCTCCCGGCGGGCGGCGGTGAGGAAGGCGAGGGGGTCCGTCTCGACGTCGAGACAGCCGCGTCCACCGCAGTGGCAGGGGCGGCCCTCAGGGTTCACCGTGAGGTGCCCCACTTCCAGGGCGAGTCCCGAACTCCCGCTGTGCAGACGGCCGTCCAGGACGAGAGCACCACCCACCCCCCGGTGGCCGGTGGCGACACAGAGCAGGTGCTGGGCGCCACGCCCGGCGCCGTGGCGGTGCTCGGCGAGGGCGGCGAGGTTGACGTCGTTGGCGGTGAAGGCGGGACCCGCGATGCCCGCGGCCCGTACGCAGCTGGAGAAGATCTCCCGGACCGGCGCTCCGGCCGGCCAGGCGATGTGCAGCGGATTGAGTGCCGTTCCCTCGGGTTCGGCCACGGCGGAGGGCACGGCGAGCCCCGCGCCGACACAGCGCAGCCCGCTCTGGCGCAGGAGCCGGGCCCCGGCCTCCACGACCTCACCGAGGACCTGGGCCGGGTCGGCCATGACGGCGACGCACCCCGGCGCGGTGGCGACGATCCTGCCGCCGAGTCCCACGAGCGCGGCGCGGAAGCCGTCGGAGTGCACCTGGGCGGCGAGAGCCACGGGCCCGCTGTCACGGATGGACAGCCGGTGCGAGGGGCGGCCCTGCGAACCGGCGGCGGAGCCGGGGCTGGAGTCGACCCTGATGAGTCCCAGCGCCTCGAGTTCCGCGGCCACCGCGCCGGCGGTGGCACGGGTGACGCCGAGCTCGGAGGTGAGCACGGCCCGGGTGGGAGCACGCCCGGTGTGCACGAGCTCCAGGGCGGGCCCGAGCGCGCTGCGGCCCCTCTCCAACTTCGTCCGCGTGGTGGTCGACTTGCCGTTCATGGGGGCGAGTCTCCCATGGTCCCGAGCCGTTGCCGACGCTCCGGTGTCCCGCGCCGTTCACCGGCCGGTCACCGGTGCAGCGACCTTGCGTCCGCCGTCGGGACAACCCTATGCTCATTTTGTGCCGCAAGTAAACAAACTGCGGACGGCCCTGTCGGGGGAACGTGGCGGAGACACCGCTCCAGCCTCCTCTGCCCGCCTCCGTACCGCTCTGACCGTGTTCTTCGCTCTCGACGGGTTTCTCTTCGCCGGCTGGGTGGTCCGCATCCCGGCCATCAAGCACCAGACGGGGGCCAGCGCCTCCACCCTCGGACTCGCCCTGCTGGGTGTCTCCGCCGGTGCGGTGATCACCATGATGCTCACCGGCAGGCTGTGCCGGCGCTACGGAAGCCATGCGGTCACCGTGGTCTGCGGTGTACTCCTGTCGTTGAGCATCGCCCTTCCGGCGCAGATGGGCTCGGCCCTCGGCCTCGGTCTCGTACTCCTGCTCTTCGGCGCCGCCTACGGCGGGTTGAACGTGGCGATGAACAGCGCGGCCGTCGATCTGGTCTCCGCGCTGCGCCGCCCGGTGATGCCGAGCTTCCACGCCGCGTTCAGCTTCGGCGGCATGGCCGGTGCGGGGCTCGGCGGACTGGTCGCGGGCAGCCTCTCGCCCTCGGCCCATCTCTTCGCCCTGACGGGCACCGGACTTCTCGTCACCGCGGTGACCGGCCCGGTGCTCCTGCGCGGCCGGCCTGCCGCGCCCCCGGTGGAGCCGCGGGTGGCGGACGCCCCTGAGCTGCCGAAGGGTATGAGCGCCCACGCGCGCCGGGTCGTCATCCTGTTCGGTGTCATCGCCCTCTGTACGGCATACGGCGAAGGTGCGCTCGCCGAGTGGGGCGCGCTGCACCTCAGCCAGGATCTCGGGGCCGCTCCCGGTCTCGCCGCCGCCGGGTACTCGTTGTTCGCGCTGACGATGGCCATCGGCAGGCTCACCGGCACCGCTCTCCTCGAACGGTTCGGACAGACCCGCACACTGGTGACAGGCGGGGCCACGGCCGCGGCGGGGATGCTTCTCGGCGCCCTGGCCCCGACCGTCTGGCTCGTACTGCTCGGCTTCGCCGTGACCGGTCTGGGCCTGGCCAACATATTTCCCGTCGCGGTCGGCCGGGCGGGCGCGCTGGCCGGGCCGAGCGGGGTGGCCGCGGCGTCGACGCTCGGCTACGGCGGGATGCTCCTTGGGCCGCCTGTGATCGGCTTCCTCGCCGACTGGCTCTCCCTCCCGGTGGCCCTCACCACGGTCACGCTGCTCGCCGCCGCTGCGGCGGCCCTGGGCTACACGGCCCGCAACGTGGGGCAAAACGTGAGCAGTTGAGTTGCCGCACTCAGGCGCCGGCGGCCCCTCCGGCTCCGGACGACGCCTGGCGCGGCTCTGGCACAATCGCCCGCGTGGAAATCACCGGACATCTGGAAGCCCTGGTCGAAGAAAGCCACACACTCGCCCGGGCCGCCCGCGAGGCGGGGACGCACGCCCCGGTTCCGACCTGCCCGGGATGGCGGGTGCGCGATCTCCTCAGGCACACCTGCATGGTGCACCGCTGGGCGACCGCGTTCGTCGTCGAGGGCCGCCCGACGCACCACCCGGCGGCCGAGGAGCCCGGCCTCGACGGCGACGCGTTGCTCGACCGGTTCACGGAGGGCCACCGTCTGCTGGCCGACGCACTCCGGGCCGCACCGGCCGGCCTGGAATGCTGGACGGTCTTCCCCTCGCCTTCCCCGCGCATCTTCTGGGCGCGCCGGCAGGCACACGAGACCAGGATCCACCGGGTGGACGCGGAGTCGGCGCGGGGCGGCCCGTGGACACCGGTGGCACCGCCGCACGCGGTGGACGGCATCGATGAGCTGCTGGCCGGCTTCCACGCCCGCCCCAAGAGCCGGGTGCGTACGGATTCGCCGCGCACACTCCGGGTGCGGGCCGTGGACACGGACACGGTGTGGACCGTACGCATGTCGGCCGGCCCGCCGCTCACCGTGCGCGGGGCCGAGGGCCTGGACACTCCTGCCGACTGCACGCTGAGTGGTACCGCCGAGGAGCTCTACCTGGGGCTGTGGAATCGCCGGCCGCTCTCGTCCGTCGGCCTGTCGGGAGACCCTGAGGTCGCCAGGCTGTGGGAGGAGAACTCCGCGGTCGTCTGGTCGTGAGCGCGCCGGGTCCTTTCAGACCCCCGCGAGGTTCGCTTCGCAGCCCGCCCCGGCCCGGCATCGGGGCGGTCCAGCATCCGGGCAAGCACCTCCCGCCGAAGGGGCCTGGCCTCCGCGTGGCGGGCCCGGCCGGCGTCCGTCAGCTCGACGCGCACACCACGGCGGTCCTCGCTGCACATCGCGCGGCGCACGAGGCCGTCCCTCTCCAGCCGCGCCACGAGCCGCGACAGCGCGCTCTGGCTGAGATGGAGGACCCGCGAGGCGATCTCCTGTACGCGAAGGCACGCGTCGCCGTCCTCCGCGGCTGCCGCGAGGACGTCCAGGACCTCGAAGTCGCTGGCGCACAGACCGTGCCGGTCCAGCGCCCGGTCCAGCTCGCCCAGGGTCCTGGCGTGCAGTGCGAGCATCTCGCGCCACTCGCCGACGAGTGCCTGCTCGGACTTCGTCGCTGCCATGACCGCACGCTAGCAGAGGCGCGGACCATTCATGCGTGCACAGTAAATGCAGACGCATCCACATGGCCCGTCGGCGGCGGGAAGTCGCACTCGCCGTTGCCGCAACCCCGTGCCTGCCGCCCGTTCAGCCGAGCCAGCCGGGCCTGACGAGACCCGACTCGTAGGCGCGGACGACCAGTTGAGCCCTGTCCCGAGCGCCCAGCTTGACCATGGCGCGACTGACGTGGGTCTTGGCGGTGAGGGGGCTGACGACGAGTCTGCGGGCGATCTCCTCGTTGGACAGACCGATACCGACCAGCGCCATGACCTCCCGCTCGCGTTCGGTCAGTTCGTCCAGGACGGTCGCCGCAGCGGGCTCCTTGGAACGGGCCGCGAACTCGGCGATCAGCCTCCGTGTCACACCCGGCGACAGCAGGGCGTTCCCCGCCCACCACGGCACGCACCGCACGCAGCAGCTCGTCCGGTTCGGTGTCCTTGACCAGGAATCCGGAGGCTCCCGAGCGGATCGCCTCGAAGACGTACTCGTCGAGTTCGAAGGTGGTGAGCATGACCACCTTCACCTCGTGGAGGGCCGGGTCGTCGGTGATCGCCCGGGTCGCGGCGAGACCGTCCAGCTTCGGCATCCGGATGTCCATGAGCACGGTGTCGGGGCGCAGTTCGCGCACCAGGCGTACGGCCTCCGCCCCGTCGGCGGCCTCGCCGGCCACCTCGATGTCCGGCTGGGCGTCCAGAAGCGCCCGGAACCCGGCCCTGACCAGCAACTGGTCATCGGCGAGCAGTACGCGGATCACGACGTCTCCTCCGTTTCCGCCTCGTCCGGTGTGGTTGGTCCGTCCCGGCCGGGACGCAGCGGGAGTTCCGCCGTGACGCGGAACCCCCCGTCGGGCCGGGGGCCCGCGTCGATCGTGCCACCCAGCGCCGCGGCCCGCTCCCGCATCCCGATGAGCCCGTTGCCGCTGCCTCCGGCCTCGTCGCCCGTGGCCGGCCCCTCGTCGTCGACCAGGATCCTGAGGTGCTCGCTCCCGTACACGATGCGCACGCGTGCCGTCCGCGATCCGGAGTGCCGCACCACGTTCGTCAGCGCCTCCTGCACGATGCGGAAAGCCGCGAGGTCGGTGCCCGGCGGGACCGGCCCCCTCGCGCCGTCCGTCCCTACGGTCACGGTGAGCCCCGCCCCGGCCGCCTGGTCGACCAGCTCGGGCAGCCGGTCGAGGCCGGGGGCCGGGGCGCGGGGGGCGTCGCCCGGGGTCCGGAGGTTCTCCAGCACCTGGCGGACCTCGCCGAGCGCCTCCTTGCTGGCGGACTTGATCGTGGTGAGCGCCGTACGGGCCTGTTCGGGATCGGAGTCGAGCAGGGCCAGCCCGACCCCGGCCTGGACGTTGATGACGGAGATGCTGTGGGCCAGGACGTCGTGGAGTTCACGTGCCATGCGCAGCCGCTCCTCGTCGGCACGCCGCTTCTCGGCGGCCTCTCTCTCCGCCCGGGCCGCCGCCCGCTGCTCGCGGCGTACCCGGAGGAGCTCGGCCGCGGCGACGATCGCCGCCACCCATGCGGTGACGAACGCCTCCTGCGCCCAGGGGGCCGGGCCGTCGCCGTCCGGGGGCAGCCATCGGTACAGCCAGTGCGCGGCCAGCAGATGCCCCGCCCACAGGGTGCCCAGCGACCACCACGCGGCCTTGCGGTGCCCCGACACGATGGCGCTGAAGCAGCCGACGGCGACGGCGAGGAAGACCGGGCCGTACGGATACCCCAGGCCGAGATAGACGAGTGTCGCGGCGGACGTACCGGCCACCGCGACCACGGGGTGACGGTGCCGCACGAGCAGTACGGCGACCGCGGCGAACAGCAGCAGCCGGGCGACGATGCCGAGGGGTTCGCGGTCCTGGCCGTGCGCGGCGACGGTGGTACCCACCATCACGATCACACCGACCACGACGGTCGACGGCCATGGCGGCCGGTCGCCGCGCCTCCCCCCGAACCTCTCCGCGCGGTCGCGCCTTCGGGGCCACGGTGGTCCGTGGCCGGCCCGCCGGCCTCCTGGCCCCGGGCGGGGGGTCGCGCCCGCGTGCGCTCGCTGATCCTGCATACCGGCCACGCTAGACGCGCGGGCCCCCGGCGCACGTCAGCCGGGCGTGGTGATCCCACGTACTCCCTGCGGAGTACCCGTCCGGCCGGGGAAGCCACCCCGCCTGGCCCGCAGACCTCCTGAGCACCGGGGCCGGGGCCGGGGCCGGGAGGTCAACCGGCACTTCCGGGGCATCACGGTGAGGTCCACGGACGCCGCGCTCCTGGCTGCCTGGCCAGGCCGCCCGTCCTCCGGGTCATGGTCAGGAGCCGGCCCCGCCCGTGTCCGCACCCCGGCGGTCCATCACATGCAGCGCCCGCTGCGCCAGCGGATGCGTGCGGACCAGCTCGGCCAGTGACGTCGTCCCCCGGGTGATTCCCGCGAACGCGTTCCAGGCGGGGCGGAAGCCCGTCAGCACCGCGTGCAGGATCCCGGGGCGCCGCTCGAACAGCCTGAGCATGCGGCGTCCGACGCTCATCTCCACACCCAGCCCCGCCTTGATCGCGAACGCGTAGTTGAGCGCCTGACGCCTGGCGTCGACCGCGTCGTGCGACTCCGCGATCCGCACCGCCCATTCGCCCGCGAGCCGGCCGGACCGCAGAGCGAAGGAGATGCCCTCCCTGGTCCAGGGTTCCAGCAGTCCGGCCGCGTCGCCGCAGACCACCACCCGACCGCGGGAGAGCGGCGAGTCGTCGCTGCGGCAGCGGGTCAGATGGCCCGAGGACACCGTCGGCTCGAATCCGGCGAGACCCAGCCGTCCGACGAAGTCCTCCAGATACCGCTTGGTCCCCGCGCCGTCACCACGCGCCGAGATGACGCCGACGGTCAGCGTGTCGCCCTTGGGGAAGACCCAGCCGTAACTCCCCGGCATCGGCCCCCAGTCGATGAGCACCCGGCCCGCCCAGTCCTCGGCGACCGTCTCCGGGACGGGGATCTCCACCTCGAGCCCGAGGTCCACCTGGTCGAGTTTCACGCCGACATGAGCCCCTATGCGGCCGGCGCTGCCGTCCGCGCCGACGACGGCACGGGCGAGCACCGTCTCACCGCCGGCCAGCACCACGGCGACCGTGCGCCGGTCGGGCACCGCGGTGCCGTGCTGCTCCACCCGCGTCACCGCGGCACCCGTGCGCAGCTCGGCGCCCGCCTTCTGGGCCTCTTCCACCAGACCCGCGTCGAACTCCGGCCGGTTGATCAGCCCGAAGAGCATGCGCTTCGACCTGCGTGTGCGCGACAGCTTCCCGTTGAGCGAGAAGGTGACCGCGTGGATCCGGTCCTTCAGCGGGAGTTCGAATCCGGGGGGCAGGGAATCCCGCGAGTACCCGATGATCCCACCACCGCACGTCTTGTAGCGGGGGATCTCCGCCTTCTCCAGCAACAGCACCCGCCTGCCTGCGACGGCCGCCACATACGCCGCGGAAGCTCCTGCCGGGCCCGCACCGACCACGACGACGTCCCATACCGAGGACTCCGGCGGTACCGACGACGACTCATCCGGCTCACGTCCGGCGTCTGCGTTCTCGCTGCTCACGATGTGCTTCTGCTCCCGATCCGACCAGTGGCCCCAGCTGCTCACGGCATCCTACGGCGCGTCGCGGCCGAACTCCGCTGTGGGAGGATCAGCCATGAATTCGTTGTACACGCGACGCCGCGTCCACGGCGTCGCCCCCGGCCGCGAACACACCGCGCCATAGTCCTAACGTCGCACCCACGAGGAGCGTGCCCATGACCGCCCGTCCGATTTCAGCGACCGTTGCCTCGCTGATGCCCCGCGCGAAGGCGGAGCTCGCCGAGCTGGTGGCCTTCCGGTCGGTGGCGGACCCCGAGCAGTTCCCCAGGAGCGAGTGCGAGGCGGCGGCCGACTGGGTCGCCGACGCGCTGCGCACCGAGGGCTTCCAGGACGTCGCGCTGCTCGACACCCCCGACGGAAGCCGGTCGGTGTACGGATATCTGCCCGGCCCGGCCGGCTCGCCCACGGTGCTCCTCTACGCGCACTACGACGTGCAGCCGCCGCTGGACGAGCCCGCCTGGCTCTCCCCGCCGTTCGAACTGACCGAGCGCGACGGCCGCTGGTTCGGCCGGGGTGCCGCGGACTGCAAGGGGGGATTCGTCATGCACCTCCTCGCCGTGCGCGCGCTCAAGGCGAACGGCGGCGTGCCGGTCTCCGTCAAGGTGATCGTGGAGGGCTCGGAGGAGCAGGGCACGGGCGGCCTCGAACGGTACGCCGAGGCGCACCCCGAGCTGCTGGACGCCGACTCGATCGTCATCGGTGACGCCGGCAACTTCCGCGTCGGACTGCCCACCGTCACGGCCACGCTGCGCGGTATGACCATGCTGCGTGTGCGACTGGACACTCTCCAAGGCAACCTGCACTCCGGGCAGTTCGGCGGCGCGGCACCGGACGCGCTGGCCGCGATGATCCAGCTGCTGGCATCCCTGCGGGCCGAGGACGGCACGACGACGGTCGACGGGCTCACGGCCGATGCGGAGTGGGACGGCCTGCAGTACCCGGAGGGCGAGTTCCGCGACGACGCCAAGGTGCTCGACGGCGTCGGGCTCATCGGCACGGGCACGGTCGCCGACCGTATCTGGGCGCGTCCCGCGGTAACCGTCATCGGCATCGACTGCCCGCCGGTGGTCGGAGCCACTCCGTCGGTCCAGGCGAGCGCCCGGGCGCAGATCAGTCTGCGGGTGCCGCCCGGCCAGGACGCCTCCGAGGCGACGAAGCTGCTGACCGCCCACCTCGAGTCGCACGCCCCCTGGGGAGCACGGGTCTCCGTCGAACAGGTCGGCCAGGGGCAGCCGTTCCGTGCCGACGTCACCAGCCCCGCCTACACCTCGATGGCCGACGCCATGCGGCTCGCCTACCCGGGTGAGGAGATGCAGACCTCCGGCATGGGGGGCTCCATCCCGCTCTGCAACACCTTGGCCGCGCTGTACCCGCAGGCGGAGATCCTGCTCATCGGGCTCAGCGAGCCCGAGGCCCAGATCCACGCGGTGAACGAGAGCGTGTCACCCGAGGAGCTGGAGCGGCTCTCGGTCGCCGAGGCGCTGTTCCTGCGGAACTACGCGGAGTCCAGGAACGGCTGAGGGTACGCGCAGCCTCTCGGGTACGCCCTGAGCGAAGTCGCCCGGAGCAGAATTCCGGGCGACGGGCGGCCCGCGCTCCGTACGTTCACCGTATGGACTGTGTCGAGGTGCTCCCCCAGCTGCACATGTTCCGCTTCCGGATCGGCCAGGCCTACCTCTGGCGTGACGGCGCGGACCTGCCCCTGGTCGACGCGGGCGACCGTCACGCGGCGGCCGCCATCGAGGACGGTGTACGCGGGCTCGGGCTGGACCCGGCGGGGATCCGGCGGATCGTGCTCACCCACGGCCACCGCGACCACTACGGCGCCGCACAGGAACTCGCGGACGCGTACGGCGCCGAGATCCTGGCGCACCGGCTGGACGCACCGGCCGTCCGAGGCGAGCAGCCCGTGCCCGAACCTGTCCTGTTCGACTGGGAACGGCCCCTGTACGCCGACGGGCTGACGCTCCCGGAGGCGCCGCCCACCAGGGTCGACCGCGAACTGACGGACGGCGAGGAGCTCCCCTTCGGGGGCGGCGCCCGCGTCGTGCACACCCCCGGGCACACCCCCGGCTCCATCGGCATCCACCTGCCCCGCCACAGGGTTCTCTTCACCGGGGACGCCGTGGCCAGGGTGGACCGGGTGATCCTGGGGGTGTTCAACACCGACCACGCGCAGGCACAGGCGTCCTTCCGCCGGCTCGCCGCGCTCGACCACGAGGTCGCCTGCTTCGGCCACGGGGACCCCCTCACCGTCGACGCGGCGGCCGCGCTGCGGGCCGCAGCGGGGTGAACGGGGCCCGCAGGGCGCTATCGGCCGCCCACGGGCACTCCCGCCTCCAGATTGAGCACGATGGACCGCTCGCGGGCGCGCAGTGCCCAGCGGAGCCGTTCGAAGCGGGTCGGCGGGAGCATGCCGGCCGCCTCGTCCTCGGTGACGAACCGCCAGCCGCGCAGTTCCGAACCCGGCAGCAGCAGCCGCGCGGCATCCTCGCCCCGGAGCCGGCCGCCGTCGAACAGGAAGCGCAGTCCCCCGTACGCGGGCGGCTTCGGCGCCTCCCAGTCGACCACCAGCAGCCCCGGCACCGTGTCCAGGCAGAGCCCGAGCTCCTCGGCGACCTCCCGTATCCCGGCCTGGGCGGGGGCCTCCCCGGGCTCCACCACGCCGCCGGGGAACTCCCAGCCGGGCTTGTAGGTGGGGTCGACGAGCAGCACCCGGTCCTGCTCGTCGAAGAGCAGCACCCCGGACGCGACGGTCTCCGCCCGCGGTTCGGGGGTCTGGACTATCCCGCACTCCCTGGCCTCGCCGGTGCGCAGCGCTTCGGCTATCCGCTCGGCCGTCTCGTACGGAGTGAGCGCGCTGGTGTCGATCGTGTGGGCGTCCGCGCTGATCCACGCGAGGGCCTCGCGGTAGGGCCCTATGTGCTCGTGCGCCCAGCCGCCTGCGGGCTCAGGGTCGGCGGCACACTCCGCGCGCCCCGCGATGCGTTGGCGCAGTATCGTTTCCTCCGGTGCGAGCAGCACATGGCGCACCGGAATGCGGCGGGACGCGAGCCCACCGAACATCTCGTCGCGGTGCTCCTGGCGCAGCAGCGTCATGGGCACCACGAGGACCCCGGGTGTCTCGGCGAGCACGGCAGCGGCCGTGTCCACCACCAGACGCCGCCAGATCGGCAGGTCCTGGAAGTCGGCCACCTCGGCCAGCTTCTTCGGTGGCAGCAGGTGGTGCAGCTGCGCGCCGGTCACCTCAGGGTCGTAGAAGGTGCAGTTCGGGATCAGGTCGATCAGTTCGTACGCGGCGCTGGTCTTGCCCGCACCGAACGCACCGTTGATCCAGACGATCACGGGTCCCCCTCTTCCGTAGCCCCCTGTGGCTTGCCCGCAACACCCCGCTCCGGAAACCCCGCAGGGGTGATCCGGTTGCAGGGGCGCGGCACCCGAGCCGTAACGAGCGGCGGCCGGACGTCGTTGGAGCGGACAGTCACTGGAACGTCGAGGGGATGCGCGGTGCGACGCACGGTACTTGAGCAGTTTCCCGCAGGAGGACCACGGGGCAGCCGGCCGGCGGAGGAGTTCGCCGCCGCCCGCCGCGGCGAGGGCATGGCCGCGGAGGTCGTGATGGACCTGGAGCGTGACGCCTTCCTGGTGGTGGTACCCCCGCAGCCGACGGACCGGGCCCGCTGAACCGGAGGATCGGATTCCTACGGGGTGGCCACGGCACGTACGCCGTTCGACGCGCCAGGACGGCCCGTCGAGGCCGCGGCCGCGGCCGCCGCGCCGACCAGGCCCGCGTCGGTGCCCATCACCGCGGAGGTCACGGTGAGGTCCTGGACGAAGGAGAGCGTGGCGTACTCCCGCAGGGACCTGCGCAGCGGTGCGAAGAGCACTTCCCCCGCTCCGGCGACTCCCCCTCCGATCACGGCGATGTCGATGTCGGCCAGGGTGGCGGTGGCGGCGATCCCGGCGGCGAGTGCCTGGGCGGCCCGCTCGAAGGAGGCCACCGCGATCCGGTCCCCCGCCCGCGCGGCGGCGGCCACCGCGGCGGCCGTCGCATCGCCGTCCGGGCCCGGGCGCCAGCCGTTCTCCAGGGCTCGCCGGGCGATGTTCGGTCCGCTGGCGATGCGTTCCACGCAACCGCGCGCACCGCACGGGCAGGCGTCTCCGTCCAGGTCGACGCTGATGTGGCCGATGTGACCGGCGTTACCCGAGGGGCCCGGGTACAGCTTTCCACCGAGTACGAGACCGCCGCCGACGCCGGTGGATACGACGAGGCACAACGCGTTGTCATAGCCCCGGGCCGCACCCAGCCAGTGCTCGGCCGCCGTCATGGCGACCCCGTCGCCGACGAGCGTGACAGGCAGCCCACCGGCTGCTGCGGCCACCCTGTCCACCAGCGGAAAGCCGCGCCAGCCGGGGACGTTGACCGGGCTGACCGTGCCGGCCGAGGCGTCCACCGGCCCCGCGCTGCCGATGCCGACCGCGCCCGCACGGTGCCACAGCGGAGAGGCGGCCAGCTCCGCCAGGACGTCACTCACCGCGCCCATCACGGCCTCGGCGCCATCGCGGGCGGGCGTGGGGCGCTGCGCCCGCACGAGAAGGGATCCGTCGCCGTCCACCAACGCCCCGGCGATCTTGGTACCGCCGATGTCGAGCGCGGTGACGAGGTCGGTATGCATCGGTGTGGGCTCTCCGGAGGGGGTGAGGCGCAGGACCTGCGACTTCAGTCAGATGGTCCACCTAGTCTCCATTCTCTTGACAACGTTGTCCAGGGCCTATGCTCGACGCCACAGCTTCCAGCGCCTTCCCGGCACCGCCGAGGGAGGCCGGAAATCACCCGTTCCCGACGACAGGACAGCGCACCGTGGCCGAGACCACCCGCCATTCCGAGTCCCGCTACGGCAACAGGCCGACCATGAAGGACGTGGCAGCCCGTGCCGGAGTGGGGCTCAAGACGGTCTCACGCGTGGTGAACAGCGAGCCCGGGGTCACCCCCGACACCGAACGCCGCGTCCAGGAGGCCATCGAGGCGCTCGGCTTCCGCCGCAACGACAGTGCGCGCGTCCTGCGCAAGGGCCGTACGGCGTCGATCGGCCTCGTGCTGGAGGACCTCGCGGACCCCTTCTACGGCCCGCTGAGCCGCGCCGTGGAGGAAGTGGCCCGCGCCCATGGCGCACTGCTGATCAACGGCTCCAGCGCCGAGGACCCGGAGCGCGAGCAGGAACTCGTCCTCGCGCTCTGCGCCCGCCGGGTGGACGGCCTCATCGTGATCCCGGCGGGCGACGACCACCGCTATCTGGAGCCGGAGATGAAGGCGGGCATCGCCACCGTGTTCGTCGACCGTCCGGCGGGCCGGGTCGACGCGGACATGGTCCTGTCGGACAGCTTCGGCGGGGCACGCGCGGGCGTCGCCCACCTGGTGGCGCACGGCCACCGCAGGATCGGCTTCATCGGCGACCAGCCGCGCATCCACACCGCGACGGAACGACTGCGCGGCTACCACGCGGCCCTGGCCGACGCCGGGATCCAGGTCGAGGACGCCTGGGTGTCGCTCGGCCCGACCGGCCCGGACCGGGTCAGGTCCGCCGCCCAGGCCATGCTGGCGGGACCCGAGCCGGTGACCGCGCTCTTCGCGGGCAACAACCGTGTGACGGTCACCGCCGTCCGCGTCCTCGCCGAGTGCGACCGCCGGATCGCCCTGGTCGGCTTCGACGACATCGAGCTGGCCGACCTGCTCGGCATCACGGTGATCTCGCAGGACGCCGCCGCTGTCGGCCGTACGGCTGCGGAACATCTGTTCCGCCGCCTCGACGGCGCCGCTCACGCCCCTGCCAGGGTGGAGCTCCCGACCCGGCTCATCCCGCGCGGCTCGGGGGAGCTCCCGCCGGCGTGAACGCCCAGGGCGCGTGAGCCCTGGGCCTTCCGGAGGAGAGGCCTTACGGAGCGGTCACGGTCAGCCCGCCGCGGCGGGGCGAGGCGAAGCCGTCGAGGTCCTCGCGGGTCAGCCCGGTGAGGCCCGTGACCTCGGCGGTGTCCAGGGCCCCGCAGTCGATGCCACGGAGCAGATAGCCGCTCAGCGCCTTCGCGGTGGCCGGCTCGTCCATGACGTCGCCGCCGGCCTTGGCCACGTAGGCGGCGAGCCGGGACGCCGCCTGACCGAGGCCCTCGCGGTAGAAGGTGTACACGGCGGCGTAGCGGGTGGGGAGATGGCCCGGGTGCATGTCCCAGCCCTGGTAGTAGGCGCGGGCCAGAGCACGCCGGGTGAGACCGTGGTGCAGGCGCCAGGCGTCGTGGACCTGCTGGGTGGGGCCGACCGGGAGCACGTTCGTGGAGCCGTCGCAGACCCGCACACCGGTACCCGCGGCGGCGACCTGCATGACGGCCTTGGCGTGGTCGGCGGCGGGATGGTCACTGGCCTGGTAGGCGGGGCTCACGCCGACGCAGGCGCTGTAGTCGAAGGTCCCGTAGTGCAGACCGGTCGCCCGGCCCCGGGAGGCGTCGATCATGCGGGCCACCGCGGCGGTGCCGTCCGCCGCCAGGATGGACTGGCTGGTCTCGATCTGGATCTCGAACCCGAGGCGGCCGGAGGGCAGACCGTGGGTCTCCTCGAAGGCCTCCAGCAGCCGCACGAAGGCGGTGACCTGTTCGGGGTACGTCACCTTGGGCAGCGTCAGGACGAGCCCCTCGGGGAGGCCTCCGGCCTCCGTCAGCCCGGTGAGGAAGACGTCCGTGGTGCGGATGGACCGGTCGCGTACGGCGGCTTCCATGCACTTCATCCGGATGCCCATGTACGGAGCCGCGGTCCCGTCGGCGTACGCCTCGGCGACCAGACGCGCCGCGCGGGCGGCGGCCTCGTCCTCCTCGGCGTCGGGGCGCGGCCCGTAACCGTCCTCGAAGTCGATGCGCAGGTCCTCGACCGGCTCGCGCTCCAGCTTGGCGCGTACACGGTCGTACACGGGCTCCGCGAGCTCCTGCGGGATGCCGAGGACCGAGGCGAGCGCGGCGGCGTCGGGGGCGTGTTCGTCCAGCGCGGCCAGCGCCTGGTCGCCCCAGGTGCGCAGGGTCGTCGAGGTGAAGTCGTCGGCGGGCACGTAGACGGTGTGGACGGGCTGGCGCGTGCCGGGGTCTCCTGGGTAGCGGCGGGCGAGTTCGGCGTCCACCGGTGCGAGGGAGGCGCTGATCTCCTTGCCGACCGCGCCGGCGAGGCTCGTCGCCACCTTCTCCTGCTGACCCATGACCGTACCCTCCACGTTTTCGAAGTTTCCGCTTCCCGGAATGTTTCATCCGCATAGTGAAGTTATAAGTCCCCGCCGCCTGCGTCAATGGTGATCGGAAACAGCCCGGGGCCGCGCGGTGAGAACACCACGCGGCCCCAGGCCTTCGTACGGGGAGAGCTCCTGCCGGATCAGCCCTTGCGGGTCTTGACCTCGTCGGTGAGCTGCGGGACGACGTTGAACAGGTCGCCGACGACGCCGTAGTCGACGAGGTCGAAGATCGGGGCCTCGGCGTCCTTGTTGACCGCGACGATGGTCTTCGAGGTCTGCATGCCGGCCCGGTGCTGGATCGCGCCCGAGATGCCGGAGGCGATGTACAGCTGCGGGGAGACCGACTTGCCGGTCTGGCCGACCTGGTTGGTGTGCGGGTACCAGCCGGCGTCCACCGCGGCACGCGAGGCGCCGACGGCCGCGCCGAGGGAGTCGGCGAGCGCCTCGATGACCGCGAAGTTCTCCGCACCGTTGACACCACGGCCACCGGAGACGACGATCGCGGCCTCCGTCAGCTCCGGACGGCCGGTCGACTCACGCGGGGTGCGGGAGAGGACCTTGGTGCCGGTGGCCGTCGCCGAGAAGGAGACCGTGAGGGCCTCAACGGCGCCCGCGGCCGGGGCGGCCTCGACGGCGACCGAGTTCGGCTTGACCGTGATGACCGGAGTGCCCTTGGAGACACGGGACTTGGTGCTGTACGAGGCGGCGAACGCGGACTGCGTGGCGACCGGGCCCTCGTCACCGGCCTCCAGGTCGACGGCGTCCGTGATGATGCCGGAACCGATACGGAGCGCGAGGCGGGCCGCGATCTCCTTGGCCTCGGCCGAGGAGGGCAGCAGCACGGCCGCCGGCGACACCGCGTCGTACGCGGCCTGCAGGGCGTCCACCTTCGGTACGACGAGGTAGTCGGCGAACTCCGGCGCGTCGGCGGTGAGCACCTTGACCGCGCCGTGCTCGGCGAGCGCGGCGGCGGTGTCGGCGGCGCCGTTGCCGAGGGCGACGGCGACCGGCTCGCCGATGCGGCGGGCGAGCGTCAGCAGCTCCAGGGTGGGCTTGCGGACGGCACCGTCCACGTGGTCGACATAGACGAGAACTTCAGCCATGGGACTTCAATCTCCTGCGTGCGAAAGAGGGCGGGGCGGCGATGGGGACGGGCGGGGCTCAGATGAACTCCTGGCCCGCGAGCCTGTAGCTAAATAAACTTCTGCTCCGCAAGGAAGGCGGCCAGCTGCTTGCCGCCCTCGCCCTCGTCCTTGACGATCGTGCCCGCCGTACGGGCGGGACGCTCGGCCGCGGAGTCCACCGCGGTCCAGGAGCCGCCCAGGCCGACCTCGTCCGCCTCGATCTCCAGGTCCTCGAGGTCCAGGGATTCCACCGGCTTCTTCTTCGCCGCCATGATGCCCTTGAACGACGGGTAGCGGGCCTCGCCCGACTGGTCGGTCACGGAGACCACGGCCGGCAGGGACGCCTCGAGCTGCTCGCTCGCGGAGTCGCCGTCGCGGCGGCCCTTGACCGTGCCGCCGTCGACCGAGACCTCGGAGAGCAGCGTGACCTGCGGGACGCCGAGGCGCTCCGCGAGCAGCGCCGGGAGCACACCCATGGTGCCGTCCGTCGACGCCATGCCGCAGATGACCAGGTCGTAACCGGTCTTCTCCACGGCCTTGGCCAGGACCAGGGAGGTGCCGATGACGTCGGTACCGTGCAGGTCGTCGTCCTCGACGTGGACGGCCTTGTCGGCACCCATCGAGAGCGCCTTGCGCAGCGCGTCCTTGGCGTCCTCGGGGCCCACCGTGAGTACGGTGATCTCCGCGTCGTCCGCCTCGTCGGCGATCTGCAGCGCCTGCTCGACCGCGTACTCGTCGAGCTCCGACAGCAGACCGTCGACGTCGTCACGGTCCAGGGTCAGGTCATCGGCGAAGTGCCGGTCGCCGGTGGCGTCGGGCACGTACTTCACACAGACAACGATCCTCAAGCTCACGCCGGCTCTCCTACTGCATCGTCATTTCTGGGCTGCCTTGTTGCACGCAGCATAGGCGCCTCATGGGGCGGTTTCCGGTCGGGACGGCCCGGGCTCCGGGTCGAATATTACTCGCCAGTACACCCATTACGTTACCCATAAGCAAGCGCTTGGAACTGTGACGTAGCCAACGGAGTCCGCTCAGCCACCGCCCCGCTCGCCCTCAGTCTCGCAGAGCCGTGAAACGCCCTTGGTGGTAGACCAGCGGCCGGCCGCTCCGCGAGGGATCCCCGGCCGTGACCTCGGCGATCACGATGCGGTGGTCCCCCGCCGGAATCCGGGCTACCACCCGGCAGACCAGCCAGGCCACCACGCCCCCGAGCAGCGGCACCCCCTCGGGCCCCCTGTGCCAGTCGGTGGACGGGCCGAACCGGTCGGCGCCGCTGCGGGCGAACGTCGCGGCCAGCTCCTGCTGGTCCTCGCCGAGTATGTGCACGCCGACGTGTTCGGCCTCCGCGAGAACAGGCCAGCTGGAGGACGAGGTCCCCACCCCGAAGGAGATGAGCGGCGGCTCGGCGGCGACGGAGTTGAGCGAGGTGGCGGTGAAGCCGACCGGGCCCGCACCCGCGGCGGTGATCACGGCGACTCCGGCGGCATGCTGCCGGAAGACGGAGCGGAGGAGTTCGGGGGAAGCCGTCCGGGAGGTGCCGAGATCGGGCGAGGCCGTCATGGGGACATCCTTCTGCGAGGGGGCGTACGGGGCCGTGGGTTCGTCAGGCACCCGGACAGCGCGCGCTCGCGTGGCGCACGAGGTCGACATGGACCCGGCCGAAGAGAAGGAGTTCTGGCGGCATAACGTCAGAGTGACGATGCGTGGAGTACACAGTCAAGTGCGTCCCGTCATGTGGGAGATGCGTCACGGTCCGTCACATCGCCTCCCCCAGCGCGGCGACGACATCCGCCGTACGCGGCAGGCCCGCCGCCCGGCGCACGATGCGGCCCGCAGCGTCGAGCACCAGGACCGTGGGGGTCCGGCTGATGCCGAGACCGCGTACGAGCGTGAGATGCGCCTCGGCGTCGATCTCGACATGGGCGACGCCCTCGACCATCCCCGCCACCGCCGCGAGAACGCGCCTGGTGGCGCGGCACGGCTGGCAGAACGCGGTCGAGAACTGCACCAGAGTGGCGCGATCCCCCAGTTCCACGCCGAGTTGAGCCGCGTCCAGCGTGTCCACGGCCGTCCACCCGTCCATCCCGGCCTCCCTCTCAGAGCTCTACGCAAAGGGTCAGCACCCTGCGACCGCGTTACATTCCCGGATGATTCACGTGACGAGAATCTCTCGCGCCAGGCCCTTTGGGGCTGGCCACGGCGTCGTGCATGGGGCACGATCGCCCCAATGCCGAAAACCTACGGCTGCGTAACTTCCGCCGGGAGAACCCTCCCCAGGCATTGAAGAAGGGTCTTCATCCAGATGGCAGAACTCGTCTATCGACCGGTCATCGGCGCCGCTCGCACACTGTTCAAGGCGCTCGACCTGAAGATCGACACGCAGGGTTCGGAGCACATTCCGAAGACCGGTGGCGCGGTTCTGGTCAGCAACCACATCAGCTATCTGGACTTCATCTTCACCGGACTCGGCGCCCTGCCCCAGAAGCGGCTCGTCCGCTTCATGGCGAAGGAGTCGGTGTTCCGCCACAAGGTGTCCGGACCGCTGATGCGGGGCATGAAGCACATCCCTGTCGACCGCAACCAGGGCGAGGACGCCTACGCGCACGCGCTCGCGTCGCTGCGCGCGGGCGAGATCGTCGGCGTGTTCCCCGAGGCGACCATCTCGCAGTCCTTCACCCTGAAGAGCTTCAAGTCGGGCGCCGCGCGACTGGCCCAGGAGGCCGGAGTACCTCTGATCCCGATGGCGCTGTGGGGTACCCAGCGACTGTGGACCAAGGGGCACCCGCGCAACTTCCGGCGCAGCCACACCCCGATCACGATGCGTGTGGGCGAGGCCCTGGACGCCCCCACCGATCAGTACGCGGGAGCGATCACCCGTCGGCTGCGTGAGCGCGTCCAGGAGCTCCTCGAGGCGGCGCAGCGCGCCTACCCGGTGCGTCCCAAGGACGCGGCCGACACCTGGTGGGTGCCGGCGCACCTCGGCGGTACGGCTCCGACGCCCGCGGAGGCACGCGAACTCGGCTGACCCGTCGCGCACCGGAGGAAACGTCACGCCGGGTCGTGGAGAGTGATCCGTACGCCAGGACTGGTCTTCTCGAGCGACCCGGCGAGTTCGGTGGCCGCGGCCCCGAGTCCCGCCCCGGGGGGCCGCTACTGCCTGGCCATTTCCTCCTTGAGCGCCAGCACGAAGGCGTCGACGTCGTCCTCGCGGGTGTCGAAGGCACACATCCAGCGGACGTCTCCGGCCTTCTCGTCCCAGAAGTAGAACCGGAACCGCTTCTGCAGCCGTTCGCTCACCTCGTGCGGCAGCCGGGCGAAGACGGCGTTGGCCTGGACGGGATAAAGGATCTCCACGCCGTCCACCGTCCTGACCCCGTCGGCGAGCCGCTGGGCCATGGCATTGGCGTGGCGTGCGTTGCGCAGCCAGAGATCCCGCGCGAGCAGCGCCTCGAGCTGGACCGAGACGAAGCGCATCTTGGAGGCCAGCTGCATCGACAGCTTGCGCAGATGCTTCATGGCCCGGACGGAGTCCGGGTTCAGGACGACGACGGCCTCACCGAAGAGCGCGCCGTTCTTGGTGCCGCCGAACGACAGGATGTCGACGCCGACCGTGTTGGTGAACGTACGCATCGGCACGTCGAGCGACGCGGCGGCGTTGGCTATCCGGGCGCCGTCGAGATGCACCTTCATACCCCGCTCATGGGCGTGCTCGCAGACGGCGCGGATCTCACCGGGCGTGTAAACGGTGCCCAGCTCGGTGTTCTGGGTGATCGAGACGGCCTGCGGCATCGCCCGGTGCTCGTCGTCCCAGCCGTACGCCTCGCGGTCGATGAGCTCCGGCGTGAGCTTGCCGTCCGGAGTCGGGACGGTGAGCAGCTTCAGCCCGCCCATCCGCTCCGGCGCCCCGCCCTCGTCCACGTTGATGTGGGCGGACTCGGCGCAGATCACCGCGCCCCAGCGGTCGGTCAGCGCCTGGAGGGCGACGACGTTGGCCCCCGTGCCGTTGAAGACCGGGAAGGCCTCGGCGGTGGGGCCGAAGTGGCTGTGCATGATCCGCTGCAGGTGTCCGGTGTAGTCGTCCTCGCCGTAGGCGACCTGATGGCCACCGTTGGCGAGGGCGAGGGCCGCGAGGACCTCCGGGTGCGCACCCGCGTAGTTGTCACTGGCGAAACCGCGTATCTGCGGATCGTGATGACGTCGCGCATCGGTCCTTACGGTTGCGGGGTCAGCCACAGACGCTTTCCGTTCACTTCTCCGGCGGGCCGGTCCCAGACCCCGGCGATGGCCTCGGCCAGCTCCGTGACGTCCGTGAAGCCCGCGAACTTCGCATTCGGGCGCTCGGCGCGCATCGCGTCGTGCACCAGTGCCTTGACGACCAGGATCGCAGCAGCCGACGTCGGTCCCGCTTCGCCCCCCGCCTTGCGGAAGGCGTCGGCCAGGGCGAGCGTCCATGCCTCGGCCGCCGCCTTGGACGCGGCGTAGGCCGCGTTGCCGGCGGTGGGGCTGCCGGCTCCGGCCGCGCTGATCAGCACGTACCGGCCTCGGTCGCTTCGCTGGAGGACCTCGTGGAAGGCGAGCGAGGTGGACTGGACCGTACGGATCAGCAGCTTCTCCAGGTAGTCCCAGTCGGCCAGGCTGCTGTCCTCGAACCCGGCGCCGCCGCGCCAGCCGCCGACGAGGTGGACCAGACCGTCGACGCGGCCGAACTCCTTCTCCGTCTTGAGAGCCCATTCCCGCGCCGCTCCCGGATCCAGAAGGTCGACCGTGTCACCGGTGACGGTCGCACCGCCGTGTGCGTAACGCGCCGCGTCGACCGCTTCCACGAGCCGCTCGGGGTTGGCGTCGGAGGCGACCACGGTCGCTCCCGCCTCCGCGAGCCTGAGCAGGGTGGCGCGGCCCGCCGGCCCCGCCGCTCCGGCCACCGCGATCACCGCGCCCTCGAGCACACCGCTGTCGGCCCTGCCTGTTCCGTTCATCGCCACCGCCTCCTCAGAACCCGCGCTCACGCAGCTGCCCGCCCGGCGTCCGCCGCGGTGATCCCCTTGGTGGAGGCGATCACATGCTTCAGCTTCTTCGAGAGCGCCTCATAGAACATGCTCAGGGGAAACTCGTCCGGAAGCACGTCGTCGACGAGTTTCCGAGGAGGCTGATCGAGGTCCAGGGCGTCGGGTCCCTTGGCCCAGCGGGATCCCGGGTGAGGTGCGAGATAGCTCGCGACCAGGTCGTACGCCGCGAACCAGTGCACAAGCTTGGGGCGGTCGATGCCGTCGCGGTAGAGCTTCTCGATCTCACCGCAGAGCTGGTTGGTGACCTCGGGGGCGCGGGCCCAGTCGATCTTGAGTGTGTTGTCCGTCCAGCGGACCACGTCGTGCTTGTGGAGGTAGGCGAAGAGCAGCTGACCGCCCAGGCCGTCGTAGTTGCGCACGCGCTCGCCGGTGACGGGGAAGCGGAACATCCGGTCGAAGAGCACGGCGAACTGGACGTCACGGCCCTGGCCGAAGCCGTCGGCCTCCAGCTTCACGGCCTCCCTGAAGGCCGTGAGGTCGCAGCGCAGCTCCTCCAGCCCGTACATCCAGAACGGCTGGCGCTGCTTGATCATGAAGGGGTCGAACGGAAGGTCGCCATGGCTGTGGGTGCGGTCGTGGACCATGTCCCAGAGCACGAAGGCCTGCTCGCAGCGCTTCTGGTCGCCGATCATCTCGCGGATGTCGTCGGGCAGCTCGACGCTCAGCAGATCGACGGACGCCTCGGTCACGCGGCGGAAGCGGGCCGCCTCCCGGTCGCAGAAGATGCCGCCCCAGCTGAAGCGCTCCGGTGCCTCGCGTACGGCGATGGTCTCCGGGAAGAGCACGGCGGAGTTGGTGTCGTAGCCCGAGGTGAAGTCCTCGAAGGTGATCCCGCAGAACATCGGGTTGTCGTAACGCGTGGCCTCGAGGTCGGCGAGCCACTCGGGCCAGACCATCCGCAGCACGACGGCTTCCAGATTGCGGTCCGGGTTGCCGTTCTGCGTGTACATCGCGAACACGACCAGGTGCTGGAGGCCGTCCGCACGGCCCTTGGCCGGCTGGAAGGCGAGCAGGGAGTCGAGGAAGTCCGGGACGCCGAAGCCGTCCGTGACCCAGCGGCGCAGGTCGGTGACGAGGGCGCGGTGATAAGCGTCGTCGTGCGGGAGCAGCGGGGAGAGCTGCTCGACCGCGGTGACGACGCGTTCCACGACGGCTCCGGCCGTTCCGGCTGTCGGGGCACCGTCGGCCGCGAAGTCGATGGAGCCGTCCTTGGATTGCCAGGGCCGGAGCTCCTCCACGGCACTCTTGAGCGTCGGCCAGGCCGGGTGCTCCACGACCCGTCGGGCAGAAGCTATCGCGCCGGGAGTGGCGGCGTGCTCAAGAATTTCCGTCATGACACTTCCTTCACGGGAGGATCTCGCGTCAAGTAACCGTATCCATGTGCGGTTCCTTCGGACAAGTGGAGAGCAGAAAATTATCCTGCCGTGTCACATGTTCACCGTTATTTTTCCTGTCACACCTCCAAGCGACAACTTCTTCCGCCGGACTGGCAGGCCAGTGACCGCCCTGCAGGCGAGAACTGGTTCCCTGGGGGTAGGAGCCGCACGCGGGGTGAACACGACGGACGGAAGCGGGAGTGCCTTGACTTTTCTCACCATCGGTCATCGCGGGGTCATGGGTGTCGAGCCGGAGAACACGCTGCGCTCGTTCGCGCACGCGGAGCAGGCCGGCATGGACGCCGTCGAACTGGATCTCCACCTGAGCAAGGACGGCGCGCTCGCCGTGATGCACGACGCCGCAGTGGACCGCACGACGGACGGGCGGGGGCTGATCTCCGAGAAGACACTGGCGGAGCTGCGCGAGCTCGACGCCGGGCAGGGTGAGCGGGTGCCCGTCTTCGAGGAGGTGCTGGACGCGATCGGCTCGCCGGTCCAGGCCGAGATCAAGGACGTGGCGGCGGCACGGGCGCTGTCCGAGGTGATGCTGCGACGCGGTCTGGCCTCACGCGTCGAGGTGTCCTCGTTCCACGACGAGGCGGTCGCCGAGATCGCGCAGCTGGTCCCGGGCGTGCGTACGGTGCTCATCGCCAGCCGCTGGGAGGGCGATGTGGTGGACCGGGCGAAGGCGGTGGGCGCGGCGACGCTCGCCCTGAACATCCGCCGCCTGACCCTCGAGGTGGTCGAGCACGCGCACGCGGAGGGGCTGAAGGTGATCGGCTGGGTGGTCAACACCCCCGACCACCTGCGGCTCGTCCGCGCGCTGGGCCTGGACGGCGCGACGACCGACTACCCGGAGATCCGGCGCGCGGGCCGCTTCACCGCCTGAGGCCCCCGGCTGCCTCCGGCCGGCCGTCTCCCGCGCTCCAGAGCTGCTTGACCAGCAGCTCGAAGGCGAGATCGTCGCGCTGCGGGATGCCGAAGCGCTCGTCGCCGTACGGGAAGGGCGTGAGCTCTCCCGTACGGCGGTAGCCCCGGCGCTCGTACCAGGCGATCAGCTCCTCGCGGACCGAGATCACCGTCATGTGCATCTCGCTCACGCCCCAGTCCTCGCGCGCCGCGCGCTCCGCCTCGGCGATGATGACCTTGCCGAGGCCCGCGCCCTGCAGCTCCGGCCTTACCGCGAACATGCCGAAGTACGCGGCGTTCCCACGGTGTTCGAGCTGACAGCAGGCGACCGGCCCGCCGTCCCGCTCGGCGACGAGGACCCGGCCCGAGGGCTCCGCGAGCAGCTCGCGCACCCCGTCGGCGTCGGTGCGCTGCCCCTGGAGGATGTCGGCCTCGGTGGTCCATCCGGCCCGGCTCGCGTCGCCCCGGTAGGCGGACTCGACGAGCCTCACCAGGTCCGGCACGTCGTCGCCGGTCGCGTCGCGGAAGGTGAGTTCTGCCTGTTCCATGGCCGGTGCGCTGTCCATGTGGCTCTTCTCCGGTGGTGTGCTGCCGACGGGGTTCCCCCCGAGACTAACCCGGCCCCGACCGCCCCCCGCAGGCCCGGGCGCGCTCCCCCAGTACCCCAATGCGCCCCGGTAGGAGCAGCCGGAACGGGGCATCGATGGGACGACACCGGCGTGATTCGCCGTAGGGGGAGGTGCACCGTGCACGGACCGGCGCTGTCCGGCTGGCTGCTCATGGCGTTGTGCGGGGCCACAGGGGCGTACTGCCTGCTGCGGACCCGCAGCGGCACTGAGCGGGAACGCAGAGCGGCGCGTGCCGAGGCGCTGATGGGGTTCGGGATGGCCGCGATGGCGGTGCCCGCGGCCCTGCTCACGCTCCCGGACTGGATGTGGGTGGTGTACGCGGTGGTGTTCGGCGGCGCCGCGCTGCACGCCGTCGTGTACGCGAGGGGCGGCGGTCACCATCTGCATCATCTGGTCGGCTCGCTGGCCATGGTCTACATGTCCCTGGCCATGGCGCCTGGGGCTGCCCACGCCACGGGCGGCGGCCACGCGGGCCACGGACCGGGAGCGGCCGGGTCCGCCGGAGGCATCCCCATGCTGACGACGGCGCTGCTGGTCTACTACGCGCTGTACTTCCTGCGCTCGGCCGGCCGGCTGATACCCGCTCCGGCGCCCGTCGGTGTACCGGCCGGCGGGGGCACCGGCGGCCACGGAGGCATGACGGCCCCGCCCTGGGGCGCGCGGCCCGAGCTCGCCCTGGCGTGCAGGCTGACCATGGGGATAGCCATGTTCGCCATGCTGCTCACCCTGTGAGGCACCGCGCTCGACGCCGTGTCCTACGTCACTTGGCACGCGCGGCCATACCCGTGGGCACCACGGCCCTCATAGGCTGACGCCCATGTTGGTCTCCCTCGTGCTGCTGCTGCTCGGTGCACTGGCTGCCGTTGTGGCCCCGGGCCTGATGGCGAGGGCCCGATGGCCGGAGCGCGAGCCGGTCGTCGCCCTGTGGGTCTGGCAGTGCGTGGTCGCGGGCGTCCTGTTGTCGTTCGGGCTCTCCATGACCCTCAGTGCGGCCGCTGCCTGGCAGGCGGTCCGGGGCCATGTCTTCGCACCCGCCCCGCATGCCGTGGTCGAGGCGTACGCCCTGGGCGCGTACGGACCGTGGTCGGCCGTCATCGCGGTCCTGCTGGCGCTCGGCGGGGTGTGGTCCGGCGCCATGCTCGTACGGGAGATCCACCGTGCCGGGGCACGCCGCCGGCAGCGGCGCACCGAACTGCTGGTCCGTTCCCCGCTGATGCCGGGAGAGGAGCCCGGCAGCGGACGCCTGGTGGTGCTGGAGGGCGGACGGCCCGACGCCTGGTGGCTGCCGGGGGCCGCGCCCCAACTGGTCATCACCACCGCGGCACTCGGCCGGCTGAAAGGGCGTCAGCTCGATGCCGTGCTGGCACACGAGCAGGGCCATGCCCAGGCACGTCACGACTGGCTCCTGCACTGCTCGGACGCTCTCGCGACCGGATTCCCGCAGATACCGGTGTTCGCCGCGTTCCGCGACGAGATGCACCGCCTCGTCGAGCTGGCCGCGGACGACGTGGCGTCACGTCGCTTCGGGCGTCTCACGATCGCGCTCGCCCTGGTCGAACTCAATGAGGACCGCGGCGTGTTCGGCCCGGCTCCGGCCTCCGGCGCGCATGTGCCGCTCAGGGTGAACCGTCTGCTCGCCCCCGTGGAACGGCTCACCGCGGGGCGTCGGCTGCGGCTGACCGCCGCCGCGGCGCTGGTGCCTGTCGTACCGCTGCTGGTGGCCTTCGTACCGGGACTCAGTGCCCTGGGATAGCTTCGTGCGCGCGTCGTGGACGAGGATCGTCCCCATGCACTCCCTTCAGCTCCCCCCGCGCACCCGGGCCCCCGCCCTGATCACGGGCCTCGTCTGTGCCTCTCTGTCCCTCGTTCTGCTCGTGCTGGTCGCGGTGCGCTGGTCGCCCCTGATGTCCCTGGACACCACGGTGGCCGAGGCGTTGCATCGCCGGGCGGTGGCCGAACCGGGGCTGGTCCGGGTCAGCCGGGTGCTGACGGACTGGGTGTGGGACCCCTGGACCATGCGCGTGCTCACCGCCGCCGTCGTGGTCACCCTGTGGTGGCGCGGCTCCCGGCTGCTCGCGGGATGGGTCGCGGCGACCTGTCTGCTCACCGCACTCGTACAGCAGGGGCTGAAGGCGGCCGTGGGCCGGGAACGTCCTCGGTGGCCCGACCCGGTGGACTCGGCGCAGTACGCGGCCTTCCCCTCGGGGCACGCCATGACCGCGGCGGTCACCTGTGGGCTGCTCGTGTGGCTGCTGCGCCTGTACGGCGCGCAGCCGCCGCTGTGGTGGGGCTCACTCGTGCTTGCCGTGGTCTCGGTGACCGGTGTGGCCCTCACCCGTGTCTACCTGGGCGTGCACTGGCTGAGCGATGTGCTGGGCGGAGTTCTGCTGGGAGGTGCCATCGCCTCGCTCTCCGCAGCCGGATACATCCGGTACACGGGCCGCGCCCGGCTCCAGGCCCGCGGCGAGGTCAGGCGCTTGTAGGTCCACACCGGCGGCGGCGAAGATCGGCTCATGCCAATAAAGGGTGTACTTTTCGATTTCTCCGGGACCCTCTTCCGGATCGAGTCCGTCGCCGAGTGGCTGCGCGCGGTCCTCGACGCACGGGGCACAGCCGTGGAGCAGGCCGGCTTCGAGGACTGGACGCGCCGGCTCACCGAGGCAGGAGCGCTGCCCGGGGGCCCGGTCCCCGCGCGGATCCCACCGTCCCTGGCCGTCGCGTGGGCCGATCGCGACCGCAACGCGCCGGCGCACCGGGAGGCGTACACCGGACTGGCCCGCCAGGCGGACCTCCCGGACCCGGGCGTGTACGACGCGCTGTACGACCGCCATATGAGCCCTGCCGCCTGGCGGCCCTATCCCGATGCGGCGGAGGTCCTGGGCGGGCTGCGCAGCAGCGGCACCGCGGTGGGGATCGTCAGCAACATCGGCTGGGACCTGCGCCCCGTCTTCCGCGCGCACGGCCTGGACGCATGCGTCGACGCCTACGTCCTGTCCTACGAGCACGGCGTCCAGAAGCCCGACCCCCGCCTTTTCCGCACGGCCTGCACGCTGCTGGAGCTCGATCCCGCGGATGTGGTCATGGTCGGTGACGACCGCCACGCCGACGCGGGCGCGGCCGCCGTGGGCTGTGAGGTCCGTTTCGTGGACCATCTGCCGGTGGCGGAGCGGCCGGACGGGCTCCGGGCGCTGGGGCTGCCGGAACTCACCGGGGAGGCGTCGGTCACGTACCGGTCGTGAAGGATTCCGGGACGCGGTGTGAGGGATATCCCTGTCCACGAGTGGGTCCGACGGCCCGGCGGGGGTTTAGCTTGGTGGACATGTCCCCGTATCCGAACCAGTCCGCCGTCGTGCGCCCCGCCTCCGTGGTCAACGAAGAGATTCGCACCCTGTGGCAGCGCTCGGGCGGACTGCTGTCCCCGGACGGCGAGACGGAGTACCAGCGCCTGCTGGTGGAGTGGGCCGCGGCCGCGGGTACGAGCGTGCGGCCTGCCGCCGCCTGAGCGGCCGCCGACGCGTACGCCCGAGTCCGATTCCGGCGATCCCCCGCATCGCCGGAACCAGGGATACAGCATGTCCCCGTGCCGTCCGGGGGTCAATGAGATAAGCGTGCCCCGCCGGGCGGAGACCGTCCGGCGGGGCGCTCGCTTTCACCTGCGGTTGCAGACCGGTGGATCAGCGGTCGAAGTAGTCCGGCTGCGTCTGCGCGTTGAGCTCCTGCAGGCGCACTTTCTTCGCCGGGTCGGTTCTCCGGTCGTTGAGCTTCAGGACGTCGAAGCCCTTCTCGATGTCGTTGGAGTAGATGTAGCCGTTGTAGTAGTACGCCGACCACGGGCCGGCCGTGGTGACCTCGTCCGTGGAGACCGGCCCACGTTCGAAGTACGCGATCTCCTTGGGCTTCGCGGAGTCGGTGAAGTCCCACACGGAGATCCCGCCCTGGTACCAGGCCTGGACCATCAGGTCGCGGCCCTTGACCGGGATGATCGAGCCGTTGTGCGCGACACAGACCTCGGTGTCGGCCTGCGGGCGGTCGATCTTGAAGTAGGAGCGGAAGACCAGCTTGCGGTGGTCGCCCCTGCCGGTGATGTCGTAGACGCCGTCGGCGCCACGGTGGGGGCCGATCTCGTCGTTGCAGGTGGCCGCGCCGCCACCGCCGAGTTCATCGGTGAAGACGACCTTGTCGGCCTTCTGGTTGAAGGTGGCGGAGTGCCAGAAGGCGAAGTTCACGTTGTCCTGGACCCGGTCGATGATCTTCGGGTTCTCCGGGTCCTTGATGGAGAACAGCAGGCCGTCGCCCATGCACGCCCCGGCCGCCAGGTCCTTCGACGGCAGCACGGTGATGTCGTGGCACCCGGTGGTCCTGGAGACGCCGGGGTTGTCCGGCGCACCCGGGTTGCCACCGTCCGGGAAGAGCACCGGGAAGTTCACGATCCGGGAGTCCTCCGGGGCGCTGCGCGGCACCTTGATGACGGAGATTCCGTCGTGCGGCGGCAGGCAGTCCGGGAACGTCTCGTTGGGCGAGTACGACGAGACGTACACGTACACGTTCTTGCGCTCGGGAATGATCGTGTGGGTGTGCGAACCGCACGCGGTCTCGACAGCGGCGACGTACTTCGGGTGGCGCTTGTCGCTGATGTCGAAGACCTTCATGCCCTCCCAGGAGGCCTTCTCCGTGGCGGGCTGCGTCGTGCTCGCACACGAGTTGTCGCTGCGTGAGGAGTCGGTCGACAGGAAGAGCAGGTTTCCGGAGACCGAGATGTCGTTCTGCGATCCGGGGCAGAGCACCTGCGCGACGGTCCTGGGCTTCTTCGGGTTGCCGATGTCGAAGATGCGGAAGCCGTCGTAGTTGCCGGCGAAGGCGTACTTCCCCTGGAAGACCAGGTCCGTGTTGAGCCCCTGCAGCGCGTCCTTGGGGACGTTGGCCAGATGCTGGATGTTGTCGCTGTGGACGATCTCGTCCACGCCGGGTATCTCGCCGCTCTCGATGGCGGCTCTGGCTTCGGCCTGTTCACTCGCGGAGACACTGCCGCGGGTGGTGGCGGTGTCTCCCGGATCGGGCGTCGCGGCCGTGGGTCCGGCCGTGAGCAGCGTAGCGATGAGACCGGCTGCGGCTGCTGCCACGCCCAGGCGTCTCCGCCGCACGCTGGTGGTGTGCAACGAGATCACTGCGTCCTCCCTTGTATCCGTCCGTCTGCGAACGGTTCATGGACCCCGGCAGTATCGTCCCTTCCATGTACACACCAACAGATGGCAACAGAGACGTAATAAAAGTTTTTGATCACCGGCCGGTGGTAGGTGTTAGGACGGTCTGCAGCAGACTCATGTGGCTATGGAGGTCGCCGTGTTGATGCCCCGTCGGACAAGACGCCTGCGCGCGGCCGCTCTCACGACGGCGCTCGCGGCTGCCGTTCTCGCCCTGGGGGGCTGCGACGACGACAGCGGCGGCGACGGGGCCAAGGCCGGGGCGGACAAGGGTCCTTCGGTCGTGGCGCCCGGAAAACCCGGCGAACCGGCAAGGACGCTGTCGGCCGAGGAGGCCGTGAAGGCCGCCGGGGACGACACCCCCAACTCCGCCGACTTCCGCTACGCCCGCATGATGATCGAGCACCACCGACAAGCCCTCGTGCTCACCGCTCTCGTTCCCGGACGGGCTTCTTCCACATCTGTCGATCGGCTCGCGAAGCGCATATCGGCAGCACAGGAGCCTGAGATCGGCGCCATGGAGGGTTGGCTGAAAAAGAACGGTGGAGACGACCGCGAGGAGACACACGACCACTCCGGGATGCCCGGCATGGCGACCGGCAAGCAGATCGAGCAGCTGCGCGCAGCGAAGGGCAAGGCCTTCGACCGGCTGTTCCTGGAGCTGATGATCACCCACCACCAGGGTGCGGTCACCATGGCGACCGAGGCTCTCACGGACGGCAACAACGTGCTGGTGGAGGAGATGGCCAACGACGTCGTCGCCCAGCAGACCGTGGAGATCGACCGGATGCGTGGCCTGATGACCTGAAGGGCCCCGCCGGGACGCCGGGCCCGCGCGCCTCTCCCCGCTTCCCCGCGGCGGTGCCATGCTGGAGGGAACCTGCCGGAGGAGGTGCGCCGTGCTCCGTGTCGCCGTCGTGGGTTCGGGACCGAGCGGGGTCTACACGGCCCAGGCCCTGCTGCAGTCGCGGGTGCCGGACGTGCGGGTGCATGTGCTGGACCGGCTGCCCACACCGTACGGACTCGTCCGGTACGGCGTGGCACCCGACCACGAGAAGATCAAGTCGCTGCAGAGCAGTCTCCGGGCGGTCCTGGAGGACGACCGGATCACCTTCGTCGGCAATGTGGGGGTGGGCGCGGGCGGACTGTCACCCGACCGGCTGAAGGAGATGTACCACGCGGTGGTCTACTGCGTCGGCGCCGCTGCCGACCGGCCGCTCGACGTACCCGGTGAGGGGCTGCCGGGAAGTTTCTCCGCCACCGAGTTCGTCTCCTGGTACAGCGCCCACCCGGACGCGGCCCCCGACGGCTTCGCGCTCCTGGCCCGTTCGGCCGTGGTGGTCGGGGTCGGCAACGTGGCGGTCGACGTCGCCCGGATCCTCGCCCGCGGCGCCGACGGGCTGCGGGGCACGGACGTGCCACGGGCCGCGCTCGACGCGCTGGTGGCGAGCAGGGTGCGGGAGGTCCACATCGTCGGCAGGCGCGGCCCCTCGCAGGCCAGGTTCACCACGAAGGAACTGCGCGAGCTCGGCGCGCTCCCCGGGGCACGCATCGCCGTCGACGGCTCGGAGCTAGCGCTCGATCCGGCCTACGCCGCCGCGGTGGGGCTCACGGGAACACCTCTGCCTGCCGTGGTCAGGCGCAATCTGGACGTGCTCCGGGGATGGGCGGCGGATCCACGGCCCGCCGCACCCGGCCGGGAGCGCCGTATCCGGCTGCGATTCTTCCTGCGCCCGGTCGAACTGCTGGAGCGGGACGGGCGGGTCGCGGGAGTGCGGTTCGCGCGTACGGCCCCGGACGGTGCCGGAGGCGTACGGGACACCGGGGTGTACGAGGACATCGAGGCGCAGCTCGTGCTGCGGGCCGTGGGGTACCGGGGGACGCCCCTGCCCGGTCTGCCCTTCGACCCGGTGCGCGGCACCGTGCCGCATCTCGCGGGCCGGGTGGTCAGGGACGGGACGGCGTCGCCCGGGGAGTACGTCGCCGGGTGGATCAAGCGTGGCCCCACGGGGGTGATCGGTTCGAACAGGTCGTGCGCGAAGGAGACGGTCGCCTCGCTGATCGAGGACGCACCGCTGCTCGTCGGCAGGGAGGTGGCCACGGATCCGCTGGGTGCTCTCCGGGGCCAGGGCCTGCGGCCGGTGGAATGGGACGGCTGGCTGTCCATCGAACGTGCGGAGGCGGCGCTCGGCCGCTCCCTCGGACGCGGGCCGGTGAAGATCCCCGACTGGTCCGGGCTGCTCGAAGCGGCCCACGGCGAGCCGCTGTAGCCCGGCCGAGAACGCGTCAGCCGGGGCCGAGGCGCTCGGCCTGCAGCTCCACTCCGCCCAGGACGCTGTCCAGCAGGCCGGGGAAGAGCGCGTCCAGGTCCTCCGTCCGTACGCAGCTCAGCTTGGCGGTGCCGCGGTAGAACTGGGTGATGACGCCGTTCTCGCGGAGCACCCGGAAGTGATGCGTGGTGGTGGACTTGGAGACCGGGAGGTCGAAGCGGGAACAGGCCTGCTCGTCGGCCGCGCCTGCCAGCTGACGCACGATCCGGAGCCGGATCGGATCGGACAGTGCGTGGAGCACTCCCTCGACGCGGATCTCCTCGCGCGAGGGGTGGGCGAGCACGCGAGCGGCGTTCGACGTCACGTTGCCTCCACTTCGTACAGGAACCTCATTGTACGAGATTCGTCGTAGCTTTATCCACGAGCCGCCACCACGAGCCGGACACGAGGGCTGCCGTCCGGCCTCCGGCCGAACTCCTCCAGGGGTAGCAGCCGTACGGAGAATCCGGTCCTCACGAGGTCGTCCACCACACCGGCGAGCGGAAACGTGCGGTAGTACATGACGAACGGCGGGCGCCACAGAGCGTTACGCGCCCGCATGGCCAGATCGAAGCCGAGCAGCGACCAGTAGGCCCGGGAGCCCACCGCGGGCGGCGCGCCCACCGGGAAGACGAACAGACCGCCCGGGCGCAGCGCCGCGTGCACCTGGCCGAACAGCGCCGGGCGTTCCTCCGGAAGGAAGTGGCCGAACGCCCCGAAGCTCAGGGCCAGGTCGAAGGAGCGCGCGAACGGCAGGGCCAGGGCGTCGGCCCGGACCCAGTCCACCGCCGGGCCGCCGGCGCCGACGGCACAGGCGGCCCGGGCGACGTCGAGCATCCCGGCGCTGAAGTCGACGCCGGCCACCCGCTCCCGGCACAGCCCGCGCAGCACCCCGACCCCCGCTCCGGTGCCGCAGCAGACGTCCAGGCCCCGGCCGAACGGCCCGAGAGGCCGGACGGCGTCGGCGACGGCATCGAGGACCCGGTCCGGGGTCCGGTACGGCGTCAGGTCGAACTTCGGGGCGAGCAGGTCGTATCCGCGCATCGTCGAGGAGAACGCCTGCACGGCGAGTTCGCGCACTGTGGGGCCCTGAGGAGTGAACATCGCCGCTCAGCGTACCCACAGACGCGGTGTCACACCGCGTAGCCGTACGGTTCGGGCGCCTCGGCGTCGCCGCCGAGCGCGCGTGAGGCGTTGCGGGCGAAGTAGGGGTCACGCAGCAGCTCCCGGCCGAGCAGGACGGCGTCGGCGCAGCCGTCGGTGACGATCTTCTCCGCCTGCACGGGGTCGGTGATCAGCCCGACGGCGGCCACCGGGAGGCCGGTCTCCTTGCGCACCCGCTCGGCGAAGGGCACCTGGTATCCCGGCTCCACGGGGATCCGCGCCCTCGGAGCGAGACCGCCGGTCGAGACGTCCAGCAGGTCCACGCCGTGCGCGAGCAGCTCACGGGCGAATCGGACGGTGTCGTCGGCGGTCCAGCCCTCGCGCGGGTCGTCCTCGTTCTCGGTGAGCCAGTCGGTGGCGGAGATGCGGAAGAACAGCGGGAGCTCCTCGGGCCACACGGCCCGCACGGCGTCCACGACCTCCAGGGCGAAGCGCGTGCGGTTCTCGAAGGAGCCGCCGTAGGCGTCGGTGCGGTGGTTGCTGTGCGGGGACAGGAACTCGCCGATCAGATAGCCGTGCGCCCCGTGGATCTCGGCGACCCGGAAACCCGCGTCGAGTGCCCGGCGGGCCGCGTCGGCGAACTGGCGCACGACCTGCTGGATGTCCTCGGCGCTCAGCTCGGCGGGCACCGTGTGGCGCTCGTCGTACGCGAGAGGGCTCGGGCCGACCGGCGTCCAGCCCTCGGGGTCCTGGACGCCGATGGGGGCTCCGCCGCGCCAGGGGCGGTCGGTGGATCCCTTCCGTCCCGCGTGGGCGAGCTGGATGCCGGGGACGGTCCCCTGACCGGCGAGGAAGCTGGTGATCCCGCGGAACGCCTCCACCTGACGGTCGTTCCAGATCCCGAGGTCGGCGGGGCTGATGCGGCCCTCCGGGCTGACGGCGGTGGCCTCGACCAGGACGAGCCCGGTACCGCCTACCGCACGCGAGGCGTAGTGGGCGAAGTGCCATGCGTTGGCCGCGCCCGTGTCGGGACCGGACGCTTCCGCGCTGTACTGGCACATCGGAGCCATCCAGACGCGGTTGGGAACGGTCAGCGACCGCAGGGCGTAGGGCTCGAACAGTGCACTCACAGGAGACTCCGGTTCCTCGGGATGCGACGGGCGTCGCGACGGCCCGGGCGCGCCGGGCCGTCGCTTCGTACGAGATTCACCGTACTACGGCATTCACCGTACTACGGCGATTGTCGAAATACGAAGCCCGTACGGAGCGACGCCCCGCTCACCTCCCCGGCCGGAGCCGTCGCCTGAGCCGGATGTCGGCATCGGCCGCGTACATCTGGCTCCAGCTGCGTCCGCCTCCCGAGGTCCAGGTCACCTGGACGTTCGCCCCGTCCGTCCTCACGGACTCCACCGTCATGAGCCGGTCGCCGTCCCGTACGTCGCCACGCAGCAGCTCGCGCGCCTTGACGGTGACGGGCTCCCCCGACCGCGCGTTCTCCGCTTCACCGGCCGCCGCGACGAGCGCCGCGGCCAGTTCCCTGGCCGCTGCGGGGGTGCAGGACCAGGAGGCGTGCGCCGAGGGGCCCTCGATCACGATTCCGACCTGGAGAGGCCCCTCCGCGGGGCCTGGGGCCACCTCCAGCGCCGCACCGCGTCCCTCGGTGTCCCGGATCTCGATGCTCATCCCTGCCGCCTCCTCGTCCCTCTCCGGTCAGCTCAGCCGGAGACTCTCCGGCGGGGCCCAGATAGCTGGGCTTGAGGCCGCCGGTGTCCACCACGAGGTTCTGGAGTACCACGGTCGGGTCGACCATCCAGAATTTGAGCACGTGGGCGCCGGCCCGGCCGATGTGATGCGCGGTGGCGGTGCGGTTGACGTTGTCCGACGTGTTGCGGGCCCACTGGGTGTTCATGGTGCCGTCGTCCGGCCCCGTGACCTCGGTGATGTTGACGGGCTGCGGGGCCTCGCCGTCGAAGGAGACGGCGTAAGTGAGTCCGTCCGGCGGGGAAGATCTCGTCCGCGATCGCCACGTTGTCCAGTTCGGGCTGCTGCCAGGGGGCGTTGGGACCATACCGGCCCACGTCGCCGTATCCGATGTGCGGCTGCGTCTGGAAGCCCTCCCATTTTCCGTCGGCCACCTCGGTGTTGAAGCGCCGCGCCAGGGCGAGGTCCTCGGCCGGCCCCGCCTCGGCGGTGGCGGCGAGCTGGTTGGTCAGAGCGCGGCCCTGGGGCGCGTAGTGCGGGTTGGTGAATTCCGCCTCCCGCAGGGCGTACAGATTGGCGGTGGCACGCACCGCGTACCCGACGAGCTCGTACCAGGCGTCCTGGGCGGAGGCGGGCAGGCCCCGCCGGACGCGTTCCGCGGCGGCGGCCAGCCGCTGCCGGTCCTCGGTGACCCGCCCAGGCGTACTCCAGGAAGAACTGGGTGGGCAGTTCGTTGCCCTTGAGATCGCCCACGTTGGTGACCCAGAGGCCGTGGTTGCCGTAGGCCGCGCTCTGGTGGAGCTGGTCCCACATGTTGGGGAGCGAGGCGGTCCCCCGCGCGCGCCGGGTGGCCTCCGAAACTTTCGGCACCGTCCCGCGCACCCAAAGGCGATGCGCGGGACGGGGGTGGGGGGGGGGGGGGCCCCCCCCCCCCCCCCCGCGGGGGGGGGCGGGGGGGGGGCGGGTGGCAAACCACCGCGCGCCGGGGGTGGGAACGGCCCAACCGGGCCGGGTGGCCCCTCCCCAAGGTGTTGT